>CANFOZ010000004.1 GCA_947448795.1 Bacteroidota bacterium
CATCAAGCAAGGAATATTGAGTATGAACGTGAAGATGGGAAAATTGCATGTTGATTCTAAAAGAAAATACCTTTGTGTACGGGTAAAGTTAAGGAAAAGAGCAAGGTCTCAAAGACCTTGTTGATAAATTATCGGAAGCCTTAGAATATTAGCGTTCCAAGGAAGCGAGGCAATCCTTGACATTAGCAAGAATACGCTGGTCGATATCGCCTGAAGCCGGCTCAAAAGTAGCCCCGGTGATCTTTTCAAAAAGCTCGATATATCTGCGCGAAATACCTTCAACCACGGTTGGTGTCATGACTGGCACCCGTTGTCCATCTTTTCCTTGAAAGCCATTTTCCATAAGCCATTCACGAACGAACTCCTTGCTCAATTGTTTCTGCGCTTGGCCCTGAGTTTGGCGTTCGGCATATCCATCGGCATAAAAATAACGCGATGAATCGGGTGTGTGAATTTCGTCAATTAGATAGATTTGTCCATCCAGGTTGCCGAATTCATATTTCGTATCCGCGAGGATAAGGCCTTGCGATGCAGCCATTTCTGTGCCCCGCTGAAAAAGAGCACGCGTGTAGTGTTCGAGCTGGCTATATTCGGCTTCAGAAACGAGTCCTTGGCGAATGATTTCTTCGCGCGAAATATCTTCATCGTGCCCTTCACTCGCTTTGGTTGAAGGCGTGATGATTGGCGTAGGAAATCGATCGTTTTCTTTCATGCCATCGGGCATTTCAACACCGCAAAGAAGACGTTTGCCGGCTTTGTATTCGCGCCAAGCATGGCCACAGAGATAGCCGCGAATAACCATCTCCACTTTGTATGGAGCGCATGCTAAACCAACAGACACACAGGGATCTGGCGAGGCGACAAGCCAATTAGGAACGATATCGCGTGTGGCATTCAAAAAATGTTGAGCGATGGTATTCAAGATCTGACCTTTAAAAGGAATACCTTCTGGCAGAACGACATCGAAGGCTGATATTCGATCGGTTGCCACCATCACTAGGACATTTCCTTCGATTGTATAAACATCACGGACTTTTCCGTGGTAAAGGCTTTTGCGGCCTGGAAATTGGAAATCCGTATGCGTCAAGGCTTTCATTTTGTATCCGTTTCTTTATTTTTGTTTGAATTCACTTCATAAGCCTCGATAATTTCCTTCACGAGTTTGTGGCGCACAACATCCGCCGAATCGAGATAAATAAAATCAATGCCTTTGATGTTCGCTAATATTTGAGCGGCTTTTATAAGTCCGGAAGGCATGTTGCGAGGCAGATCGATTTGTGTTATGTCGCCAGTGACTATGAATCGCGCATTGGGCCCCATTCGAGTAAGAAACATTTTCAGCTGACTCTCGGTGGTGTTTTGAGCTTCATCCAGAATAACGAAGGCGTTATCTAAGGTTCGACCACGCATGAAGGCCAATGGGGCAATCTCGATCACACCATCTTCGATATACTTACGCACTTTCTCAGCGGGAATCATGTCGTTCAGGGCATCGTAAAGTGGGCGTAGATAAGGATCTATTTTCTCTTTTAAATCGCCCGGAAGAAATCCGAGATTCTCGCCCGCTTCAACGGCAGGACGAGTTAATACGATACGCCGGATTTCTTGTTTTTTAAGTGCGCGCACCGCAAGTGCGACTGCTGTATAGGTTTTGCCTGTACCAGCTGGACCGATGGCAAACACGATCCCGTTCTTTTCAGAACTCTCCACCATTCGTTTTTGATTAGCCGACCGAGCGCGCACCTGTATGCCGTTCTGACCATAAACAAGCACATCGCTATTTGTAGCTTGCTCTTTGCTCGCAGAATCACCTTTACCAGCTAAGAGCACCTCCACGATTTCTTCGTTGAGATTGTTGTGTTTATGGTAATATTCAGCAAGCTGATTTACACGCAAGCGAAAGGTGGAAAGCAACACTTCGTCGCCGCTCACTTTGATTTCGCTGCCTCGTGCCACCATTTTAAGCGTCGGAAAATACTTTCGGAGCACTTCTAGGTTTGCATCATTCACGCCAAAAAAGGCAATGGGGTCGATGTTTTCGATGGGGATGACTATTTCTCTCAAGGGGCTTGTATTTAATTGAAATTAGCCTAAAATATGCTGTTTCGGGACGTGTACAAAGAAACACTTTTTCCAACTCTTTTTGCATTGTTCGTGGCCCGATTTATCAAGAAGTTTAATGACTCTTGTTAACAAGTTATTTGTTCTTCATCAAGTATTTTCTTGCAATATGTATCTTCGTCGGCAGAAATTAAGGCGATGATCATCACATTAACCACCGATTGGGGTACAACTGACTTCTACCTCCCCTTATTAAAAGGTGAAATCCTGTCTGCCCTCCCTGAGGTTAGATTGGTTGATATTACGCATGATATTCCACGATACGACTATATAAAAACGGCATTTGTGCTCGCCAACTCCTTTCATCATTTTCCAAAGGGCACCGTGCATTTAATTGGTGTTGGTTCGGTGCCCGAGGCACAAGGCAAGTACTTGGCTGTTTTATACCGCGGGCATTATTTCATTGGTACAGACAACGGTATTTTTTCATTGATCATGGAAGACGAAAAAGTTACCATTGTTGAGTTGGGAGAGCAGGTTAATTCGTCTTTTCCGATGCTCGATATTTTTATGAAACCTGCTCTTGCTTTAGCAAGTGGAAGTCCACTTAGTAGCCTAGGAAAAACGCGAGACGGCTTGATTCGAAGCGTTATGACCAAGCCATCTTATGATTCGAATTTACTGAATGGGAATATCGTTTACATGGACGCTTTTGATAATGCCATCACGAACATCAGCCGACAAATTTTTGATGAGGTAGGAAAAGGTCGCCCGTTCACCCTCTACATGCGTAAATTTACCTATAACATTACTACAATCAGCAAGAACTACAACGATGTTGACCGTGGCGATATGATGGCCTTCTTCAACACCCTCAATCTTTTAGAAATAGGTATCAACAGAGGCAATGCGGGAGGTTTAATGGGGCTTAAATACAGGGATCCGATTCGAATTGAATTCCATGATTAAAAGACTGGTTATACTACCCATTCAACCGGTGCATGCGGATGCCTTCATCAAAGCCTATTCGGATGCAAAACCGTTCATTCTAGCACAACACGGATGTAGGCACTTAGAACTGCTTCGCAGCAAGGATGACGTCTTTATTACACTAAGTTTTTGGGACAGCGAAGACGATTTGAATGCGTATAGAAAGACGGAATTGTTTGAGAGAACTTGGAAATATGTCAAAACATTATTCCAAGGCAAAGCTCAAGCGCTTACAACAATAGTAGCCGATTAACTATCTATTTTAAAGACAAAAACAATGTTTAGCTTATATAAAAAAGAATTGCGCGGCTTCTTGAGCTCTTTGATTGGCTACCTGGTTATCATCGTTTTCTTGTTAACGATTGGTCTTTTTCTGTGGGTCTTCCCGGCCACCGATTTCAACATCCCTGACAATGGCTTCGCAACCCTCGACGGTTTGTTTTTGTTGGCTCCGTGGGTGTTTATGTTTTTAATTCCAGCCGTTACCATGAAGATGTTTTCGGAAGAGAAAAAATCGGGTACTATCGAGCTTCTACTCACTCGGCCGCTTACCGATTTGCAAATTATTCTTGCAAAATATTTTGCAGGACTCACGCTGGTGGCAATGGCGCTTCTTCCTACCCTGCTCTATTACATTTCAATTCATCTGTTGGCGAGTCCTGTTGGCAATGTTGATACGGGAGCAATGTGGGGCTCCTACATTGGATTGCTTTTTCTTGCGGCGGGATATGTTGCTGTTGGACTTTTTGCCTCTTGCCTAAGCGACAGTCAAATTATCTCCTTCATCCTTTCTCTGTTCCTTTGTTTTTTTCTCTTTCTAGGCTTCGACTCCCTCAGCTCCTTAGCCTTGTTTGGAAAGGTAGACATGCTTCTGCAGCAAGTGGGGATGCAAGCACATTATATTTCGATGAGTCGTGGAGTGTTAGACACACGCGATTTAGTATATTTCCTAAGTATCTCCAGCTTCTTCCTTTTATTAACTCACCTTAAGATTAGAAGTCGCACCTGGTAACCTCCCTCTAGCATGGCCTCGAACAACAGACTAAATAAACGACAAGATCTGATCCGCTTCTCAGCGCTGATTGCGATTTTGTTATTGACCAATATAATAGCATCCTTCCTTTTCACACGCTTTGACCTAACGGCGGAGAAGCGGTATTCACTTTCCCCAACCACTAAAGACCTTCTGTCGAATCTGCATGATGTGGTGTATGTAAAGGTTTATCTGGAAGGTGAATTTCCGGCTGGTTTTAAGAAATTACGCAACTCAACGCGCGAGATGCTTGATGAGTTTCGCGTATATGCCAATGGTAACATTGAATATGAATTTATTAACCCTTCGGTAGGAGCCAACGAAAAAGAACGGAACCAGATTTACAATCAGCTGGCTGACAAAGGCTTGCAGCCAACCAATTTAGAAACGAAAGAGGGCGATGCGGTTTCCTCAAAAATAATTTTCCCTGGTGCAATCATGACCTACATCAACCGGGATTATCCGATTCAGTTGTTAAAAAACCGACTCGGAGCAGGTCCCGATGAGATGCTTAATAATTCCATCGAGTCTTTAGAGTACGAATTGGCGAATGGAATTAGACAGTTGACGCGTCAAAAAAAGCCACGAATCGCTTTCGATATCGGACACGGCGAGCCAGACTCGATCCTATTTTACGATTTAACCACAACTTTAAAAGCCAACTATGACCTGGATCGAATGACGATAAGCGGAAAGCTAGAAAAGGATTCGTTGGTAAGCTCCTTGTCATCATACGATGTGCTGATCGTTGCTAAACCCACATTGCCTTTTCAAGAGCAGGAGAAGTTTTTGGTTGACCAATTCGTGATGCGTGGCGGTCGCGTGTTATGGATGATCGACGGAATGGCTGCTTCCATGGATAGTTTGAAAGATGCTCCAACAACCATTGCAATTGAACAGCCACTTAACCTCGAAGATCAGTTGTTTAATTATGGGGTACGCATCAACCCGAATATGGTTTTGGATCTCAAATGCAGTCCTATTCCGATGGTCACCGGAGTGACAGGCAACCAACCACATACGGAACTGCGACCATGGGTTTACTTCCCTGTATCCTTCCCTGAAAACACGCACCCTATTGTTCGCAGCTTGAATGCTATTTTGTTAAAATTTGCAAGCAGTATTGACACCGTTGGTGCAAAAAGCATTAAAAAAACCATTCTGCTAAGTAGCTCTCAATACACCAAAACCGTTTTTACACCAGCACGAATAAGCCTTTCTGTAGCTCAAGAGCGGCCCGTGATAGAGCAGTATAATAAGCATGGGCAAATCGTATCGGTATTGCTTGAAGGGGAGTTTCGATCGGTGTTTACTAACCGCGTACCGCTTGAATTGCAAAATTACCGCATTGGTTTTAAGAACAAAAGTATCTCTAATAAGATGATTGTTGTTTCTGATGGAGATGTAGCAATGAATGATGTGAAGCGATCAGCTGGGCGGATCTTTCCTTTGGGTTACGATTCATACACCAAGCAGCAGTTTGGCAACAAGAATTTCATGCTCAACTGTATCGATTACCTTTGCGACGACTCTAACCTCATTGAGCTAAGAGCCAAGGAACTCAAGCTGCGCCTGCTTGACAAGACAAAAATGGAGAACGAGAAATTATATTGGCAGATTACCAATACAGCTGGCCCAGTGCTGCTACTCATCCTACTAGGACTAGTTCAGTTCTTCCTTAGAAAGAAAAAATACGGAGTATAACATAGCGTTAAATGAAAAACAAGAATCGAATTCTATTTTTAGTAGTGCTGCTTTTTGTAGTTATTGCAGCTGTTCTAATATATACTAAACGCTATGGCACGATACGCGAAGAATTAAAAGATTTTGCAATCCAAGATTCAGCTGCCGTTGATAAAATTTTCCTAGCCGATAAAACAGGCAAAAGCGTTACTATCACAAGAAGCGCACAAGGCTGGCTTGTTAATGACTCTTTTCCAGCACGCCAAGAAGCGGTAAACACGATACTTTACACCATGCTTCGTTTGCAGGTTAAGAATCCTGTAGCAAAGGCAGCATGTGCCAACGTTATAAAAAACATGGCTGCACAAGGAACCAAAGTAGAGATCTATGTGAAAGGTGAGCTCAACAAAACCTACTATGTGGGAGGCGCCACGCAAGATCAACTGGGCACCTTCATGCTTATAGAGAACTCCTCTACTCCTTTTGTCATGTTTCTTCCAGGACTCAATGGCTATCTCACAACACGCTACTTCACCGATATACGCCAATGGAAAACGAGGAGCATTTTTAAATACACACCCGACGAAATCGCCTCTGTTCAAGTCGTTTATGTAGATTCAGCCGAGCAATCCTTCCATTTAAATTGCACGACGCATGAGCTCAGTCAAGCCGGACCGATTAAACACATAACCCCTACTTTACACGTTGATTCATTAGCTTTAAGAGCATATCTTACAGGATTCACCAACATCCAATATGAACTGGTTGTAAATGGCATGAAGCCTGAAAAAAGAGACAGTATTTTACATAGCCAACCGCTCTGCTTTATGCAAGTGATTGATAAAAAAGGAACTAAAACCGACCTTGTTTTCTATGGGATGGCAATCAATGAGCGCTCCCTCTCTTTTGCTGATGACAAAGGCAATTTCAAGTATGACCCCGATCGTATGTTCGGGTATTTAAACAATCAAGATTTCTTGGTTGTTCAGCATTTTGTTTTCGACAAATTGCTTCGGAGGTTCTCCGATTTCGCAAGTGTATCGGCATCCGATAAAAAAGCAAGTTAAAGCATTATCTGCTTTTATAGTACTTCTTGGCCTCTGGCAAAAATGCCTCTATTGCTTTAATGCGGGTTTCATCGCTTGGATGCGTACTTAGCCACTCTGGTGGTTTTGGGCCACCTTGCTTAGCCATGCGTCGCCAAAAAGCGATAGCTTCCTCTGGATTATAACCAGCCATTGCCATAAATACGAGTCCAAGCTTGTCGGCCTCCGACTCATGCAGTCGTGAAAAAGCCAAAAGGCCTAAATTTGAACCAATACCATACGCCGCATTATAAATATCGTTGGTTTGCTGCGGCTTTTCAGCCATCGCAACAGCAAGTCCAATAGCGCCCATATTAACCAGCAGTATTTGACTCATGCGTTCGTTACCGTGGCGTGCAATGGCGTGCGCTATCTCGTGTCCCATCACGACCGCTAAACCAGCTTCACCTTGAGTAAGCGGCATTATACCTGAATAAACAACCACCTTGCCGCCAGGCATACACCACGCATTCACGGTTGGGTCATTAACCAAGTTATATTCCCATTTATAATCTTTGATCCGTTTGTATTTTTTCTGTTGGCGCATGTAAATGGACACCGCTGTTGCCATTCGCTGACCAACAGTTTTAACGAGTTGAGCATCTGTAGCTGTTGCAGGAGCAGCTGGGTGTTGGGTTAAAAAAGTATGGTAGTTGGTAATGCTCATACCCACCAGCAGATTCTCAGGCAACATATTCACTTGGTGTCGTCCTGTTATAGGCACCCGAGAACAAGAAACCAAGCTCAATAATACAGCGGAAATAAGGAATAGTTTCTTCATGATTTGTATTAAAAAAAAGAAGGATTTCGATTTTGTTTATAAAGGATCAACATCAATTTGAATAAGCAAGGCTCGATTTGCCTCAAGGCCTTTAAATCGAAGGATCGTTTGCTCCAATACAGATTTGTAGGTCTGAAGATGATTATCGCGTTTAAACTTGATTAATATATTTTGGATAAATAGATTCCGAACACGACTAATGACCGGTGCTTGAGGCCCAAGGATATCTTGTCCAACCAAATTCAAACGAAGCTCTTCGACAAGCTCGTTTGCCGCATGCTCTAAAAATCGCGCATCCGCATGCCGCAGCGACAATTCAGCCAAGCGAACAAAAGGCGGAAATGCAAAACGATCACGCTCACTAATTTCCTGCGTGTAAAAAGCATGATAATCGTTGGCCATGACTTGATTGATCACCGGATGATACGCCTGAAAAGCTTGGATAATAACCTTACCCCTTCGATTGCGCCTTCCGCTTCGGCCGCTTACTTGAGCCATCAGTTGGAAACTACGCTCACAAGCCCTAAAATCAGGATGCTTGAGCATGCTGTCGGCATTCATAATGCCGACTGTACTAACATGATCAAAGTCCAAGCCTTTAGTAACCATTTGAGTTCCTACCAGTATATCGGTCTTGCGTTTTTCGAAATCGTAAATTATGTTGTGAAAGGACTCGCGAGAACGAGCGGTATCAATATCCAATCGGCCTATTTTCGCTTTCGGAAAAAACAAAGCTAAATCCTCTTCTATTTTTTCGGTACCAAAGCCCATCATCTTTATTGCTGGGTCGCTGCAAGCAGGACATGATGATGGCAGTTCCTGTTGAAATCCGCAATAGTGACAACGCAATCGATTTGACTGTTTGTGGTAAACCAAGGTTACATCGCAGTTGATGCAGCTTGGACTCCAATCGCAGCTAGGACATTCAAGGTAAGGTGCAAATCCTCTGCGATTCTGAAACAAGATCACTTGTTCTTTTGCATCCAAAGCAGCTTGTATCGCATCTAATAAATATTGCGAAAAATGAGTATGCATGAGCTTCTTACGGCTGGCCTCTTTTAAGTCAACTACGCAAATTTCAGGCATTTCCATACCCCCATAGCGCAAAGGCATCGAGACTAAACCAAACTTACCTGCCACCGCATTGAAATAGCTCTCGACAGAAGGTGTGGCCGATCCTAAGAGTGTTTTTGCTCCATGTTGTTTAGCTAATACAATGGATGCATCCCTTGCCTGATAACGCGGACTTGGTGTTTGTTGCTTGAAGGACTGCTCGTGTTCTTCATCAACGATAATCAGTCCTAGATTGTTGTAGGGTAAAAAAAGCGCTGACCGGGCCCCAAGAATAACTTGGTAATGATTCGGATCAGCATGGCCACGCAACACATTATTCCAAAGCTCTACACGTTCATTACTGCTAAAACGAGAATGATAAACCCCAACTTTGTTGCCAAAATGCTTCTGCAACCGCCGAATGAGTTGAGATGTAAGAGCAATCTCAGGCAATAGATACAGGACTTGTTTTCCTGCTTGCAAAGCCTTTTCAATGAAATGAATATAGACTTCCGTTTTACCACTCGACGTGACACCATGCAATAGCGTAACATCGTGTTTCTCAAAAGCCGATTCAATTTCACCAATTGCACGCTTTTGCTCTTCTGAATACACAATGCCATCAGAAACAGGAAGCGCTTCAAAGTTACCAAGCCGCCCTACGACACGTTCTTGTTGGCTTAAAATAGCTTTCTTAATCAAAGAAGCCAAAGCAGGCGCAGCACCTTTGTCGATTGCAAGCAATCGGGAACGCTGAATCTCGGATTCCTTCTCATCCATGCTTATTTTTAAAAACTGCATGAGCAGGTTAAGCTGTTTGGGCGAACGCTTCTCGAGCTTATCGAATTGACTCCGCAACCAAATCTCGTCTTTGGACTGATCAGAGAGGGATATGTAAATCTCTTTTTTATCGCGGAACTTCTCAATAAGTGTTTCATCGATGCTGACAAGTCCTTTATCCATCAATATCCGCACGGTTGGGAATATGTTGCTACGTTTGAGCAAATCCCCAAGCTCCACTAGTGAAATTCTGTTTTTAATTATTAATTGTTCAACAATCTCTTGCTCCCGATTAGGCAAGGCGAGCGGCACTGAAGTATCTTTATCTTTTAGCTCCGGATGATTCGCGTTTAGCCGGATCATTGTCTCACTCGCTAATTTTAATCCCGATGGCAAGGCTGATGACATCACCTCGCCCATGCTGCAGAGGTAATAACCCGACATCCAGCTCCAAAAATCGAATTGCTTCCCGTGTACTATCGGAGCTTCATCCAAAAAGGACAGTATATCCTTTACATCATAAGCAGGCTTGTTTTGATGTACTTTAAAAACGATTCCCGAATACAGCTTCTTCTTTCCAAACTGAACCACTGCTCGCTTTCCTACTTCTGCTTCTGCAATCAATGCCGCTGGCAAGGCATATGTGAATATACGCGGCAGTGCGATTGGGAGAATTATATCTAGATAATAACCAGACATGGTCGCTGAAAAGGATAAATAAATTTAGAAAAAGACGTTTTAATAAAGCTTAGCCATGTATGGTTTCCTTTTTACCATATTGGCTAATCAGATCTGCTTCATACGATAAGAACTCCTTCCAGCGTTGATCAACATCAACACCATTGGCATATTTACGAGCAAATCCAATAAAAAGGGTATAGTGTCCAGCTTCTGAAATCATTAATTCTTTATAAAAGGCGGCTAGCTCTTGATCTTTAATATTTTCAGAAAGTATCCTAAAACGCTCGCAGCTTCTCGCTTCTACCATCGCAGAAAACAACAGGCGATCAACAAGCACAATGTGATGCTGAAACCCAGACCTAACAAATTTGTAGAGCTCGTTTACATAATCATCCTTTCGCTCCCGCCCAAGAATCCATCCGCGTTGAAGAATCAAGTTATGAACGCGTTGAAAGTGCTCCATTTCTTCCCGAGCCAAGTCTATCATGGCAGAAACAAGATCGGAGCACTCAGGGTATTTAATTAGTAAGGAAATAGCTGTAGAGGCGGCTTTCTGCTCACAGTAGGCATGATCGGTGAGAATCTCTGGGAGATTCGACTCAGCAATATCCACCCAGCGCGGATCAGTTGGTAATTTAAGTCCTAACATTCGTTCTTGCTAATAAATTAATCAATAAAACGCTTCATCAAAGGTCCGCTCGTTAGACTCGTAACTAAAGCCATTACAACCAAGGCTACAAACATTTTTTCACCTATAAGACCTGCATTTAATGCGAGGGTTGCGAGAATAATTTCCATCACCCCGCGCGCATTCATTCCAAATCCTACCGCCAAAGAGTTTCTTCGCGATAAGCCACCCCAATATGCACCGATACTTGCTCCAGCTACCTTGCCAACAAAGGCGAGCACTAAAACAACAAGCACCATCCAGATGTCGAAGTAGGCAAGGAAGTTTAACTTCAAGCCAATAGAGACAAAAAATAAAGGAGCGAAAATATTTGTTACAAATTGGTGAATGATCTCGCGGGCTCTTTCATGTAAGTTAACAGAATCACCAAAGGCAATACCCGCAATGAAAGCACCCAGTATAGCATGAATATGCATCGACTCGGTGATGGCAGCGAAGAGGAAGCATACGCCCAAACAAATTGAAAGAACACCTCCAGGCCAACTCAGTTTTGTTTGAATCCAAGGCAATGCGCGATCAATAATTCGTTTACCAATAATCAGCATAAATAAACCGAAACCAAGAATTAGGAGAATGCTATACCCCACATTCATTCGACTAGGATCCTTGCCCATCATGCTGAGAATAAAGGAAAAGATGAGCCATCCAACAAGATCGTTGAACATCGCTGAAGCCATAATGAGCATGCCAACTTGCGTGCGCATAATTTTTAAATCCATCAAAATTCGAGCAATTACAGGAAGGGCCGAAATAGCTAAGGCAGTGCCTAAAAACAAGGCGAATAGCAATTTGCTTTCGCCATCACTCACCAAAAAAAACTCAGGAAAAAACCAAGCCACCGCAAAACCAGTAACAAATGGAAATAACATGCTTGTGAGACTTGTGTAAACAGCCAATCGACCTTGCTTCAGAACCAATGGAATTTGCACTTCGAGGCCGGCAACAAAGAGAAGCATAACCACGGAAATCTTGACAATACCATCTAAAGCGATTGCGGATTGTCCTTCTTGAGGGAAGATTGCTTTTGATAAATCCGGAAAGAAGGATCCCAAAATAGTTGGGCCAAGAACAATACCCACCAGGATTTCCCCGATAACACCAGGCATTTTAAACCGCATGGCTATCTCTGCAGCTGCTCTCGATAAAAGAAGCATTGCGCTGATAGCCAAAAGCAGCATCATTAAATCGGTATGATTTAAACTGGACATGCTTTTTAGTGGGATAGTTTGTTCAGTTCACCTTCAACCCTGCTGTGCACAATGAGAAGATTGCACGGCAAGTCGGCTAAAATAAATTCAATATCGTGGGTAAATAAACGATCTAAGATTGTAAGGTGGTGGTCTGTCGAGTTGATCACCAACAAATCAGCCCCCTGTTGTTTGGCATAGCTCGCAATGGCATGCCCCGTTTTTCCAAATACCGACTCCACTCCTATTTTCATGGTCCCAGAATCAACCTGTTGTAAGAGGTCGTGAAGACCAGCTGTCTCCTCCTCTATCAGTTCTTGTTTCAATTTATCAGCTTCGGTGCCCGACTCGGCCGAACTCATAGCCATTGCAGGCATGTGGATTTCGCGAACCAAAGTCACACGATCTGCTTTCTCTTTTTGTGCAAAGTACAACACCGTACCCAGCGTGTGACGCGTTTTAGGATGCTCAACACCATTCACCACAATGTTTTTAAAGACCGTTCCGGCAATGGATGGCTCTGTTAACATAAGCACCGAACATTTTGCTTTACGGCAAATTTCGCGCGATACCGAGCCAATGTAAAAACGCAGCATGCTTTCACGCTCTACAGCACCGGCAATGAGCAGATCAACTGCATTGTCTTTGCAAACATGGAGAATAGTATCCACGGGGTGTCCCTCTTTCCAAATGGGAGTATAGGTGCCCTCAATAAAGCCAAGCTTGGTAATGATTACTTGCAAATCCGCCTCCAAGGAAGCCGATTTCTTTCCAACATGAATCAATATTAACTTTGCTGAAAAGAGTTCTGACAAACGCTTTGCCTCCGCTAAAAGCATCTCTAGTCGCGGCGAAAATGCAATGGCCACACCAATTGTTTCAAAAGGCCAGGATGGCTTGTTCTTTAAAACTTTCAAATCCATAAAAAGAGTTTTAGCAAAGATAACAATTTGACCTTCGCTGTTCGTGCAATCGTCTTCAAATTTACTAACAAAAACAAGGATTAAAACGGCACGCGCTATTTCATTTAAACCCTACCCTTTTCCATAATAAATGTACTTTTGTATATCAAATTCAACAAGGCCATGGAGCGATTTAAGTCAAGAATAAAGGATATCGTGCGGCTTCTTGCATTATCCTCTGTGATTTTGTCTTTTTCATTTGAATGTACAAGCGCTCAACCCGTTTCTGTTCATTTAAAAAAGGTGGCAGACAAGCTGCGGGGGCCGATTGGTATGGCTGTGCCAAACGATGGTAAAGGCCGTTTATATGTTATAGAGCAAGGCGGAAAAATCCGGATTCTTGCAGGAGATAGTGTTTGGAAGACTAGTTTTTTAGATCTTACAAAGAAGATTGATGCAGGCAATGCCGCGTATTCTGAGAAAGGCCTTTTAGGACTTGTGTTTCATCCTGATTATAAGTCAAACGGCCGTTTCTTTGTTTACTACAGCGCCCCCTTCAAAGCCCCTGGTTTTGATCACAAAGGTGTATTGTCCGAGTTTCGATGCAAAGCGGGAAGCAGCTTCGCTGACCCCTTGTCAGAGCGTGTTATTCTTGAGGTTCCAGAACCTGAATCGAACCACAATGGCGGGCAACTCGCCTTTGGTTTGGATGGCTATTTATACCTCGGTCTCGGCGACGGCGGTGGAGCTGGCGATCAACATGGCATCGGAGGCAATGCTCAAAACCTGGCTACATGGCTTGGAAAAATTTTACGTATCGATATCGATGGCCAAGCGCCGTATCAAGTGCCTGCCGATAATCCTTTCGTGAAGGACAAAAATGCAAAGCCTGAGATTTGGGCTTATGGCTTGCGAAATCCCTGGAAGTTCTCCTTTGATGAAAGCACCGGTGACTTGTGGTGTGGTGATGTAGGGCAGAATACCTATGAAGAAATTGACAAAATTGAAAAGGGTAAAAATTACGGTTGGCGCATTCAAGAGGCGATGCATTGTTTCAATCCCGCTTCCGATTGTAAAACGGCAGGATTAACGCCGCCTTTAGCCGAATACAACCGAACTATTGGTTATTGTGTGATTGGGGGTTATTTGTATCGAGGAAAGGCCATCCCAACATTGAAAGGAAAATACATTTTTGGAGACTGGAAAGGCGCTTTGTTTTATTTAGATGAGGAGCATGCGAATTACAGCATGCAATATGTACTTTGCAGTGAAAAGGGCACAAACGAAACGGGCTTTCATATCAATGCCATGGGCCGCGACTCACAAGGCGAGATTTATGTTATTGGTCAAAAAATCATAGGCACCGTGTTCGCCACGGGTGTCGTTTACAAAGTTATTCCTTAAATCTAGCAACAAAAAAAACATGCATTTACTCAAAGACAAAATCGCCATGGTGGAAACCTTTCATACCACCTTCGGCATTCCTACAAACACGGCTCCAACACATGAAGTACCCGCTAGCATGTACGAATTAAGACATCGTCTGATGCAAGAGGAAAATGAAGAATATCTTGAAGCTTGTAAGAACGGTGATTTGACCGAAATCGCGGATGCGCTTGGTGATAAACTATATATCCTCTTTGGAACCATTGTCACCCATGGCTTACAACATAAAATAGCAGAGATATTCGATGAAATACAACGCAGCAATATGAGCAAGCTTGACGAAGACGGGAAGCCGATTTATCGTGCAGATGGTAAAATCATGAAAAGCACGTTGTACTTTAAACCTAATATCAAAGCAATTCTTGAAAAATAAAGACCTATAAAAACAGGGCTTTGTTTAAAACCACGGCGTCGCTTTTATTCATAAATTCAAGCGCCGTTTGTCGAGCAGTAGCACGCAGCTGTTCATATTCCTTAGCACTCATTGTTGCGCAAGATTCAATTGCTTCAATAAATTGGTGCTGATTTTCAAGAGGAATATCCCAGCCTGCCCCTTGGTTTTTGAGATCCTTCCAGGGCGTACGATCACTAATAATAACGGGGGTGCCGCAATTCAGACTCTCATAGATGATATGCCCAAAATTCTCACCACGTGTGGGCATGAATAAAAAATGATGCTGACTCAATACGGCGGGAATATCTTGCGGCTCAATAGCTCCATGGTATTTGACCGTAATATTAGCAGGTAAGGAAGCTATTTCCGCTTGGCATTTAGACCAATACGATTGGTTATAGACAGGACCGTAAAACTCAAAATTAACTTTCGCTCGAATAGCTTTCAAAATTGTCAAGGCCCCGAGAAGATTCTTCTCGGGTGCAATACGCGCAATATTAACAAGCCGAAGCCCATCTAATGGAGCTGATTGAGCCATGGCAATTAATTGTTCTTTTTTACGAGGCAGATTGGGAGCTATTTGTATTTCGTTATTACTAAAAACAACACGAATATCTTCCCTTTCGGATGCTGATGAAGCTTGAAACACAACCTTGTTAAAAAGACCAAAAAGACGCGCATTAAGTAAGAAGATGGTCTTTTTAAATCTCTTGATAGCCAATGCAGATGGCGCCAACATGCCGCGTGCAGCAAGAATCACCTTTGCTTGCCGACCTCTCAAAAGCCATAGCGGAACGAGTGTAAACCAAAAAGAAAACAGGCTGTTGAGATAAATAAAGTCGGGGTTAATTTGACTATAAATAGAGCGCAAAGTAGTCACGCGCAATTGATCTTTCGATACATAATAAACGTGAACACCATCACCCCTATTTACCCAACAGTTTGGTGTAATTTCCGAATACGGAATAGCGCGTGTGTAATCGGTATCGCGACAGACAATAAAAAAGTCAAATTCACCTGCCAGATGCTCAACAAGTCCAGCACAAGAAGTAACGGGGCCTCCAGCACGGAATCCAGGCAAGTACCAATCGATAAAAATGAGTATTTTCTTTTTTTCGATCATAGCAGGTTTGTTATCTGATCGGCCCAATCAGAGGGGTTATATCGGTTAGCGAGTTCGACACTGCTTACCGACATGGCTTTGAAGTCTTCATCGCTCATTTTAGTGAAGGCATACAAGTAATCTATAAGCACAGCCTCATCACCTGGAGGAAAAGAAAAACCGTTTATGCCTGCAATTAAAAAGCGCTCGGCAGCACCCACTTCATGACTGCAGAGTAATGGAAAACCAGCTGCGGCGAATTCATGAACAACAACTCCCCAAGGCTCAAAATAACTTGGCAAAACCAACACGCTTGTATCAGCAATAAGCTGTTTCATTTGTGATGGTTGCACGAAACCTAAATCTTTGATTTTAGGATGCTTGGGAAACGATGCTTGAAGAACACCCGTGCCAGCGCACCACAATTCCCAATCGTTGGGATTGTATTCATGTAGTTTGATAAACGCATTCCAAAGTGTTTCAAGCCCTTTTTCCTCCACATATCGCCCAATATAGAGGAAACGTTTGGGTTTGTTAATAGATTTTCGAGATTTTAGGTCATTATATAACTCAGAAAAATGCGGAATATCACAAGCATAAACACCCGTCAGAATTTTTCCATTAGCAAAGCCCAATTTGATTGCATACTTTTTTTGACGCTCACCGGCAACCCAGGCATGCGTGAATCCGCTACGCAGCTGTTTGCCTAACAAAACAGCAAAGTGCTGCCTCCATGAACCTTTCCATGGTGTATCCATGGCAAGCAAAACAGGAATGGTGCTTGTATATGCACGAATTGCCTTTAAATAGCCTTTATCTATCCAGCCTGCGCAGTAGATTAGGTCTGGCTGCAAGTTCTGTATGAATGAAAGCAATTGCTTATTATCGAATTGAGAGCGATTATAAAAACGAATCTTCTCAGGTAAATTAAAATCAAAAGGCGCATCTGGATTTACAGGAAAGTGAATTACATGTACCTCCAAATGCGGCCTGTTTGCCAACTCTAACAAACTCGACAGCACATAAGAAGCCAACTCAGAGTATAGAAAAAGAACCTTGCGGTTTCTCTTTGTTGAATTCATGGCTTGTCATTATAGTTAAGGACATTAGGATAAGAATGGTGTATGGATTTAATGATCCAATAAGCCACGATTCAAAAAATGCAGAGAAAAGAATCATAGCTAGAATCGGAAGTGCAATGAACGTATTTTTTGCTGCGATCACAAACTTGGAAATGAGAGCATACATAAAGAGTACCAATCCAAATAGGCCTGTACTAAGCCAGATTGAAATAAAGGAGTTGTGGGCCCCACCATCACTACCCATTAAATTTAGCATTTGCTGATTGCCTTCGTGATAATAAATATATTCTTCGTGGCCCAAGCCTTTACCAAAGAAAAAATTCAATTGGATTTGCTCCCATCCAAACTTCCAAGCCACCAAACGGCCTGAGCCAGATTCTAAGGTGTTTTCTCTTAAAAAAGAGGATAATCCCATTTGCTGAATTAATACGTGTGAATAGTCAACAACAACTTCATATGTTAAGGCTCCTACTAAAAGAATTATCATACCCAATACCTGTGAAAACTTAAAAAATCGTGAAACAATTAGAAATAAAGTAATTGAAAAAATGGCGTTTCTAGAACCACTTTCAATGCAGCTATAAGCAATAATCGCATAAATAATCAGGTTCTCTTGGCGAGAAAAAAGCTGAGGGAAATACTGTTTTACAACAAGAAAAAAAAACAAAAAAAGTGGTGCAATTTAAGCCTATCGCATTCGGGTTACCCAAAAAGCCATGAAAGCGATTTAATCCAACCATCGAGATGCCGGCTAAACGAAAAACAATAGCAACGAGCAGAAACAACGTAATCAAAACAATGAACTGTTTAAATATTGCTGGACCATACTCTTTGAACAAGCGCAAGGTGATATTCGGAACGAGGATCACTAAAAGCAAATACGAAATGGTTTTCTGCAAGGCGAATTTCGGCATTTCGCTTTTTCCAATAACAAGAAAGGCAAACGTTAAAAAGGGAAGAAATACGAAGTAAAATGTGCTACCCTGTCGTAGCTCATTTCGTCCTAAAAAGAAAGCTGCCCCTATGCCAAGTAGATAATACGGCTTGATTGGTTTTGCGAAACTGAATTGAGCAAGGTAGCTATCCGAAAAATAGAGCAATAAAAACAAACCAAATAGCATAAAGGCAACCTTGTCTTTTGAAATAAAGAGCAATAAGGATAAAATAATTGCAAGCTGGGTAAGCGGGGATACAAATCGCCCCAATAACAGCCAAATAATGGCTACAAAAACAAAATGTTTATGGGTTCTATAGAAGTCGGCAAACATGATAATCAATAAGCATGAAATCCATAAATAAAGAGATGCTATCTTACATTTCTTTGTGCAGCTCAATAAAGCAGCGCGAATACCCTCAAAAGTAATGAAAATCGAAGTTTGTTTTACACGACAACCAAGCTCAAATTCAAAAATAAATATCGCTATTATAGATCCTCAACAGGCAAAATCGAGGAACTGAAGTCGTTACCGTGCCATTCGGCATTTCCTATCACAAACCAAGGTTGAGCAATTTGGCGATTTAAAAAATCATGTTCAAAACCTGTAGGACTATCAATTTTTTTACATAATATTTCAAATTGATAACTGCTGTTTAAATTGTCAATGCGGTGCGTTTTATATAACCAAAACAGGGAGTATCGCTTTATTCCTGCTTCCATGGCGCGGTTGTTAATATTTGGGCCGTTCACGCAAAATGTCCAATTTACCCAAAGGAAACTTTTCAGATAATCGCCTGGTAGGCCTTGCTCGTTAATAATAGGCAACACAGTTCGCTTCCCTTTTTCAATATAATCGACCCGTATAATATGGTTATACTTCTTGAAATGACTATCCATAAACACTCCATGGTTGGTGATCCCTAGCATATACGTTGATAGCGATGCCACCGGCTGAAGCGCACTATTAAGCGAGTGAAACCAGCTTAGGCCTTTAAATCTATTGCTAATCAATGGCGATTTCAAAGAAGTAATAAGCTGCAAAAGTATAATGACAACAAACAACAGTTTCAGGCTAACGCGATAAAGCCTTGTAATGCTCAGGTTATTAAACAACATTACCTGCTCATTATTCGATTCTGGCGCACCTAGTCTAATTTCAAAGTCTTTTTCAGTGTTCAAAGCGTTGCCGCTATTTAACGTCAATTTACCATATAACCACCGTGCTATCTGATAAACTCCAGGCACTTTGAGAATCAAAAAAAACGGATAAAAAATTAAGGAGTACCGAAAAGTCTGTATATACACATCGATACCATGGTAAACCTTTCCTTCAAAAACGCCTTGTACATTTTTCTTAAAAGCCTCATTAGGGGTTTTATTTAGTAAGTTTCTATTATCGTGATTGTCTTTTGAATCGATGAATCGAATTCGACCGAACACATCGACGTATTCCAAAACTATTTTCGTTCGGATACAAAATGGATTTTCTGCGTTGTATATAAAAAGAAAGGATGGATGGCTATTAGGTCGCGAACGCCTCTTGCCAATAAATGGAGGCAGTAACAGAACATACATAGCTACAACAAGTTGCGCGAATTGCGGAATCGGATAGAGTATGTATATCCCAATATGTAGACCAAGTCCAATAATAAAAAAAATCAGCCTGAATCGTTTGTTCCAAAACAGAAATAGAAATAACACTTCAAAAACCAATGTCAAATACCCTAGCCCCTTCATAAACCACTCCATATTCAGAATTGAAGAAGCATTAAAATTGACTGCGAACGGCATTGATGCAGGTAGCCAGACCCCTAAGCCTGACATCCATAAAGGCGATTGAAGTTTATAAAAAATAGAGTCAAAATAAACCAGGCCTACGCCCACAAAAACGATTAGATAGGAATAAAACTCCGAAACCATTTCATCTGGAATATAGGCTGCCTTTGTTTTCGAATTGTTTATTCTTTTTAACAAATTGTCGATAGATAGTGCGCTTGATACAGGAGCAATCATCAACAAAAAATTAACCCCCATATAGCCATGGAAAGCATGGTATTCAAATTGCTTTGCAGCACCTATCATAAGCAAGCTTAAGAGGTAATTGATGCATGCAAAAAACCGTGTTTTATAACCCAGTATCAAACATAAGATTGATAGTATCCAAGCATAAAATGCAAAAGGAACCGCAATAACTGACGGCTCCAGAAAAGGCATCGAATCATACACAAGTTCTTTGAAACGGTACAACCTGATAACTTCAAGCAACAAAACAACGCTATAGAGCATTCTAAAAATGGCTAGATTTCTAGATGATACTTTTCTTTCAATCAGCCCATTTAAAAAACCATTCATGCTTTATTTTTTTATTGTCTCTAGTGTATTTCGGCTGTACATCATTTATTGCTGCTCGACTGGCAGAATAGTAGAAGAAAAATCATCATCCTGCCAATCAGCTGTTCCAATAACAAACCAGGGCTTAGTTATTTGGCGTTTTAAAAAATCCTTTTGAAAACCGACAGGGGTGTCAATTTTTTTACAAAGCACCTCGAAGTGATGTGCGCCCACCAATTGCTTAGCTCTCTTCGTTTTATACAACCAGAAAACGGTATATCGTTTGATTCCTGCTTCGAGCTTCGCGTTACTAACGGTTGGTCCGTTAACTCGAAATGTCCAATTTACCCAATTGAAATTATACAAATAATCGCTTGGTAGTCCGCGCTGATCGATAATTGGGAGAGTAATGCGTTTGCCATTTTCAATACAATCGATGCGAATAACGTGGTTGTAATTTTTAAAATGGCTATCCATAAAAACCCCATGGTTTGTGATTCCTAAGAAATGATGGGACAGATTCGCAAGAGGTTGAAGAAATCGTGTTATTGAACTATAAAAGCCAAATCTGCTTAATGCCTGACTGGGCAATGGCGATTGCAAAGAGACATTGATTTGCAATAGTAGAATTCCAAAAAAAAGAAACTTCAATGTACCTCGAGTAAAAGCATTCAAACTCAGATTCTTAAGAAGCCGGACACGCTTAGTAGATACCTCGGGATGGTTGCCTATTCCAATTTCGCAATTTTCAGCTGTGCAGCGCTCAGTGCTTCTACCTTTGGCTACTGTCGTATAGAACCACCTTGCGATGTGATAAATACCAGGTATACTTAGCAATAAATAAATCGGAAAAAACAAGATAGATTTCCGAAAAACCTGTCGATAAACATCAATCCCTTTATAAACCTTTTCATTATAAAGACCATGAACATCTCGCACCAGATTATCAAAAGAAAAAGCTTGCAAGGCTCGATGATTTGCTTGCTGCGTTTGAACATCAAAAAAGCGAATGCGTCCAAAAACATCTAAATACTCAACTACTATTTTTGTTCGTATGCACAATGGACATTCCTTATCGTAAAAAAAGAGGAAGGGTTCTTGTTTAATTAATTTTTTAAAATTCAGCCTAATAGGCGGAAGCATTAGCACATATAATACAATACAAAATTGAGCGAATTGAGGTATTGGAAAAAAGATGTAAATTCCGATGTGTAAGCAAATACCAACCAGTAAAAGGATTAGCTTAAACCTCCTATTCCAAAACAAAAAAAGAAAAACCGCCTCAAAAATGATCGTTAAATAGCCAAAACCCTTCATCAACCACTCTTGATTTAGAATTGGCGTAGCATCAAAATTAACAGCAAAGGGCATTGAAGCTGGAAGCCAAATACCTAAGCCTGATAACCATAATGGGGATTGTAATTTAAACAATATGGAATCAAAGTAAACCAAGCCAACACCAACAAAAACCAATAAAAAGGAATAGAATTCAGAAACCTTTTCCTCTGGTAAAAATTCTTTTTTTAAGGTTGATGTGTTTAAGCGTTTAAGCAAATTGTCAACAGATAAGGAATCAGAAACCGGAGTAAACATCAGCAGAAAGTTAACACCCATGTAACCATAAAATACATGGTATTCGAACTGCGTTGCCGTACCAATCAACAACAAACTCAATAAATAATTCACGACTGAAAAAAAGCGTGTTTTATAACCCAATATCAGACAAAAAAGGGTAATAAACCAAGCGTCTAAGGCATACGCCGTTGACATCACGGATGGCACTCGGTATGGAATTGCATCATACACCAAATGCTGAAAACGATACAGCCGAATTGCTTCCAATAACAGAACAAGGCAATACAATATGCGAAAAACCGCTAAGTTTCTCGATGAGATTTTGTTATCGATGAGCTTGTTAAGAAACCTATTCATTGGTGTTTTAAATCAAATGTCATAAAACGCCAATATACGCTTTGTGATTTTAATCACATCGTCGTTGGTAAGCTCATAATACATAGGCAAGCGAATTAAGCGATCTGTAAATGCATCGCTATTGGGCAAGTCGCGCCCATCGTGTTTGGCTTTATAATACGGGCTTTTGTGTAGGGATAAATAATGGAATACAGCATGCATGTCTTGCTCTTTTAAATACGCTATCAGTTTTGTTCGCTGCTCTAGCGACTCGCAAACTAAGTAAAACATATGGGCATTGTTAGAAGCATAAATTGGCAGCATAGGTAGTCCCACTCCTTTGTCAATTAAGCAGGTTAATTGCTCAAAATACAGCTCCCAAATTTGCAAGCGTCGCTTTTGAATGCGATCTATATTTTCAAGCTGAGCAAATAGAAATGCTGCAATAATATCGGATGGAAGAAAGGAAGAACCAATATCCACCCAGCCGTATTTATCAACCTCTCCTCTAAAAAATGCCGAACGATTAGTCCCCTTTTCACGAATAATCTCGGCCCTATTAATGAGCCGTTCATCATTCACTATCAACATCCCTCCTTCACCGGAAATAATATTTTTTGTTTCATGAAATGAAAACGCGCCAAGGTGACCAATGCTGCCAAGTGCTCGTCCTTTGTAGAAACTATCAATAGCTTGGGCTGCATCCTCCACCACAAAAAGCGAGTGTTTATCTGCAATGTCCATCACTCTATCCATATCGCAAGCAACCCCAGCATAATGAACAACAACGATTGCTTTCGTTCGATGGTTAATTAATGGCTCAATTGCATCCACATCCATATTCGGATGCTCAGTTGATGAATCAACAAATACAATTTTTGCTCCACGCAACACAAAGGCATTAACGGTTGAAACAAAAGTAAAAGAGGGGGCAATAACTTCGTCGCCTTCCTTGATATCTAGTAAAATCGCTGCCATCTCCAAGGCATCGGTACAAGAGGTAGTTAAAAGCGCTTTTTTAAAGCCATATCGATCCTGAAAAAACTGATGGCATTTTTTTGTGAAGATTCCATCGCCTGATATCTTCAGATTGCTAACCGCTTCCTTAATGTAATCCGTTTCTTTTCCCGAAAGATAGGGTTTGTTAAATGTAATCATATACTAAAGTATCAAGTCCATAAAATACAAAGGCCAAACCATGTATAGCCAGCCAGTTTTAATGAGCGAATTGGTATTGCACTTGTGACCTCCTGCTTGTTAATCAACAAATCGGTGATGACCCAGCCAAAGAGAATAGAAAAGAAAAAAACACTTTTTTGACCAAATATGGAGACATAACCTCTCAAAAATGGAATATCATTACACGATTCGTTTCCTTCCCTTTTTTTATAAAATTCAACAGGATGCACATAAACTAGCGTTGCAGCTCTTGCGCGAAACAGGGATGGGCTTTTGAAATTAAATTTAGTTTTCAACTTCTCTATATTTAGCAGGGCTTCCAAAGTACAAACCGGATTTTGTCAATGTTTTTACAACTAGTGTTCCTGCACCTGTGCGCACATAATCGGCAAGCTCGATGTTGTCTATAAGAATGGAGCCTATTCCAATTACACATCCAATCCCAATCTTGGTAAAACCTGCAATTTTAACAGCAGGTGATACAAAGGAATGCGCTCCTACTTTTGAATCATGGGCAATCACAACCCCGGTGTTCAATAACACATTCTCTGCTAAAACAACATTGCGATCTAAAACACAACCAGGCAAAACAAAGCAGCCAGCGCTAATATGAACCGAAGGGTCTATACTAGCAGAGGGATGAATAACGGTTGCGAATGGAATTCCCTTACTAAAATCAGTAAATACAGATTCTCGAAAAGACATGTGATTATAACCAATGCCAACCATTAATTCATCAAAAACGCCTGCTGCATAATCAGCACGAAGCTGTGCGATTTTTCCTAGAATCGGAAAACCAGCACGTAGCTCTGATGAATCAACATAGTCATCATAAAAACCGACGACACGAAAGCTAGGCAATAATGATGCATGATGAGCAATCAACTGGCCGAGGTCTGATGATCCGATTATCGCTAAGCGCTTATTCATAAAAATTAGTCATTTCTTTTATTGAAAACAAAGGTCTTGCTTTTACCTCCTTATAAATCTTGCCAATATAAATGGCAGCCAATCCAATAAAAAACAACAGTATTCCAGTTGCACCAATAATGGTAATAATTATGGAGGGCCATCCCAATTGAAATTGAATAAAGAAAAGTCGTAAAACAACAATTGTTATAAGCGCAAAAAAAGCAGAGAACATTAAATAAAAACCCAAGCGCACAGCCATCTTTAGTGGAATTTCTGAAAAGTCAAAAATGGCATCGAAGGCCAACTTCATTTTGCGATTGAAGTTAAACTTGCTTACTCCGGCAAAACGTTCACGCTGTTTTATCTCTAATGTTGTTTGCTTAAGTCCTATATGCATAAACATACCTTCAATAAAACGACTCTGCTCGTTGTATTTGAGAAAAGACGCAGCAAATCGCCGATTAAAAATACGCATGACTGCGATGCCTTTTGGTATGTTCAAACCCGTGAACTTGTCTAATACCCACCAGAAGAGACCTGATAATACTACATTAATAAAAGAGTCTTTCTTCTCCTGTCTTTTTCCAAAAACCAAATCAAAACCTTTTTCAATCTCCTCAATAAAGCGCGGAATCTCATCTGGTGGATCTTGTAAATCAGGATCCATATATAACAAATAATCTCCTTTTGCATAGGTAATTCCAGCTGTAACCGCCAACTGCTTCCCGTGATTATAAGACAGCTCTATAAGTTTTATATGCGTGTTTGTTAGTGCAGCTTTTTTAATCAACCCAACCGTATTGTCTCGGCTTCCATCATCCACAAAAATGTACTCGTGTTGATAACGCTCTTTTAGCAGACTAAAAACAGCATCCACTTCTTCGATGAAACGCAGTATACATGCTTCTTCAAAATAGACGGGCACAACCAAGGATACCAACTTCATAATTCTGTTTATTTTGCGTTTAATGTATGTAACAAACTTGGCACCTCATGGAATGAAATGATTCGATTTTTGAAGGCAGGATAGAATAAATCCCTATCCATAAGATACGCATGAATTCCAAGACGCTGAGCTGGCTCAATATCAAGCTTTAACGAATCTCCAATATACAAAACCTCCTCGCCTTGCAAGCCAAGTTTGTTTAATGCATAGTGATAGAATTCTACATTGGGCTTTCTCAGCTGCTCTTCCTCCGAACTTATAACATACGCTAATTCAAAAGCGAGCAAGCCTTTTAAAAGCGGTGCCAATCCTGTGTTAAAATTGGAAAGCACAGAAATTGGTAATTGGTTTTTTTCAAGTCCTTCAACATCCTCGAATACTTTCCAAGGGAGATAGCTACAAGCCTTGAATAGATCTTCTAAGAGCTCCGCATGCGGAATTATTCCAACAGCAAACAGCAACTCAGTATTGAATAATCGATAAAAATCAGCATCCGTACGATCAGGAAACAGCGTGGATTCAGATAGCATTTTATGCGCGTGTTTTAACTTTCCGGCATCAACAGAATAACCATGATGCACAATAACCCCATGCATACGCGACCACAAATCGGGTTTGTGAATTAGTGTATTGGCGGCGTCAATTAAAAGTGCGCGGATCATGATTAAAAGATATAGGATTGAGTATCATCGCCATGCTCTGGATAGATTATGTCCATTAGAATACGAATAGCTCGGCCTGGCTTTACATTCGGTTTATCGGGTTCTTGTCCGTAAAGATACTCCTGCAAGGTGTAATAAACATCTTTAAAGCCAAACTGCGAGCGAATGGAATTCGTACCGGATATTCTGCAATTTACCTCAAAAGGAATAATACGGCCATCTTCAGTCACAATGGATTGCAGATTAGCACCTCCCCTAATTTCAATGGTTTTAAGCATCGATTCTAAAATAACTTGCACCTGCTTGTCATATTTGCTGATTACTTCGCAATCCATAGTTGTTCCATGCTCCAAGTTTCGACTCAACGTTATGTGACCATGTAAAACACCGTTTTTATTTACATAAAAAGCAGATGTAATCTCTTGACCTCTGTGAAACTCTTGTATTACATAGGTATCGTCTGAAAATGCAGCAGCTTCTGATGGATTAATAACTAATCCTCGAGATCCTCTGCCCTCGCGAGGCTTAGCTATGCATTCTTTAAACTGCCCTTTATAGGCAGAAGGCAAAATCGAATCAGCAAAAGGTATATTGAACGCACGATGATGCTCAAAACTCTTGTATTTATCAAGATAAATACTAGCCGCATTTGCACCTGAAACAGCGATAGAACAAGAAATAGATTCCTTTGCTAATGCTAGATGATAGACCTCATAATCCGTCGATGGTATAATTAAGTCAGCCTTTACTTCCTTTACTATTGAACTCATTTGTTCTATATAGCCTGGAGCATAAGCTGGCAAAACCGTATACACCTTATCGCAGAAATGATTCCCTGCAGAAAAGGAAATCGTATTTGTACCAATAAGCTGTATGGGCAAGCCCGAGGCTTTAATATTTCGAAGAATCCCCTGGCCTACATTGCCCCCAATTCCTGTAACTAATACTGTCCTTTTATCCATTGAATAAGTTCTAATAGGCTTTCAACTACATTTTTCTCACTACGCCAATGCAAACGACTTCGCGTTTCGGCTCCATCAAAACTAGAGGAAAAAACCGGGTCGCTTCCTTGGTGCTCGATGCGAACATCGGATATCATTTTCTGAAGCTCTCGGGCTATTTCAATATTGGAGTATGATGTGCCAGAAACCGCTAAAAAAACACCGTTCTCGACAGACCTTGCAGCAGCATAAAAACAAGCTGCTACATCGTCAACATGAATGTAATCTTGCTTTCTAGAGCCATCCCCATAGATCACAATCTCTTTCTTTTGAAGCGCATTTTGAATAATCAACGGCAAAAACGTGTTGCGTTTCATACCGGGCCCAAACATAGAAGAGATGCGCAAAATAGCATACGAATCACAAGCTGAAACAATCTTTTCGGCCCATAGTTTACTTAGTCCATAGGCGGAAACTTCATTTTGGACTGCATGTTCATTAACGGTTTGTGTCATAACGCCATAAACAGAAACACTAGAGGCATGCACGATGCGTGCAGACGGAAATTGCTTTATAACATTTTCCAATAAGCGAACATTTGTTGCAAAAAGTGCTTCTTGATTTATATTCTGATTTGTTGGGATATAAGCACTGACAAAACAAACAACGGTATAAACATCGTCAAACTCATGCAGCTCTTCAACGGGCTTGCTTAGGACAAAGCTTGGTATTCGATCTTTCTGAATGTGGTGTATACCATGCACATCGAAATGCGTCTTCAGCTTTTCAGCTATAGACACGCCCAAAATACTATTTATTCCAACGATTAATGCCTTTTCTCGAGCATTCGACATGTAGAGCCAATTAAGACCACAAATTACCGAAAATTACACTAACGGAAATACTTCCATCCAAGATAATTACCAACGCTTATCAGTTGGTGGAATTATTTACTTTGATCAAGTGCTAACTGTACCTGCTCTTTTAAATGGTCAAACTCTTCCGGTTTGTATAATCGTGTTAAAAACAAAACCTTTCCAGATCGGCCTATTAAAACATTTCGCGTAACACCGCTTTTCTTATCGGCAAATAAGCCAAAAACAGCCGCTCCCGGATCCAAGCCAAGTGGATAGGTGATTTTAGTGGAATTGCGCAGCTCTTCAAGCTTTGCAAGAGGTTCATCTCTATCAACGCCTATGAATAGCAAACCTGCATCCTTGTGTTTTTGCCAAATATCGGCTTCAAGAAATGGCATTTCTTGCCTGCAAACACTGCACCAACTAGCGGTGAACTGCAAAAGTATCACCTCGCCTTTATGTTCACTAAGTTTAAACCGCTTTCCTGAATCTAAAACAAGCTCAAAATCAGGTGCTGTATCACCCACCTGAATCATAAAGCCTAAAGAATCAGCAGCGTGTTTTATTGGCGCAATGGACTGCGCTTGAATAACACACGCAATAAGCAGACCCTGTACTGTAAAAAACAAGGATCGCAGGCTTAATGATCGATTGCACATAATTATCAGTTTGTAATTACAAGTTTTTTCACGCTCTGCTTAAGCCCATCGCTTAATGTTATAAAATAACATCCTGAAGGCAGGCCGCTCACCGAATACTGATACTGAAAATCACCCGCTAAAAAGTCCTTTTCATCAAAAAAAACCTTGACCTTTTTACCTAGCATGTCGCTTGCAAACATCGTTAATCGTCTTGGTTTAGCTAAATAAAAGTGTGAAACAAGCAGCGATTCGGCTGGATTCGGACCTAGCATGAAGTCAAAATCTGGCGCAGGAACGGGATTAACAATCCCCGTTAAATCAACTAAAGGTGAATTATCAAGACTGATATTTTCATCACCATTCATGTAAACAGAAAACTCAAAAAAAGTAATCATCATCTCATCACCAGTTCCTTCACCTGCATAAACATTACCCGGAGGGTTAATTGGATTGTTTAAATTGGCAGTCGTATTATCGTAAAAAGCGGCAGACAACAAGCGGGTACCATCAGGAACTCGAATCACATTCCGAAATTGATACGCCCCTTGCCAATCAAATTTCCAGTTCGGTATATCAACAAAAGGAATAGTGTCGCCAGACGGTGTAACCCCGCAAGCAGAAATCGACTTACCAACCCAATGCATGTGAGGGGCAACACCTAAAAGAGCCAAGTCAGCACCTGCATTTATCGTATACGTCTCGTGAAAGCTGCGCGTTGTATTTGCAGGTATCATTAATGGCCCATCCGTCATGTTACTTGAGTGATTCAGAGCTGGCGAGAAATACATCGGCCTTGAAAAACCAGCGGTATTGTAAAACACATTCATGTGCGAGGCATCAGTTAGACCAAGCGAACCTGGCGCGTAATGAAATTGCAATACAATATCTGCATTGGCCGGAATCTGAAAGGCAAATGCATCGGGTAAAACAAAAGGGGATGAACCCGGAACCCAAGCGCCAATCAAGTTCGCATTCGGTGTACCTACCCCTCCAAAACCTACATAGCCCGGTGCTGGATCTGCGGCATCTAAATTGGCGCATGTTCCTGTAGTGTCCCAAAAAACAAGAACATGATGAACAATCGCTTGATTACCTGGAATAAATTCTAAACACTTTATTTTCTTTTGTTGAGTAAAGCCAGATGGAATAGCGAAACAACGATATTCATCGGTACTCATACCAACGCTGTAAGCCGGTGTATTAATAATAGTGTCGGGTATGCCCACTTGACTTGTATTTGAATAAACAGGTACCGACGGAGCTGTCGCTAAATCCCCGGTAGGCATGCCCCCCACCACAAAAGCTTGAATCTTTTGAATCTCTGCCACACTTAACAAACGCTCGTGAGCCAATCTTCTATATGCCGGGTCTGGAGGCCATGGAGGCATCTTCCGACTCAGCACATTATCGAGTATATGTGCCGCATTGGATGAAAAATCAGAATACGACTCGATCACAAAGGGCGCAATAGCACCCGCATGGTGACACGATGTGCATTTTGAATAAACAATTGGTGCAACATCGGCACTCCAAGTGGGAGTCTGCCCTTTCACGCTTCCGATAATTAAAAGAAAGACGAAAACTACGGCAACACGAATAGCTTTTTTCATTCTGTTTTGTTTTTTTGACTATGGTAAAGATAAAGAATACAATCGTACGAATCAGTCACTCGCTCAGCCCCCTTTAATGAAATCAATGACTGTTTTTTATCAGAAGACAAACGCCCTTTTTCTTCTAAATAACCATTCGCAACCAAGCTATTATAAATACTTGCACTTTGGAATATTTGCTTTGCTGGAACTAGTACGTAAATAGTTTTTTTCGTTTCACCTAATTGATCACACTGCAACACAAGACCGGATGGACCTTCTGTTAACCGAAAATCCGAAGCGCCTAATTTAACAGCATAGTAATAGCGCGCATCACCTATGACAACCGAAGAAGCGGGTACTTTACTTGACACAAATGCATTAATTTTATTAGGAGATCGTTGATCCCATTCGGCTATCAGCTTGTCCATTTTTACTAGAAAAAAACCAATGCCAATAAGGAGAAGAAAACCAGGCACTAGATAACTCCATAAGCTCGAAAAACGAGCCTTGTAATAAACACTTACTTCAACAATAAAAAACAAACAGAATGGAATAATATATATATAATAAACACCTACTTCAAAGACCAAAATGTAAAATGCAAAAACATTGAGTATTGCAAGCAAAACGGGCTTAGTCAAGATCTTCCTGGGCTCGCCAAAGAGAGTTAGACATAAGCAAAGCAAAAAGGCAGCCATAAGTGCTAATTGCGCCGGAAGGTAATTACTCACGCGATAACCCAATAGAAAATTGCCACCTATAAATCGGTCGGACGAATGCGCAGCTCCTAATACAGCTGTCAATTTAGCAAGGGAGCCAAAAGCATACAGAAACCAAATTAGAAAAGGCACGCTAAAAATAAGAGTAGAAATAAGCACTTCGCGGACTGTCTGCAAATCTCTTCTCTTCACTAAACGAAGCACCATCAAAATTGCGATGGACAGCAGCAAGAAACCCGAACGGGGTGTTGTTAAAACCCCCATAGCCCCAAAGATTGCTGTCAAGCCCAAATCAAACATGCGAGACAAGGGTTGCTGCTTGTTTTCAGAACGCAGAAAAAAGTAGGAGGCGCCAAGCATCCAGCACGTTGCCATTAAGTCCATGCGCCCGCCATGCATGCTAGAAAAAACACCCGGCTCAAAAAGCAACATAAGCAAACACAATAAAACAGCGAAATCGCCTCCTCGCGAAAAGGCCTTGAAGAAGCGCAATGCAACAAAAATCATAACAAAACCTGAAAGCAACGACACCAAACGATATTGAACTATTCCAAAACCAAAAAACCGCTCAAATAGGGATGCTAAAAAGAAAAAATTAGGACCATAAAACAAGACCTCTTGACCATGGAGCCTGTTTGGCAAAACCTCACAAACAAAATGCCCCGTTGTTCTTAATGAATGAGCTACACTGGAGAACATGACTTCGTCTAACCACGGCATCGGTGAAATCGACAAGGTAATACAATGGTATATCCCAAAAAAAAGAATCAAAACAACCGGGAGTAATAACCGGAGCTGGAAGAGGGATTTCAATTCAATACGTATTTAAAAATAGCTAGCGCAAAGTTATTAAAATTAAAAAAGCAAGCATCATTGACAAAGCCAAGGAATGGGTATGGATAATAATTAATAACTTGCAGAGAGGATCAAGCAATATGAAAAAACACACCTATCTAAGCATCATTTTTTTTCTGTTTTCATGGATTAACACACAGGCCCAAACGGCAGGCGATAGCATACATGTTGACCGCTATGAAATTGCTATCGACACCCTCAACTTTTCGTCCTCATCCTTTAAAGCTAGGACATCGGTCTCGTTGCACGCACGTGTTAACAGCCTCAATTGCATTTCTTTGATGCTTTTGCATCTACAAGTCGATTCAATTGTTTGCCAAGCTCAAACGCTTGCATACAGTTACAACGACACTACGCTGCGTATTACCCCAAGCAGCATCTTGAGTCAAAATGACTCCTTAACACTCACCGTTTATTATCAAGGTCAACCAGTGATCGACCCTTCAGGTTGGGGTGGATTCTACTTCAGTGGAAATTTCGCTTACAACCTTGGCGTGGGCTTTGATGACACGCCACACAATTATGGCCGCGCATGGTTCCCTTGCATCGACGAATTTACTGACAAGAGCTTTTATAAATTCCACATTACAACCCCCGCAACCTTTAAAGCGTTTTGCAACGGCATATTAACCGACAGCATCGACAATGGCAATGGGACTGTCACTTGGTCCTGGTCGATGAACCAACCCATCCCCTCCTACCTTGCCTCCATGGCTGTGGCGCCGTATTATACAATACACCGAAATTACAGCAGCATTCCTTTTTCATTAGCCTGTCTGCCTGCCGACACAATAAGCGCCATCGGCTCTTTTGCGCATATCGATACCGCAATAGCTACATTTATAAATCGCTTCGGCCCTTACCCCTTCGATAAAGTCGGATTCGTATTGACCCAACCCTTCGTCTATGGTGGCATGGAGCACGCTTCAAGCATTCACATTTCCAAAGCCTTTGTTGATGGTTCGCTCAGCTATGAAACCCTCTTTGCACATGAGCTAAGTCACATGTGGTGGGGCGATAATGCAACCTGTGTAAACGAAGGCAACATGTGGCTTAACGAAGGTTTTGCTACCTTCTGCGAAAGCATATTTACCGAAGCGCTTTATGGCGAAACGGCTTACAAAACGTCTTTCCGCAATAACCACCACAAGGTACTCCAATTCAGTCACATCGAAGATGGTGGCTATCAAACCTTGAACACAGTTCCGCACACGTATACCTATGCTAACCTATCTGTTTATGCGAAAGGCGCCCTCACTGCACATACCTTGCGTAAATACATGGGTGATTCAGCCTTTTTTCAAGCGTGCCGATTCTATCACGCCCAACATGCCTTCGGAAACGCTTCCAGTCAAGATTTTCGCGATGCTATGGCAACAAGCTCTGGGCAAAACCTGAACGACTTCTTCGACGATTGGGTGCTTACTCCTGGATTCCCGCACTTCTCCATCGATTCAACCACGATTGAAGCTGTTGGTAATGCATATCAAGTGCATGTTTGGACCAAGCAAAAAAGAAAAGGTGCAACGCATGTTTCTAAAATGTTGGTCGAATTGAACTTTACCAACGGCATACAAGATACAAGCATTACCGTTTTATGCGATGCACCTACTAATTCTTTTGCGCTTATGCTGCCTTTCGAACCCACGTGGATAGCGATCGACCGAAACGAAAAAATGATGGATGCGATTGCTGATTTCGAACTTCCAATTACAACAACAGGCACTAAGTATTTTCTAGAAACCAATGTAACATGCAATGTTCAGAATAGTGGGTCAGGTGATAATATACTGCGCGTTGAGCACCACTTCGTCGCTCCCGATGACTTCAAATTCAATCCAGGAATTCGGATCTCCGATTACCACTATTGGTCTGTTGATGGCTTGATCAGTCCGAATTTTAGAACGAAAGCTACTTTCTCCTACGACGGATCCACAAATGGTAGTTCGGGGTATCTCGACAACACCCTAATTACAGCAAAAGAGGACAGTTTAGTGCTTTTGTATCGCACCAGTGCTGCAAATGACTGGCAAAAAGAAACTGCTTTAGTCCATAATCCAGGAAGTTTGACTGATAAACGTGGTAACTTTATCGTTGACTCGCTGAAAAAAGGAGAATACTGCCTTGGCTACCTTGATTATAGGGTGCAAGGAATCAATTGCAAAAACAAGCCTGCAAAGGCGCAACTTGCTGTTTTCCCAAATCCAGCAAACAACCGAATACATATTCGCTTCGACTTGGATGGAGGCGAAAAGGCCTGGATGCAACTTACAGACCCGCTTGGAAAAATCGCAAATCGAATGGAGGTATTTGCGCACCAACAGGAAGTTAGCATCGACACATTTGGACTACCCGCAGGTCTTTATTATCTTACCTTACTTCCTTTAAACGGCTTGCCAATAACTCAATCTGTTGTTGTGTTTAAATAAAGAAGCCCCCGTATTAACGGGAGCTTGCTTTAAGATTTTAAACTTTATCAGATAACAGTTAAACCGTTATATTTTAAGTACTGATCAACGATTGCTCGTGATCTGTGGACTCGCAAAGGATAAAGTCAAATCACATTAGCAAAACTATATAAAGACGATCCTCCTTTTTTATACCTTTCCATTAAACATTTATAGCTCTATAAAAAGCAGTACTTAGTAAATTCATTTTCGAAATTTTAGATGTATCCTTGTTTTTTATTTTTCTTTTATGGAATCTGAATAACAAATACATCTCCTCCCCATATCTAAAAAAATAATCCTATGAAAAAAGCCATTTTAACCCTGACTGCAATTTGCCTGCTGGCAACTTGCGTCAACGCTGCGGATCAAGAAATACATGCAAAATCAGACCTGAAGGAAGTAACTGTGTTTCTTAGCGGTGCATCCTTAACAAGCAAAGGCAGCTTTTCAGCCGGAAACGGCACACAAGACATTGTCTTTGAAAATCTAAGTCCCTCAATCGACCCAAACAGTATTCAAGCTAGTGGCGATGGGGACTTTACTATTTTAGGGGTATTCTTTCGAACCAACTACCTCTTGAATCAACCAAAACCAAAAGAAATTCTCGCCTTTGAAGATTCCTTAGAGGGTCTTCAATACCGTTGCGACGGTATAAGAAACCAACGCCAGGTATACGAGATTGAACAAAGCATGCTCATAGCCAACAAGAATATCGGCGGACAAAACACAGGAGTCAATGCGGCTGAGCTAGAAAAAGTTGCCAATATCCTCCGGACTCGTCTTTCCGATCTTGTCGCGCGCATTCAAGAAAGCCAGCTAAAAGAGAAAAAGATTCAGAATTCAATCAATTCTATTACCCAGCAACTCACTGAACTGAACAATAAGAGAAACAAGAATACCGGGGAAATCGTTGTGAGCATTTACTGCAAAACCCCAGTACAAGGCAAAATGGCGCTTACCTACAATGTTCCCAATGCTGGATGGTCACCCGTGTATGACATTCGCGCCAATGCAGCTGCAACCAATGTAACGCTTGAATACAGAGCCATGATACTCCAAAACACAGGCGTTGATTGGAATAATGTAAAACTCTCCCTTTGCACTGGCAACCCTTCCCTTCCTGGTACTCAACCTACTCTAAACCCTTGGTGGCTAAGCTACTATCAAACTTATCACGCCGACAAAAAAGCCTACGGAGCTCCTGCACCTGCAGCAACACGCTCTGCTATGAGCATGAGCGAAACTATCGTTCTTGAAGACATGTCGAAGAATGAAGAACAAGCGGCTGACTATGCCTGGGAATACACCGAGGTAAGCGAAGGTCAAACAAGTATCACCTATGACATTAGTATCCCATATAGCATTGGTTCAGATAACAAAGCACATGCAGTGCCCATACAAAACTTCACAATTCCAGCTAGCTTCAAGTATTTCGCGATTCCGAAACTCGATAAAGACGCTTTCCTTTTGGCAGAGCTTACAGGTTGGGATCAGTACAATTTGCTCTCCGGAAACATCAACATCTTCTTCGATGAAACTTTTGTCGGAAAATCCTATCTCAACACGCAATCAACCAACGACACATTGGCCGTGTCTCTTGGTCGCGATAAAAACATAGTGATAAACCGAACTTTGATGAAAGACAAAAGCGAGAAAAAACTTATGGGCCTAGTTAAAAAGGAAACGAAGTTTTACGAGATTGAAGTTCGAAACAAAAAGAAAACCGCAATCGACATTGAGATATTGGATCAAATTCCACTTAGCAAAATCGCAGACATCGAGGTTGAAAGTTTAGAAACCTCCGGTGCGCGCTACGACAAGGAAACAGGTAAGGTAACCTGGAAAATGAAACTCGGCAGTACTGAAGAAAAAAAGGTAAGGCTTGGGTTCTCCATCAAATACCCGAAAGACAAAGTAATCAACGGCTTATAATTTGATTTGTGTAATAGAAAAAAGCGTGTGAATTTTCACACGCTTTTTTTATGACCTAATGAGGCCTTTTATCTGCTGTAATTAATAATGCATTGAGTATTTTTGTGGGATAAATGAATGGTTATTTAAAATCCTTTTTCAAACAATTCCTTTTCTGGCTCTTGCTCTTCCAGTCGGGTAGGCTCATCTTCCTTGTATATCACGTTAATAAACTTCATGCTGCAAGCAGTTCAGAGCTTTTAGGCGCTTTTTACTACGCGGTACCACTCGACATTTCAGCCGCTTGTTATCTTTCATTCATTCCCTGGATATTGATAACCACGCAGCTTTTTAGTAGTCATACAATTATTTCAAAGGCACTCCGAATATACTTCCTGTTAATGACAGGACTGGTTTGCACCATCCTCGTTTCTGAATTGGAGATTTATACCCAATGGGGCACAAAACTATCCGTAAAGATTTTTCCTTATCTCACGCAGCCCACCGAGATGGTAAAATCCTTATCCGGGTTGCTATTCACGATGCTGCTAATCCTAGCAACGCTTTACATATTTGGCACCTATACGGTTTACAAACGATTTGTTCATGAAGAGCCCGAGATAAAAAAAGACAGAAGCCTTTTGTTGTATTTGCTCGCCCTTCTTATTCCTGTTTTTTTAATCATAGGACTCCGTGGAGGAATTCAGCAGATTCCCATTAACCAAAGTGCTGCCTATTATTGCACCAAAGATGTGCTCAATTGCGCTGCTGTAAACCCTTCGTGGAATCTTATTCAAAGCATCGATCAAAACAGCAAGATGATGAACACCAACCCGTTCATCTCGATGTCCATGTTGGAGGCAAAAGCCCTGCGCGACTCCCTCTATTTTATTGAAAAAGACACGAGTATTCAGGTGCTAAGAATTAAAAAGCCAAATATCGTGCTCTTAATTTTGGAAGGATTTTCTGCGGATAACTTAACCACTCTTGGTGGCTATAAAGATGCCGCTCCTAATCTCGATTCCCTATGTAAAAAAGGATTGCTTTTTTCGAATTGCTATTCCTCTGGCGACCGCTCTGAACAAGGCATGGCAGCTATTTTTAGCGGCTTCCCTGCACAGCCCACCACCTCCATTTTGCGACAGCCCGATAAGTTTATAAAACTACCGGCGCTTACATCTTCGCTTAAAAAGGCTGGCTATTCAACCAGCTTTTATTTCGGAGGTCAACTGAGCTATGGCAATATCAAAGCCTTTATGATCTATAATGGCATCGACCAAATTGTGGAGCTTGATCAATTCGCAGATCAATCAAAGGAAGGAAAGCTAGGCATCCACGATGAAGTGGTATTAAAGCGTCAATTAACTGGTCTTCAGAATACACCCCAACCCTTCTTCTCTACCCTCTTCACGCTAAGTACGCATACTCCGTACGACATACCAACCGCACATAAATCTATTTCTTGGGCAGGAGAAAATGAGGGATATATCAATGGCGTAATGTATTCCGACAGCTGTATCGGCGCTTATTTTAACGAAGCGAAAAAACAAGCTTGGTATAAAAACACTGTGTTTGTAATCGTTGCCGACCACAGTCATGCAAACCCGCGCAACAACGATTTCTATTCACCTGCACACCGCAAGATTCCCTTACTCTTTTTTGGCCCTGCCTTGGATGATGCTTATGCTGGCAAACAAATCACACATACCCTGTCGCAAGTTGATTTGCCGGCAACTCTTTTAAATCAGCTAGGACTTGATAACAAAGCCTATCGCTGGAGCAAGAATGCCCTTAACCCCTACAGCAAAGAGTTTGCCTTTAATGCGTATTTGGATGGCTCAACAGGCTTGATTCTCAACGATTCAAACTACTACGCCTACAACAAAACCATGAACCTCTATCATCTTGATCATTTTACGGATACGAGTCGAAGGGCTAAAACCATCAAGACCGGTTCTGCATATATTCAAACGCTCATTCAACAGTATCTAGAGTATTAAATCAAACACCAATGATTAAAAAAGTAACGGAAAGCGATTCTCATTATGAGAAGTTAGATCGAATGAGTGTAAAAAAGCTTTTGCAAGGCATGAATAAAGAAGACCAAACAGTACCTATCGCTGTCGGGAAGCTTATACCTAAAATAGAAAAGCTCGTTAATGAAATCGTGCCTCGAATGCAGAAAGGCGGGCGGCTTTTCTACCTGGGTGCTGGCACAAGTGGTCGATTAGGTATAGTGGATGCATCCGAATGTCCGCCTACCTTTGGTGTATCGCAAGGGCTTGTAATTGGTCTTATTGCTGGCGGAGACAAGGCCATTCGAAAAGCCGTTGAATTTGCAGAAGATGATGAGCAACAAGGATGGCTTGATCTAAGTGAACACAAGGTAAACTCAAAAGATATCGTTATTGGCATCGCCGCTTCTGGCTCAACTCCATATGTATTAGGAGCTTTAAAAAAGTGCAACAGCAAGAAAATACTTACGGGAGGAATTACCTGTAATCCTGGATCACCGCTTGCAGAGTTGGCCAAACACCCGCTCGTTGCAATTGTTGGCCCTGAGTTTGTTACCGGCAGTACCCGCATGAAATCGGGCACCGCTCAGAAACTGCTGTTAAACATGATCTCAACAGCTGTCATGATTCGTTTAGGTCGTGTTAAAGGAAATAAAATGGTAGATATGCAGCTGAGCAACAACAAGCTTATTGAGCGTGGCATTGGGATGATTATGAAAGCTCTTAAAGTGGAACATAAAGTAGCAGCTGCATTGCTTAAGAAGCACGGCAGTGTGCGTAAAGCCATTAGCGCGTAATTACCATGCAGGACCTAGAACCCTATTATTCCTGGAGGGATTATTACATAGCCTCAGAGGACGAGCAATCTGTCTTTTATGGACGAGAGTACAGCGAATTCGAATACAGCAATACGATCTACAATTTTTACATCCATCCCCAATGGGATGAGTTTGGATCGAATACCTTGTACATTAAAGTAATCTTCGCCGAATACGAACATGGTTATGCGGTGATTGAGCTTATTGGTGAGTGGAACGATGCTTTGTATAACGATATCATGTTGTTGAAGAGAGAGGTTATCGAAGACATGATAAACAAGGGAATTAACAAGTTCATTTTAATAGGCGAAAACATTCTTAATTTTCATGCTTCCGACGACTGCTACTATGAAGAGTGGTTTCAAGAAGTAGAAGATGGCTGGATTGCGATGATTAATTTCCGAGAACATGTTCTCGAAGAGTTTCGCAAGCACAACATTGACTACTATGTAGTTTTTGGTGGTGAATTAGACGACCTCAACTGGAGAACCTTTAACCCAACCTCCATTTTCGAAAAGGTGAATCGGATAATAAGTCTGCGTTTGGGTTAAACAAAAAAGACCGGACACAAGGCCCGGTCTTTCAAATAAAGCATTGATAATTACTTTACACGCTCTACATAAGAGTTGGTGCGCGTATCGACTTTGATTTTTTCGCCTTGATTAACAAACAAAGGCACATTGATGATTGCACCCGTTTCCAAGGTAGCTGGCTTCATGGCGTTGGTTGCTGTATCGCCTTTAACACCTGGCTCTGCATAGGTGATTTCCAATTCAACGAAAATTGGACCTTCTGCAGTAATAGGCAGATCGCCTTCGAAAGCTACCTTCACGCTCATTCCTTCCTTTAAAAAGGTTTGACCATCGCCTAATAAAAAGGTTGGTATATATACCTGCTCAAAGGTTTCATTATCCATACAGACAAAGAAATCGCCTTCTTTGAAAATATACTGCAACTCGCGATATTCCAAACGAATAACATCAACAGCTTCTCCAGCTCTGAAACGAGTTTCAGCGAGTTTACCATTACGGATGTTACGCATTTTTGCTTGATAAAAAGCACGCAAATTACCAGGTGTGCGGTGTTGGTATTCAACAATAAGTACCAATTCGCCATTAAATTTGATCACTGAGCCTACATTAATATCGCCTGATGTTGCCATTGTTATTTGGGGTTTTGTTTTTGTTGTTGCGAAAATACGAAAAATCCTAAAAATCAGGAAACTACTTGTTTATACTGCATGAGATCTATTACTTCTTCGCAAAAACCATACTCGTCTTGAACATGGTTTGAGCAAACAATAATGGTTCTGTCTTTTCGATGCTGACGCACCAAATCTTTATACCACTTTATACCTTGTTCATCAAGATTGGTAAGGGGTTCATCCAAAAAGACAACAGGAACATCGGAAAGCAAAGCGATTGCTAAGCGAACACGCTGCTTCATGCCGGATGAGAAATTCTTGATTTGTTTTTCGGACGATTGATTAAGCCCCGTTATTTCAACAACGGCCTGCGCCGTTAACCCAGCTCTGAAGGGCTTTAAAACACAATGAAAATCGAGCATCTCTAACAAGGTAAATTCCTCAATCAACTCCATGTATGGCGTTGACATTGCCAATTTTTTATAAACCTCTTCAACCGGTATCTCGACCTCCTTTTCATGAAATGAAACACGACCGGTTGAGGGTGTTAAGAAGCAAGCTATAACCTGCATTAATGTTGACTTACCGGAACCGTTGGCGCCTAGAATTGCATACGCTCGATCAGCACAAAAATGATGAGAAACATCTTTAAAAATCCAAGTTTTGTTGAATTTCTTTCCGAGCCCCTCTATCCTGATTTGCATGCTGTAAACGATTAATCGGCGCTTGCGCCACGCATAATGCCGTCCACCGAGCTCCGAATGAAATCAATAATTTGATTTCGCTCCAAAGAGTCAGGCACTTCCTTTTCAACGATGTTGAGTGCATTGGATACGTTGTAACCACGCACATACAAGGTGCGATAGATTTCTTCGATCTGCAAAACGATATCGTTCGAGAACCCGCGGCGGCGAAGGCCTACGGAATTGATGCCAACATACGAAAGAGGCTCTCGAGCCGCTTTAACGAATGGAGGAACATTCTTGCGAACCCGTGATCCACCAGTAATGAAAGCATGCGCACCGATTCGAACAAATTGCTGAACTGCGGCAAGTCCTTCAATAATGGCGTAATCCTCAATGATCACATGCCCGGCCAGATTCACGCAATTGGCTAATATAACATAATCGCCAAGGATACAGTCGTGCGCAACATGCACATAGGCCATAAGTAGACAGTTATTGCCAATCACCGTCTTTTGCTTATCAATTGTTCCGCGATTTATAGTAACACATTCACGGATTGTACAATTGTCACCAATTTCGGTGGTGGTTACTTCTCCATGAAATTTAAGATCTTGCGGAATGCCAGAAATAACGGCTCCAGAAAATATTTTACAGTTTTTGCCAATGCGGGCACCTTCGAGGATGGTTACATTGGGGCCAATCCAGCAATTATCGCCGATAACCACATTTTTGTCAATGAAGACAAAAGGCCCAATCTCCACATTATTGCCTATGATGGCCTCTGGATGTATGCTTGCGAGGGGTTGATTTGCCATGCGAGACGAAATTAAACGTTGTCTTTTTTAACGATCTGAGCCATCATTTCGGCTTGAATGACCATTTTGTCACCAACATAACCTTCACCACGCATGTGGCAAAGACCGCGGCGAATAGGACTGGCTAATCGCATATGATAAACAAGTGAATCGCCAGGAATAACTTTTTGCTTGAATTTCACATTGTCAATCTTAGCAAAGTAGGTCCAATAGTTCTCTGGATCCTCGAGGCTATTCATAATAAGAATACCACCTGTTTGCGCCATGCCTTCAATCATTAGTACCCCTGGCATAACAGGATTTCCAGGAAAGTGTCCTTGAAAGAACCATTCGTTCATGGATACATTTTTCACACCCACAACGTAATCCTGCCCCATCTCAATAATTTTATCGATGAGCAAAAACGGCTGTCTGTGCGGAAGGAGCTTTTCAATCTTGTTGATATCGATAATAGCTGGTTTACGAGCATCAAAAACCTGCACTTTCTTTAATTTCTCGGCACGAATATGCGCCTTAATTTTCTTGGCAAACTCAACATTGCCGGCATGCCCGGGGCGAGCCGCAAGAATATGCATTTTCAAAGGCGTGCCAACCAATGCAAAATCACCCACGATATCAAGCAGCTTATGTCGGGCCGGTTCATTCTGAAAACGCAGCTGGGTGTTGTTCAAGAACCCGCGCTCTTTAACCTGCACTTTGGGTTTATTAAAAAGGATAGCCAGCTCATCAAGCTTTTCCTGACCAACAACTTTGTCAACAATAACGATTGCATTATCGAGATCACCGCCTTTAATGAGATTGCCTTTTATTAAATATTCGAGCTCGTGCAAAAAGCAAAATGTGCGTGAGGTCGAAATCTCATCTTTAAACTCCGAAGGCTTGTACATCGAAGCATGCTGAGTTCCGAGTACTGGCGAATTATAATCGACCATTACAGTAACCCTAAAATCTTCACTTGGTACAGCCAGCATCTCCACCTTCTTTACTGTATCTTCGAAGGTCATGGTTTTATCCAACACGAAATATTCTCTTTCGCTCTCCTGCTCAACGATTCCGGCAGCTAAAAGGGCTTCAACAAAAGGGGCTGCGCTACCATCCATTATTGGTATCTCTGGCCCATCAACCTGAATAAGTACGTTGTCTATCTCTAAGCCTACCAAAGCTGCTAGAACATGCTCGACTGTATTAACAGTAACGCCGTTCAAACCAAGGGTGGTTCCTCTTGATGTGTCTACTACATAATCAGCATCAGCATCAATTATCGGCTGACCTTCTACATCAATTCGCTGAAACTTATAGCCATGATTATCAGCTGCAGGCAGGATGGTCAAGATGGCTTTCATGCCCGTATGCAAGCCAACGCCAGCGACGGATGCAGCTGTTTTTATGGTGCGTTGCTTCATTACTTGATCCGAAACCGCTGTCGTGTTGGTCATTTCACTAGTCTCTTGTTGCATTGTGTATAGGGTTGGTATCGAATTGTTTTTGTTCTAAATCAGATATTCGCTTTTCTAAATCAGGCAATTTGCGGAACATGACATAGCTACGCTTGTAAATGCCAACGGAGAAAGCTGGTGAGCCTTGAACGACTTCACCATCGATGAGGCTGTGTCCTACTCCAGATTGAGCAGCCACTTTAACATTATCACCAATTGTAATATGGCCGAGAATACCAACCTGACCTCCAATCATGCAATTGCTACCAATTTTTGTTGAGCCAGCAATGCCTGTTTGAGCGGCTATAACGGTATTCTGCCCTATTTCAACATTGTGTGCAACCTGAATAAGGTTGTCGAGCTTAACACCATTTCTTATAAACGTGGAACCAAGCGTGGCGCGATCGATGGTCGTATTCGGACCGATTTCTACGTGGTCCTCAATCACCACATTACCTATCTGAGCCACCTTTTTGAACGCTGATCCTTGTTGGGGAGCAAAACCAAAACCATCGGCTCCAATAACCACTCCTGCATGAAGCGTGCAATTTGCACCAATCTGGCAGTTGTGATATACTTTAACACCAGCAAAAAGGGTTGTATCCGCGCCTACAGAGGCATTGTCACCAATGTATGTATTTGGATAAATACGCGCCCCTTTACCAATGCTGACGTTCTTGCCTATATAGGCAAAGGCACCAATGTAGGCGTCATCGGCTACACGCGCCGTTGGATCAATGAAACAGGGTTGCTCAATGCCACTTTTTGCAAGCTGCATATCGTTGTACATCGACAGCAGCTTTGCAAATGACTCGTATGGATTTTCAACCCTAATCAAAGTGGCTTTAATAGGAGATTCCGCTTTAAAATCAGAGGCGATAATGACAACCGATGCCTTGGTGGTATAAACGAACGGAGTGTACTTTGGATTGGCTAAAAAACTCAATGCACCTGCCTCTCCTTCTTCGATTTTAGCCAGTTTACTGACTTTAATCTCCGAATTACCATCCACCTTACCACCTAATAAATCGGCTATCTGTTTAGCAGTGAATTCCATCTTTCAAATTTACGAATATATCAAGATTGGGACAAATCCTGTAAAACCTACTTCTTTACATCAATCAGCTCCACTTCAAACACAAGAGCAGAATATGGAGGGATGATGTATTCGTTATGCTTGCGCGGATCTGGTGCACCACGCTCTCCATAGGCCAAAGATGATGGAATAACAAAGGTAGCTTTGCCGCCTTTTTTCATAAGCAAAATACCTTCTTCCCAACCTGGAATAACTTGATTGCGACCGAGAATCAAATCGATAGGCTTGCCCGATTGAAGTGAACTATCGAATACTTTACCATCAAGAAATTTACCCGTGTAATGGATTGAAACGGTCATGCCTGTGTCTACTTTACTTCCTTTGCCGGCAAGCGTTTCGATATAATACAAGCCCGTTGCAGATGGTTGTACCGTAATGGCGTTATCAGCAATATACTTAGCTGTTTCAGTTACTTCAGCGTTTTTGTTCTTTTCACGCAAGGCCTGATCAGCAGCTTCGGCCGCAGCCTTGGTAGTAAATTTTTGCATCTTCACCACGAAGGTCAACATGCTGCCTTTTTTTATAAAATCAGGCATTTTCTCCATGTGAAAAGTCTTTTCGAAGAGTGAATCAGCAGACACAAGAAAAGTTGCACTATCGCCGGCACTTAACATCGCAAATCCTTCTTCAACACTGCCTTTATAACTTGGCTCTTGAAGTGGCATCTCCAAGGGAGTACCTTTTGTATAGGTGCTAAACAACACAGAATCCTTGTCTGTCTTGTAAATCATGTCCATTACAACGATGTCGCCAACAACTGGCTTTGCACCCTCATTCTTCGTATGCATTTTATATTGAAGACCGCTTTCTGTTTTGTCGAAGCCTCCAGATTTACATGCATAAAAATTAACACTAACAATGGCCGCCAGGGCTGTGATTTTAAAGTAATTCATGGTTTTGATAATAGAATGTTGGTTATAATTAAAAATGACTATTCAATTTTTAAGAGTTGCAATTTGCAAAGCAAAATGCACGATGGTGGTACTTTCTTTTTGTCGCCGTTTTTACCGTAGCCCATGTGTGCAGGAATTATTAATGTGGCCTCATCGCCTGGATTCATATATATAACGGCCTCTTGAATACCACGAATCAGTTCACTTCTGCCTGGGTTAAAAACAAAGGGCTCACTAGCATTAATTGTATAGAAGACCTTTCCTTTTAAATCACCAAGCGTATAAGCGATCGATACTTTTTCACTCTCTTTGTGTTTAATCGGCGCGCCTTTCCCCTTTTTTACAACATAACGAAGTCCTGACCCGGTGCGTTGCATGGTTAAGTCATGCGCTTTAATATAGGCATCAATCTCAGCCGACTCGTTGCTTAAAAGACGCTTGTTCATCATAATCAAGCGTTCTTTTTGCTCAGCAGCAACTTTGGGATCAACTGTATGTTTCTTCGTCTGCGCTTCGCTCGAAAAAACAATAAATACTAGTGCTATTGCTGCAAGTGACTTCATGATTATCGAGTTAATTCAGCTTTATATTCAGGCAAGAGCGAGATAAATCGTTTAATCGTATCTTCTAAAGACAAGGACGATCGACCGCCAGAAGCATTTTTATGACCTCCTCCTTCAAAATACTTGTCCGAAAAGTCCCTGACACTGAAATCATCCTTTGAGCGAAAAGAAATTTTCACTTCGCCTTTACGCTCAACAAACAAAACGGATAAACGGATGTTTTTAATGCTTAAAGGAATATTTACAATTCCTTCAGTATCGCCTGTTTTGTGATGAAAGCGATTTAACTCCGCATTAGACAAACCAATGATTGCGGTGTTGAATTCGTTCAGCACCATCATTTTTTCTTGTGTACAGTATCCCACTAAACGAATACGGTCTTCGCTCCAAACATCATAAATAGCCTCGTGTGCAATGTAGTTGCGCGCTCCCGCACGAATCAAATCGGCAGCCACTTCATACGTTTCGGCTGTTGCCGAAACGAAACGAAACGAAGCAGTATCGGTCATTATGCCCGTATAAATACACTCGGCGATATCCTGATCAAGCAGGGCGCGATCACCCATTGCTACAATGAAACGATAAATCAGCTCCGCTGTCGACGACGCGGTAGGATCCGTAAGTTCAAGGTCGCAGAATGATTCTGGCTCCAGATGATGGTCAATATTTACTTTGAAACCTTTGGCGGCAGCAATATGTGGTGCTACAGATTCGCAGCGAGAGATGCGATTAAAGTCTAAACAAAAGATAATCTCGGCGGCTTCAATTGCAGTTGCAGATCCAACCGGATCTTTCTGAATTTCGATTACATGCTCATTTCCAGCCATCCATTGCAAAAAGTCAGGATAATCACTAGGAGCGATAAAGGTAACAGCATGCCCCTTTTTAAGCAGGTAATTATATAAGCCAAGCGAAGATCCGATCGCATCACCATCGGGTTTATAGTGCGTCGTAATTACAACTTTACGGGGTACTTCAAGTAACTCTTTAATCTTCGCTACAATCATTTTATGAATAAATGAACGGCAAAATTAGGAAAATAAAGGAAATAGAAGGCATCGGTATGCATGAGCTTATGAACAGAGTTTTAAGCATTCCGTGAAGATAAATGCCTCCGTTTTTGTTTTATTACGGTACCCTTCCCAACAACTCGTAGACTATTGTTGATATTATGCGTACTTTTGCACTCCCAAATAAAAAAAGAAATGGCTACTAACAGAACTTTTACCATGATTAAGCCCGATGCCGTTGCAAACGGACACATCGGCGCAATTATTAACAAAATTACCGAGGCAGGATTTAAAATCATTGCCATGAAGTACACACATCTAAGCAATGAAAAAGCTGGCGAGTTTTATGAAGTTCATAAGAGTCGTCCTTTTTACAATGACCTGGTGTCGTATATGTCTAAAGGAAACATCGTTCCGATGATTCTTGAGAAAGACAACGCGGTAGAAGATTTTCGCAAACTGATTGGCGCAACTGACCCTTCGAAAGCGGAACAAGGCACCATTCGTAACCTGTATGCAAAATCGATTGACGCTAACGCCATTCACGGTTCAGACAGCGATGATAATGCAGCCATCGAAGGAAGTTTCTTCTTCTCGATGTTAGAGCGATTCTAGTTTAAGTCAGAAAAACCTGCTCTGCCTTTCGCAAACACACTTAATGGTGATGCGGAGCGTCGAGCAGGTTGTTCTTTCCGGCTATACAAAGGGCATATTGGAAACCTGCTTCTAATGAATAAGCTCCTGTTTCACCCCTTTTATTCATAGCTAAAAAACCCACCTGAAATTCCTTGTAATCGGGTTGTTTTCTAATAATTCGCTTTACGGCTTCTTCGCATGCCTGTTGTGGGGTTAATCCTGCGCGCATCAGTTCCACCACGATGGCCGAGCCCGCAATTCTTATTACGGCTTCACCTTTGCCTGTAGCACAAGCGCCACCTACTTCGTTATCAACAAAGAGTCCAGCACCGATGATCGGCGAATCCCCTACTCGTCCGTGAAGTTTCCATGCCATGCCGCTAGTGGTGCAAGCCCCCGATATATTTCCTTTCGCGTCTATAGCTAGCATGCCAATCGTATCGTGGTTGTTGCGATCAAACTTTACGGGTGTGTATTGATTGGCCTTCTTCCATTCTTCCCAAGCTTTACGCGCATTTTCAGTAAGCAGGTTCTCCTTTTTGAAACCTTGTTTCAAGGCAAAATCCTGTGCCCCCTCACCAACTAGCATTACATGAGGCGTTTTTTCCATAACCTTGCGGGCCACAGAAATAGGGTGCATGATCTCTTGAAGTGCAGCAACCGAACCGGCATTACCAAATTCATCCATAATACATGCATCCAGCGACATATAACCATCACGATCAGGCATTCCACCATAACCAACACTGGTTACAAGGGGATCTGCCTCAGGCACCATCACGCCTTGCTCAACCGCATCCAGTGCGCGCCCATTGGCGACCAACACCTTCCATGCCGCCGCATTAGCAGCAATGCCATGATCCCAGGTTGATAGAACCATCGGCCCTGGCGCTTTTTGAGCGGAGAGCACACTTTGTGCGATAATAGATGGAGCAGCCAAAACAGCGGCCGAAGCCAAGGTGCCTTTTAGGAGGAATTCTCGACGGTTGCTTGTCATGTTTTTGGGGTTTAAAGTAAAGTTACCTCTCGAACTATATTCGCTCCTAACTTTTCATTGACCAATTGAATGATTTTGGCTTTAGAAAAATGCAGTTCTTCGCGAAGCACCGAAGATATAACTCTAATTTGTAAAGTATCTCCTTTTAACTTTAAATCTTGTGTTCGTTTGGCGATGGCTGGCCCTACAAGCTCTTCCCACGACTCAATAAGCTGAGCCTCGCGTAGTTTAGGGCGAATCTTATAAGCCTCAACCAATTGCTGTATAGCTTCCTTCAAAGTGTAATCGTTTCCTTTTCGCATATCAACGGCTTTTGTTAGTCTCGGATACTTCTCCGTTTTGAACAAAAAAAACTTTCGGCTTTACTTTTATTTTTCGAAAGATAGCCACCGCGCGGTCCGGGTGCGAATCGGTTAGAAAAATCTGCCCAAAAGCAGCTCCACTAACAAGCTCCATCAAACGGCTCAGGCGCCGCTCATCAAGCTTGTCGAACACATCATCTAGCAATAATAAAGGATTGCTTTTTTTAACCGTTTTTATGTACTCAAACTGCGCCAGCTTGAGGGCGGTAAGGAATGATTTCTGTTGCCCTTGTGAGCCAAATTTTTTAACCGCAAAACCATCCAATTTAAATACAAGATCGTCTTTATGAATACCAACCGTGGTGTATTGAAGAAATCGATCTTTATCGATGGCTTGACTCAAAAGTGTTGCAAAATCGTGCTCGTTCAAGGACGATTGGTAGTCGACTCCAGCTTCTTCGCGCCCTTCCGATAGATACTCAAAATATTTTTTAAATATAGGAACAAAGCCCTCTACAAAAGAGGCTCTGCGCTCGAATATCAGCCGACCGAGTTGAACCAACTGCTCGTCCCAAACATCCAACATTTGCTTGTCAAAACGACCGCTCGAAGCAAATTGCTTAAGCAAGGTATTTCGTTGCAAAAGCACCTTGTTGTAATTGATCAGATTATCAAGATAGGTCGAATCAAATTGGGCTATAATACTATCAAAAAGCTTTCTGCGCTCCTCGCTGCCTCCCGTTATCAATATCGAATCTTCCGGCGAAATAAGTACAACCGGAAAGCGACCGATGTGATCCGCTAAGCGTGGGTATTCTTTTTGATTTAGTTTAAACTGTTTTTTTTCGTTTCGTTTAAAACCACAATAAACCGTGTCGATGTGATCGCCTTCCGAAAAATGACCTTGCAACACAAAAATATCCTGTTCGTGCTTGACATTCTGACTATCAATCGGGTTGAATGCACTCTTACAAAGAGCCAAATAATGTATTGCGTCGAGTAAATTGGTTTTTCCTGAGCCGTTATCGCCTACAAAGCAGTTCACTCCTTCATCGAAGAGAAGTGCAGCGTCCGTATAGTTTTTGAAATTGACGAGGTGAAGCTTTTGAAGAAACATTATGCAAAGCTACTATTTATGTGCGGCAAAAGAGATAGCCCATCGTGTCATTCTTAAAAAGAACGAACATAATTGACGCTACGTTTCCTCTAAAAACAAATTTTTCGGCTTTTTACAAGCTAATTTATGTTATTGTATTAAAATTTATACTTTTGCAGTCCAATTTCAAAACCCAAACAAACCTCGTCATGACTTCAGAAAAAGAAGAATCAGGTAATTTAGACATCACCGAAACGCTTGGAAAAACTGAGCTTTTTATCGATAAAAACAAAAAGAACATAGCCATCGTACTTGGTGCATTGGTTGTTGTATTAGGTGGTTACTTTGGTTATAAGAAATTTGTTTTAGAGCCGAAAGACAAAGAAGCGCAAGCGCAGATGTTTGTTGCTGAGCGTTATTTTGAAATGGACTCTCTTAAATTGGCTATCAACGGAGACGGCAACTACAAAGGCTTTGAAGCCATCATCAGCGATTACGGCATGACCAAATCAGCCAATCTTGCTCACTACTATCTGGGCATGTCTTACTTAAAGACAGGTGAGTTTGACAAAGCCATTGAACATCTTAAGAACTTCAGCAGCGATGACGAAGTGCTAAAACCAATTGCCATCGGTGCGATCGGAGATGCCCTTATGGAGCAAGGCAAATTGGATGAAGCGGCTGCTCAATACAAGCTTGCAGCAGATGCTAAAACAAACGATTTTACAAGCCCAATATACCTCATGAAAGCAGGTCTTGCTTTTGAAAAAGCAAGCAAGTTTAACGAAGCGGTTGCCATCTATGAAAAGGTGAAAACAGACTTCTCTAAAACCAACGAAGCTGCTAACATTGACAAGTACATTGAGCGCGCAAAAGGCAGCAGCAAGTAATCGGCGTTTTTTCGCACCCTCTCTTGGCCTCAGCACTTAAAAATCTTTCTTCACACCGCGCCCTTACTCTGAACGGTGCTTCTAATGTTCGTGTTTGTGTTGTGGTGTCCGAATGGAACCACAAAATAACCGGAGCATTAAGCCGCGGCGCTGTGAGCACTTTGCTTGACCATGGCATAAAGGAAAAGAACATCTTGGTTCATACCGTTCCTGGAAGTTTTGAATTGACTTTGGGCGCGAGTTTAGTTAACCAGAAATACAAACCGGATGCCGTAATTTGTCTTGGGTGCGTTATTACTGGCGAAACTAGACATGCTGAATACATTTGTAACGCAGTGGCTCAGGGATTAACAATTCTTAGTTTACAACACCAAATCCCTTTTATCTTCGGTGTCTTAACGCCCGATACTCAAAAGCAAGCGGAAGAGCGTTCAGGCGGTAAGCATGGCAATAAAGGTATTGAAGCCGCCATGACCGCATTGGAGCTTATCAAATTAAAAAAGAGTTTGTAGCTTTACAACATCCTTTTTATTTGGTATTTTTGATAAAAAAAACAATGAATTTTACAATCCGCATTGTCCTTGGTTTATCCATTCTCGTTTCCTTTTTTTCTTCGTGTAAAAAGAAAGGCAAAGTAGAGACACTAACCTTCGACTATACATATCCAGATATTAGTTGCACCGTGTCTGACACAGCCAATTTTGGCAGCACGTTCGAAGGTTGGACATATATTGAAGTGGAGAAAATAGACAACAGTGGATTTTTGAAGCTGCTGTCTGATAAACACATTCTTTCAAGCGATGTTCACAGCGCGAAACTGAAAAGTTTAACGCTTTCGATGATCACACCAAGTGATAGTAGCTTCAACATGTTCGATAGTGTTTTTGTGAAGCTTGGCGGCACTTTCTTTTACAACAACACGCCTTACCTTTCAGCATCCGACGACATGCTTGCTGGACAGTTTTACCCGATTCAAAAAACGGGCGCACGAAGTTTAACAATGACGCTTACCGACAGCAGTCTCATTCATCAGCTTTGTGTGGATGCAGCTGTTGCCTATCGCATGAAAGTTGTGTCGTATCCCTACATTGCGATACCTAGCACCACGATTAAAGCATCGATTACCTTATCCGTTGAAGGAAACACCCATTAGGCAAGAACACTTGTTTATTGGCTTGCTTTTTCTGGATGCCTGAATACCAATTGTTGTTCAAAAACATCCAACAGTACCACATCGCCCGCTTGCGCTTTTCCTGCTAATATTTCCTTCGCAAACTCATTGAGCACCTTTTTCTGCAATACCCGCTTAAGTGGTCGAGCTCCAAATTGAGGATCATACCCTAGTTGCGCCAACCAATCAAGCGCCTCTTCTGTTGCCGAGAGCGCTACACCATTCTGCGCAGCCATTTTTATAATACCATCAAACTGCAGATTTACAATTTGGCGAACTTCCTCGCGATTCAGCGGCGTAAACATGATGATGTCGTCGATGCGATTAAGAAACTCTGGTCGAATGGTTTTCTTGAGTAATTCAAAAACTAAGAGTCGCGTTTTAGCAGCCACTGCCTCACTGTTAGCATCCGTTATCTGCTCGTACTGCTCTTGAATAATACCAGAACCAAGATTGGATGTCATGATGATGATGGTGTTCTTGAAGTTCGCCATTCGCCCTTTGTTATCGGTAAGCCGACCATCATCTAGCACCTGCAAGAGGATATTGAACACATCCGGATGCGCTTTCTCGATTTCATCAAGAAGCACCACGGAATAGGGCCTTCTTCGAACCGATTCTGTCAACTGCCCTCCTTCCTCATAACCCACATACCCTGGAGGCGGACCAACCAAGCGCGAAACGCTGTGCCGTTCTTGATATTCCGACATGTCTATTCGCGTCATCGCTTGTTCATCGTTGAATAAATAGTCGGCTAAAGCTTTGGCTAGCTCTGTTTTTCCTACACCGGTTGTTCCAAGAAAAATGAAGGATCCGATTGGTTTTCTAGGATCATGCATACCTGCCCTGCTGCGGCGAATGGCATCTGCTAATGCGGATATTGCTTCTGTTTGTCCGACAACGCGTTGATGCAACTCCTCTTCAAGGCGCAAGAGTTTTTGACGCTCACTCTGCAGCATCTTGGTAACGGGGATACCGGTCCAACGGGAAACCACATCAGCGATATCTTCCGAGTCTACAACTTCCTTAATCATGGGCTCACCGCTTGTGTCATCTCGCAAGTCAGCCATCAAACCCTCAAGTTTCAGTTCCGCTTCTTTAATGCGCCCGTAGCGAATTTCAGCAACCTTGCCATAATCACCAGAACGCTCTGCCTGATCGGCCTCTAGCTTCATGTGCTCGATAGCCTCTTTCAAGTTCTGAATACCTTCCACCAGTTCCTTTTCTCTTGTCCAGCGCGATTTCAGCTCATTCCGTTTTTCAGAAAGATTAGCAATCTCGGCACTTAAGCCTTCTACTTTTTGTGTTCCGCTTTCTCGTTTGATAGCTTCACGCTCGATTTCCAGCTGCATGATACGGCGTTGTATCTCATCCAGCTCCTCGGGTACCGAGTCTATTTCCATACGAAGCTTGGCTGCCGCCTCATCCATAAGGTCGATGGCTTTATCCGGTAAAAAACGATCGGAGATATAGCGCTGCGAAAGCTCCACACAAGCGATAATCGCCTCGTCCATGATGCGAACCTTGTGGTGCGTCTCGTAGCGCTCTTTTAACCCACGCAAAATAGAGATAGCATCTTCGGTATTGGGCTCATCTACTAGCACCTTTTGAAAACGACGCTCAAGCGCCTTGTCCTTTTCGATATACTTCTGATACTCGTTAAGCGTTGTGGCACCGATGGCACGCAGCTCCCCTCTCGCCAAGGCAGGCTTGAGAATATTGGCGGCATCCATAGCGCCTTCTCCACCACCGCCTGCACCTACCAAGAGATGTATCTCATCAATAAAAAGAACGATATCACCATTGGAATCAATAACTTCTTTAACAACAGATTTGAGTCGCTCCTCAAATTCCCCTTTGTATTTTGCACCAGCAACCAAAGCGCCCATATCGAGCGAAAACACCAACTTCGACTTCAAGTTTTCAGGCACATCGCCATCGATGATTCGATGCGCTAAGCCTTCTGCTATAGCTGTTTTACCAACACCTGGCTCTCCTATCAAGACGGGATTGTTTTTGGTTCGGCGCGACAGAATTTGAAGCACTCTGCGAATTTCATCATCACGACCGATGACTGGATCCAATTTACCGTTGCGAGCCATTTCATTTAGATTACGGGCGTATTTAGCCAAGGCTTGATAGGTGTCTTCAGCGGTCTGCGATGTAACGCGTCCACCTTTTCGCAACTCCATAATGGCTTGTCGTAAGGCTTTATCAGTTAGACCGCATTCGCGAAGAAGTCGACCCGTTTTATCACTGCCTGCTAATAAGCCCAGCAGCACATGTTCGATCGATACAAATTCGTCTTTGAACTCGCCCAGCAGCTGCACTGCCTTCTGTAAAGCAGCGTTCGCATCTTTGGATAAATAGGGCGAACCACCACTAACCTTAGGCAAGGCGGCAACAATTTTGTCGAGCCCGGCTTCTAATTCTGGAATGGCAACGTTTGATTTTTTTAACAGGAATGGCGCAACCGTCTCGTCGCCTTGAAGGATGGCTTGTAAAATATGCGAAGAATCTATCTCTTGTTGACCAGCAGCGACGGTTAATTCCTGTGCCTTTTGTATGGCTTCTTGCGACTTTATCGTGTATTGATTGAAGTTCATTTTGTAGGATTTGAAAGCCGGCTTGCAAAGATGCAGCCAATTAAAAACCCAGCCTGATTGCAGAAAAAATGTCACAAAACCCTTGCAAACAAAGACTATTTGACTGATGAAGCATAAATAGACAACAATCTTGACCGAAAAGCGCGACTCTATTTTAAACCTTCGCGATGATAAAGCAGAAGTCCGGCAATTGGCGATTCGGTAACCGTGCCGATTGAGAGACCTTGCTTCGTGCAAGCATGTTTTAAGATATCCAAAAAATAGAAGCCTACTGAACCCGTACTGTGCAATCGCATAGTTGGCTGACCAGCATATGGCAATACCTGATGTTTTAAAAAGGAAGTAAACGATTGAAACACCAAGTCAACCACAAAGGAGTCGTTTTTGTGTGCATAAAGAAATGGAACGAAGGATGCGAGGTAACGATTGGCGTTTGGAGTGCGATACACACGCTCTAGCATCTGTTCACGCGAAAGCTGATACATTGCCTCGAAAGCAGCATTTAGATGATCCGGCAGCTCCTTATAAAAATACCTGTTTACTAATTGCTTGCCGAGATGAGCTCCACTGCCCTCGTCGCCTACTATAAAACCCAATGATGGCGTATTTTGAAGGATATGCTGGCCGTCGTAATAACAGGAATTAGAACCGGTTCCCAAAATGCAGGCAATACCCGCCTGGCGTCCACAAAGCGCACGAGCAGCGGCAAGTAGATCGTGCTCGACGATGCAGTCGGCTGAAGGAAAAACAGACCTCAATGCATTAGCCACGCGGCCTTTCTTTTCTTCGCCAGCACAGCCCGCACCATAAAAATGAATGGTCGTTATCGACGCTGGCTTCAATTCCGTCAAGAGCGGCACTAACTCCTCTCGAAGTGAACGTTCTATATCCTCTGCTGTATGGAATACAGGATTGATTCCTGCAGACTTAAACTGCTCCACACGGCCTTGCTTATCCACAAGGCGCCAATCGGTTTTGGTAGATCCGCTGTCAGCAACGAGCATCATAACTTAGTTGGTTTTGTTTGTAAAACGCTTGGCTCACGCATGCTTAAAATGTAACGCAGTATGTCCTGCTGCTCCTCTTCGGTTATTAGTGCTCGTTGTGCCATTTCCGGAATCACCTTCGTCCATTGCTCTTCTGTATAAAGTGCCGGTTTGTATAAGGTATGACAGCCAGCGCATTTATTTACATACAAATGAAAACCAGTGTTTAATTGATCGAACGAATAGGACTGCCAGCGCCCGGTCATCTTATCTGCATCTGCATGAACGGGAGTAAAGTAAGGACTTTTACAGCACACAAAAAAGGCAAAGAACAGAAGTACGCTTGCAAACCTCATAATCCATACCCCATTACTAAGCGAATGTTGAAACGCTCATATTCATCGAGGTCAAGCGCCCCAGCTACTTTGGCCTGATTTATATTTACTAACTGAGGCAAGAAGTTCAAGATAAAAAACGCCTTTCCACTTGTATATTGAATCGACGGGCCTGCAAGAAAAGCCGCATGTTCAATTCCTTTCCCTGGGACAATCTCCATATGATTTAGTGTCTCAAAACCTAAACCAAAAGTTGGGCTGAATTGATACATATAAGCGTTGTATAGAGAGATCGGAGTTGCTTCTAGGTTAGCTTTCAATGTTCCACCCTCTTGTTCCAATTCAAACTCCAACTCGGTAACCGCATTAAAGGCTAATAGGTGTTTACCAAACTGTTTATCCAAGATAATCTTAGGCTCAAGCTCCAACTCATCCGGAGCCCAGGTAATTTCACTATAAAAACAAGATCCAATGCCATTAACCACAGGATCAGAAAATTTAATTTTCCACTCATTAGAAACTGAAAACGTGGTGCTTTTGAACTTTTGGTTGGTAGAGTCACCAGCGTTGCTGTAAGACTTGTTATCCACGTTTATATAGACCGAAGTCTGTACCCTGTTTGTCAATCCTGTTTCAAACTCGATGCGCTGACGCAAAGAAGAATAATAGGAGTTGCGAACCAATCTTACGGTGTTCCACGTTTCGATTTCGCGTACACCTTTAGGTAACGTATTAGATTGTTCGGTGCGCGCAAACACACGATCTTGAGCCGAGGCAGGAAACACGCAAAAAGCAGCAAAAACGAAGATTAGTATATTTTTCATGCTTGTTTAGAATTATTCTAAACAATGGCAAAGAAAAAACAAAAATCAATTCATGTCAAGTGATGTTCATTTAAAAGTTATAAACAAGCCCCTCTTCAGCGAGGTAAACAGGCGCAAAAACCGACTTGGTTTCCTCCAATAAAGGATTTAAGTCTTTATAACGAGCCGAAAAATGCCCTATGATCAGTTTTTTCACCTGCGCTTTTGAAGCAATTTGACCTGCCTGTAAACTTGTTGTATGGTACGTTTCGTTGGCACGATCCAATAAATCATGCATAAAAGTTGCTTCGTGATATAGTAGATCCACGCCCTTAAGGATTGGAATCAACGATTCTTGATACAGGGTATCGGAACAATAGGCATACGACTTTGATGCGGGTGGGTCAATGGTGAGGTCTTTGTTTTTAAAAACGAGGCCGTTATTATCGCAATAATCCTTTCCAGCCTTAAGCTCCTGATAAAAATCAAGGGGAATACCTGCATTCTGAACCTTCTCAATTATTAGGTTTCGTTGCCGTGGCTTTTCACAAAACAGAAAACCCTTGCAAGGCACACGATGATTTAGCTCGAATGCAATAACCCGAATTTGCTCATCTTCAAAAAGCACTTCTGTACCTGGAGTGAAGAACTGATAGTTGATAACAAAACGAAGGGCAGTATCGGATACTTGAAATTGCAGCGCTAGAATGTCTTTTAATTCTGGCTGACAATAGATTGTAAGTTCTCGCTCGCGTCCTTGCAGATGCATAGACGACAACAAACCCATTAAACCAAGGTAGTGATCGCCGTGCAGATGACTTATAAAGATTTTGTCGATTCGATGCGCTTTAACCTTGTAGCGCTGCATCTGCATCTGTGTGGCTTCACCACAATCGATGAGGTAGTTTTTGTCGTTAAAGGTTAAAACTTGCGCAGCAGGATTCCTTTGATGTGCGGGCGTGGCAGAACTACTACCAAGAATGAGCAGTTCAAAGGACATACATCAAATCAATTACTCGCCTAAAATCATTCGGCGAGTCATTTTTTCTGCACCGCAGGAAACGGTGTAAAAATAAACGCCAGCTTGCAATCCATTGCGAGACATCGTTATCGTGTTGCTTCCTTTTACAAGGTTGTGCTCAGTTACTCCAACCACATTACCGAGAATGTCGTTGATGCGAACGGTCGCTTTTCCGTTAGAAGGCATGCCAACCTTAATGGTGTAATCGCTATGCACGGGATTTGGGAAGTTTTGGGATACCGAAAATACGGCCGGTCCATGCTCGAGTTCAAAACCAGTTCCAGCGTTTACAATCTTTATACGGTAATCATCATCAACAGGCAAAGGCCCTGCAAGAGAAGTGATTGTAGAAAGCCAAGTGGCTGTAAGAAAGATTCCGGCGGTAACCTTCATATCTATTTTTACAACAATTGGATAGATGCCATCGCTATTGGGTCCGCCATTAGCAGCAGCAGCTACAGCAGCAATAGGTGCATACACCTGCACACAGCCTTGCACTGGAATCAAATTGGGAGCGGTACCACCGTTTACCCAACCGCTAGTACCGCTATAACTTGGTGTGAAGGTGAAACCAGCAGGAAGACCTGTTACATCACCAGCATTAATACGCATAGCATACACTTTTACCGCACCAAGAGAAGATGTTGTATCGGTCAATGTTTTGATATCGATTGTGGTGTTATAATCGGAGCCAATTACCGCAAGTGGCAAGTTGGTTAAACTATCCGGCCAAATATCATACAGCGAATCTACGTATTGCGGATTCGGGGTGCACTGTGCAAAGCTTTGATTACTAAGGTATGATGCCATCAAAATAACGGCGAGAAGTACAAGTTTTTTCATGTGGTTGTTATTTTATTTCACGTTCAATTTCTTCCATAATTACCATATCAATGGCCTCTTCTAATTTGGGTACAATGTTCAACACCGATTCTAATTGAGAGATGTTGATGAGCTTCATCACACTGTCTTGGAGTCCACTAAGCACAAAAGTACCTTTTGAATTCTTACACAGTCTGTTACCAACAAGAATTGCACTAAGACCTGAAGAGTCGCAATATTTTGTTTCCTTTAAATCCAATACAATGTTGCGCTCTCCTTGATTAGCGAAGAAAACGAACTGCGCTTTAAGCTCCGGCGCAAGGGTGCTGATCAGCTTCTCCTCGTGCAAAAAGATGACGGTATACTTGTCTTTTTTGTCAACAGTAATTTTCATGGACATGGTTTTTGCTTTAGGCCTTGTACAAATTTACAAAATTTTAGACGAACAAAAGCAATTCAGGTCTTTTGCCTATTTCTCGTTCTTGCCTGCAAGCAGGTAAAGCACTGCCATTCGAACAGCGACTCCATTCTCTACTTGGTCGAGGATGATGGAATGTTCTGAGTCGGCTACATCGCTTGTTATTTCAACCCCTCTGTTGATAGGGCCCGGATGCATTATCACGATTTGTTTATCGAGGCTATCGAGCAAGGCTTTATTGATACCGAAGAGCATCGTGTATTCACGCAGTGAAGGAAAGTATTTAATATCTTGTCGCTCCAGCTGAATACGCAGCACATTGGCAACATCGCACCATTGAAGCGCCTTCCTTAGATTATGCTCAACGCGGACTCCTAACTCGCTAATGTATTTCGGTATTAAGGTAGTAGGGCCGCACACCATTACTTCGGCACCCAGCAACTGCAAGCAAAAGATGTTAGACAAGGCCACACGCGAATGAAGAATATCGCCAATAATAACGACTTTTTTCCCTTTCACAGAACCCAATTTCTCACGAATGGAGAAGGCGTCTAAAAGGGCTTGTGTTGGGTGTTCATGCGTACCATCACCTGCGTTGACAATACGTGAACGCACATGCTGCGAAAGAAATGCAGCAGCACCTGGGCTCGGATGACGCATCACCACCATATCCACCTTCATGGCAAGAATATTATTGACTGTGTCGATCAGTGTCTCGCCCTTGGTCACCGACGATGAAGAGGAAGTGAAATTCACAACATCTGCTGATAGGCGTTTCTCCGCTAATTCGAAGGACAAACGTGTGCGTGTTGAATTCTCAAAAAACAGATTCGCAATGGTAAGGTCGCGCAGCGAAGGCACCTTCTTGATTGGGCGATTGAGCACATCTTTGAAGGTATCGGCGGTGGCGAGAATGAGCTCAACATCGCGAAGCTGCAAACCCTTTATTCCCAAAAGGTGATTAACCGACAAACTACTCTTCATAGGGTGTAAAATTTATTCGATTGAGACCTATTTTTCAAGCAACCAAACAATGTCCTCACCATCCGTTTCCTTCCACTCTACCCGCACCTTTTGCGAATCGATGGTATCCACATCTTTACCTACATAATTGGCTTCCACAGGCAGGTGACGACTGAATCGACGGTTGATGAACACTAGTAATTCTATCTTCTCCGGCCTACCTAGTTGCATCAAGGCATCCATTGCAGAGCGTACTGTTCGACCGGTATATAAGACATCATCCACGAGGATGATCTTTTTGTTTTCTACTTCAAATTCGATGTCCGTAGCACTTGGAATCAAAGGAGAATCGTGTGAACGAAAATCGTCGCGAAAAAAAGTAAAGTCAAGATCGCCATATGGGATCTTATGCTTCAGAATTTTTTCCAGCATAGCATGAAGGCGTCTTGCTAAAAAGACACCGCGCGGCTGCAAGCCGACGATGGCAGAGGACGAAAAATCGGTGTGGTTTTCTATCAGTTGATGACAAAGACGCAGAAGCGTTATCTCGAAGTGCTTCTGTCTAAGAATTGGTTTTGGTTTCACCGCTGACATGTTGTGCACGAAATTACTAAATTTCCTATCATCCTTCTAGCTTCTGTTTTCTTTCCTTTGATTAATTGTTCATGCAATGCGGAAAGGGCAAAAAAAATCCCCCGACCAGCGGGGGATTTTTTTACTTACTCTTCAGACTTCTTTGTGGCTCGTTTTGCTTTCGGCTTTTTCTCCGCTTCTCCTTCTACTGGAGCATCTTCGGATTTTGCTTTTGCATTAGCGGCTTTCTCTTCCATGTCATTCTTAAGGTTAGAGAGGGAAGACAGATCACCTAGTGTTGTCTTCTCCACAGAATCCTTAATCTTTTTCATAGAGTCTTTGGTGCTTTTCACCTCAGTAGTCTTACGAACGGTCTCCACTTCTTCATGAATAGAAGCATGTGAAACACCAATCTTTCTATTTTCTTTAGAGAACTCAGTTACTTTGAAATCAACTGTTTCATCAGCTTTAGCGGCAACTCCGCCTTCTTTCTGAAGGTGACGGGTTGGGCAGAAAGCTTCTACGCCGTGTGGCATGGTGATGATAGCGCCTTTCTCAGTGATCTTGGCAACGGTGCCCGGGTGAACAGAACCGATTGTAAAGATGGTTTCATACACTTCCCAAGGATTTTCGTCGATTTGCTTATGACCGAGGCTAAGGCGACGGTTTGCAGCATCCACATCCAATACAACTACATCAATCTTCTCGCCTACTTTAGTTACATCAGAAGGATGTTTGATTTTCTTAGACCAAGAAAGGTCAGAGATATGGATCAGACCATCGATACCTTCTTCAAGTTCAACGAACACACCGAAGTTGGTGAAGTTACGAACGGTAGACGTATGACGAGAGCCTATTGCATATTTTTCAGCTACAACACTCCATGGATCAGGTTTGAGTTGTTTCATTCCGAGAGACATCTTGCGATCTTGTCTGTCGAGTGTAAGAACAACCGCTTCGATCTCGTCGCCCACTTTCAGGAAGTCTTGCGGGCTACGGAGGTGCTGTGAGTATGACATTTCAGAAACGTGGAGCAAACCTTCGATACCTGGCTTGATCTCAACGAATGCGCCGTAATCAGCAATGACTACTACTTTACCTTTTACTTTATCACCAACATTGAGACCTTCTTCGAGAGAATCCCATGGATGTGAAGAAAGTTGTTTAAGACCAAGTGCGATACGCTTCTTCTCGTTGTCGAAGTCGAGGATAACCACATTGACTTTTTGATCCAATTTAAGGAGTTCTTCTGGGTGACCGATACGGCCCCAAGCGATATCCGTGATATGCAACAGACCATCGACACCGCCGAGATCCATGAACACACCGTATGAAGTGATGTTTTTAACAGTTCCTTCAAGTACTTGACCTTTTTCGAGTTTAGAGATAATCTCTGATTTTTGGCTTTCCAGTTCTTGCTCGATAAGTACTTTGTGGGATACAACTACGTTTTTAAATTCGTTGTTGATCTTCACAACTTTAAACTCCATTGTTTTGCCTACGAATACATCGTAGTCACGGATCGGCTTAACATCGATCTGAGAACCTGGAAGGAAGGCTTCGATACCGAAGACATCCACGATAAGACCACCTTTAGTGCGGCATTTAACAAAACCTTGAATGATTTCGTTTTTGTCGAGGGCGGCATTAACGCGATCCCAAGAATGCATTGCACGAGCAGTCTTGTGAGACAGCACGAGTTGGCCATTCTTGTCTTCTTGTGTTTCTATGTAAACCTCAACCTTGTCGCCTACCTTAAGATCAGGCATGTGACGAAATTCGGTAAGAGGAACTAATCCATCTGATTTAAAGCCGATGTTGATAATCACGTCTTTTGTAGTGATCGCAGCAACGGAACCTTCCACCACTTGGTGCTCGGCAACCGTATTCATCGTCTTTTCGTAAAGCGCTTCCATTTTGGCGAACTCTTCGCTGCTGTAGCTGTTCCAGCCTTTGCCTGAGTCATCCCAGTTGAAATCGTTTGCGTTTGTCATTTTTGTGCTTGTTTTCGGAGCCGTTTCAGCGCCGATTGTTGTTGTTGATTCAGTCATGATAATTTTTAAAATGTGTTTTTTTGATGGGGTTAGTAAATATATTTTTTAGTCAATTGGGCTGCAAAGATAAGGAAATTCTTAGATATTCTAATTTTTCGCCGAATTCAAATCGAAAAAGGCAAAAAAAGAAAATTCAATCCTGAAAAAAACAGAAAGCGAAGGCTTGAAAATTAGATGCTATTTGTATAATAAGGCACCTCGTCATTGGAGATGGTGTCGAGCTGGTTCCAATAGGCCAATGTAACGACATGCCCGTTGGCTGTATGGAGTAGTCGTCCAAAAACAGCATTGACCGAATTAAACATAAGATTGGTAACCCCCAGAGAGAAAGTAATTGGAGCCGCTGGCACTTCCACCACAGGTGCCACCTCACCTTCGGCAACAGGCTTAGGAGCCGCTGCTTTGGGTGGAGCGCTTTTTGCAACTACCACAGTATATCCATTGAGTTCCAGCAGAGGCTTTAGAAAATCCACACGGTCTTGGCTACAGTTTTTTTCTACGACGGCGCATTTTACGCCTTCAAGGTCTTCAAAAGGATGATTTGCGTTGATTGCCATGATTAAAAACCTAAACTAAGGGTGTGAATATATTCATAAATCTGTCCGAAGAATCCAGTTAACAGCACGCCAGCCACACAAACGACAAGCGCGATACGGGCATAAAATGGAACAGCAATAGTTGGAAGTGGTTCATCTTGCTGCTCAACGAGCATGGCTCTTACTACTTTCAAGTAATAGAAAAGGGAGATGACCATATTTAGTGCAGCGATAACCAAAAAAGGCATGTTGAATCGAGAGGCACCAGCAGTGATTAGAAACAGCTTACCAAAGAAGCCGGCCGTTGGTGGGATTCCAGCAAGCGAAAACAAAGACAATGCGAACACCCAGCTTAGCACTGGGTTATTTTTATAGAAGCCTTTGAAATCATGGATCTCTTCTTTCCCTGTTGCAGCAGAAACTAAAGCCAAGACACCAAAAGCACCGAGATTCGAAAAGATGTAGACGAGCATGAAATAAACTACCGATGTAGCGCCTTCAGCGGAAGCCCCAGATAGGCCGAGCAAGAGGTATCCAGCTTGTGTTATGGATGAGAAAGCCAAGAATCGCTTGATATTCATTTGGCGCATCGCGAAGAGATTACCTAGCGTCATGGTAATAGCAGAAGCAACAAAGAGGATGTTATACCACATGGCAGCATACGCGCCAAATACTTTGTAGAGCATGGTCGTTAATGCAAAAATCATTGCCCCTTTGGATATCACCGATAGAAAAGCGGTAACAGGAATAGGCGCTCCTTCATACACATCAGCAGTCCAGAAGTGAAAGGGAACCACGGCGATTTTAAAAGCGAAACCAGAGAAGATAAAGATGAGCGCTAGCATTTCCATCTCTGTACCCATAAAACTGCGGGAGATCTCAATGAAATTGAGCGAGCCAGTAGCTCCATACAACATGGAGATACCAAAAAGCAGAATGCCTGAAGAAAATGCAGACGACAGGATCAGTTTCATAGCTGATTCAGACGACCTTCTCTTCTCTAGATCGAAGTTGCAAAGCGCTGCCAAAGGAATGGTTGATAATTCAAGTGCGAGATAGAACATCAGCAGATTACCAGCAGATAGCAGGTAATCCATACCCATTAGCGTTGCGATAAGCAGCATAATAAACTCGGTGCTGTGTTTGTGATTTTTAAGCCAAGTTCCGGCTTGCAAGCAGATTAGCAAAGTGCCTAAGCCCAGAATCCCCTTCTCCATCCCGATAAGCGGCGTATTTACATACATACCACTAAACAGCATACCCGTGGTGTTTCCGTCAAAAGAGATAAGTACATGACCAAGCAACAACACCATTACTAAAGGATAGAGCATAGGAGATGTTTTCTCACCTTCCATCAATTTAGCAAAGAGAAGTACAATCAGGATAGCTGTAAGACCCAGCTCCTGAAGCATCACGAGCAGAAAGTTGAGTAGATTATTTTCCAAGAGCATGAATAATTAAAGTTGCATCAGGAGTGATGAGGTTGTTGAGCCAAAAAGGCGCGAATCCTAAGGCCATGATGGATACGATTAATAGCGCAGAGGCAATCTTTTCGTTCCATGTAGCATCAGCCAAGTGATTAAAGTGTTCGTTTTTTATTGGTCCGAGCAAAGACGCCCCCAATGCGCGCAGGATATACACGGCAGTGACGACGATAGATGCACATGCGATTATCGTAGCCACGCGATGAAATGTATCGGCATTTTCCCAAGAGCCCATAAAGACGGTCATTTCAGCCACAAAACCACTAAACCCAGGCAAGCCTAGTGAGCAGAGACCGGCAATAAACATGACGCAAGAGATGAAGGGCATGGTTTTCATCAAACCACCCAGCTCCCCTATTTGACGGGTATGCGAGCGTTCGTAGAGCATGCCAATTGCGGCAAAAAAGAGAGCCGTCATGAGTCCGTGTGAAAACATCTGCAGCACTGCACCGGTAACCGATGTACGCGTGAGCATACCGATACCTAAAATTACAAAACCACAATGCGAAACAGAGGAGTATGCGTTGATGTACTTCAAATCTTTCTGCATCATGGTAGCAAAAGCACCGTAAAGTATGGCAATTGAAGCGAGGATAATAATTAGCGGAGAATAATACTGTGCAGCTTCAGGCATAAGATAGACAGCCATTCGCAAAGCACCGTACCCACCTAGCTTCATGGATATACCAGCAAGAAACATCGATGCTGCTGTTGGCGCAGATGAGTGTCCATCGGGAGCCCATGTGTGAAAAGGAAAAATTGCGGTGAACACACCGAAGCCCATAAAAACAAATGGGAATAGCAGCTTTTGAACCTCCAATGGGAGATGCGCTTGAGCAAGCTGGAGCATGTCGAAGGTTTTGCCTGCATACTCATACATACCCAAGAACCCAACGAGCACAAGGGCCGAGCCGCCCATGAGCATCAAGGCTAGCTTCGTGGCGCTGTATTCTTTTTTACCACTTCCCCAGATAGCGATGAGTAAATATTTTGGTATAACAGCCAGTTCGAGAAAGAAGAACAGGCTAAAAAGATCAAGAGAAATAAAGAATCCGTAGGCCCCCATGCTCAACAGGACGAGCAGAAGAAAAAACTCTTTGCCTTGGAAGGACATTTTCCAAGAGAATAGAATACCGGCAACCACCACGATTGCGGTAAGAAGGATCATAGCAATGGAGATTCCATCCACCCCAAAGTGCCATTGGATACCAAGAGAAGGATACCACGCATACTTAAACTGAAAGAGCATTTGCGAAGTATCACCAAGCAAACGAGCGGTTTGATAGGCAAGGAGTAATTTAATGGCAAGTCCCAATTGGCAAATAGAGCCTATGGCAGCCATAAGCCGTATATGCTTTACATCGCGCAGCAGGATAATACCCAGGGCTGTGCTTAGCGGAACAAGTAATAATAGCGTGAGATTCATTTTGCGAAGCGAATTACCAGAGATAAATAAAAAGCACAGCAAAACCGAGCACACCGGCAAAGAACCAGATAGCATAGCTCTGCACCTTACCCGATTGCAGTCCCCGAATCATTTCGGCGAAGCCTGATGTTAGTCCACCAATAAGATTCATCAAACCATCAACGATGGTGCGATCAAACCAAGCGGCGGGACGACCGAGCAGATTGAAAATAAGACGTTTGGTTACGAAGAGATAAACTTCGTCGATGTAGAATTTGCGATAAGCCGAAGCATAAAGTACGGACATGGAGACCGCCAATTTAGCAGGGAGTTCGTTGGCGTTTTTATAGAACAACATGGCAAGAAAGATGCCTCCCAAGGCCAAAGAAACTGGAGCGATTGAAAACATCGGATGGAATTCATTAGCCAGAAACTGTCCATCGGCAGTAACAAATTGACCAAATGGAATGAAGCCCACAGAAATCGAACATAAAGCCAAAATGAATAGCGGCAGCATCATCGTAAAAGGTCCTTCGCCGTGGTGATGATGATCATGACCTGCGGATGGAGTTGGCTTATTCCAGAAGATGGAGAAATAGAGTCGGAACATATAGAACGCAGTCATGGCTGCCGTAATAAGTCCGACATAAAAAATAACGGGGTTCTTATGGAAAGCCGCGGCAAGAATTTCTTCTTTTGAGAAGAAGCCAGCGAAAGGCGGAATTCCAGCAATAGCAAGACAAGCGATTAGGAAGGTTATATGAGTTATTGGCATTGCTTTTCGCAATCCTCCCATGTCTTTCATTTCGTTGGAATGTATGTAATGAATCACCGAACCAGCCCCAAGGAATAGGAGTGCTTTAAACATGGCATGGGTAAAAAGGTGGAACATGGATCCCATATAACCGAGACCAGCTTCACCTTCATATCCAGATACGCCCAAAGCAAACATCATGTACCCTATCTGGGACATCGTAGAATAGGCTAACACACGTTTTATATCGGTTTGCGTACATGCAATAATGGCTGCAAAAAGGGAAGAAAAGATACCCACGTATGCCACCACATCCAAAGCCACCGGACAGGATAAAATGAAGATTGGAAAAAGTCGAGCTACTAAGAATACACCCGCAACAACCATTGTGGCTGCGTGAATCAAAGCAGACACTGGAGTAGGCCCTTCCATTGCATCAGGCAACCAAACGTGCAGCGGGAACATTGCAGATTTTCCAGCACCACCAACAAATATGAGCAACAAGCCCCAGGTTAATGCGCTAACACCCATAAAAGACGATGCAATAGCTGTTTGTAGATACGGACTTTCAACATGAATCAAGCGCTCAATAAGAAGACCGAAGTCTAGCGTTTTTGCGTTAAAGCCAAGAATAAGAATACCGATCAGAAAACCGAGATCAGCAAAACGGGTAACGATGAACGCTTTTTTGGATGCTGATACAGCAGACGGTTTCGTATAGTAAAAGCCAATCAAAAGAAAAGAAGAAACACCTACAAGCTCCCAAAAAATATAGGTTTGGAAAAGATTAGCTGAAAGCACGAGCCCCAACATCGAAAAGGTAAAAAGCGATAGAAAGGAATAGAAAACAGAGAAGCGCTCCTCCCCTTTCATGTAACCAAGACTATAGATATGCACCATTAAAGACACGAAGGTTACCACCACAAGCATCATCACGGATATGGGATCCAGGAGCATGCCCATGTTGATGCTAATTTCAGGCGTAAACTGAAGCCAGTGGTAGTTGAACACGACCATCTTTTGAAAAACACCATCAATTTTACCTACATGAAAAAAGTATTGATAAGCGGTGAGCGCTGCAAAGCCAGCCGATACAGCCATTGAGGCGGTTCCAAGCAGGCCTGAAAAAGCGCCTAGCTTCTTTCCAGTGAGACCTAGTAAAAGGAAACAGAGAAAAGGAATTATGGGTATGAGAGCAATCAGAATCGTATCTGGCATCATGATGGGCTGTATCGGGATTAATATTTCATGTCGTTCACCTCATCCACATCGATGGATTTATGGCTGCGGTACAAATTGATGATGATGGCAATAGCCACGGCAGCCTCTGCAGCCGCTATAGCGATGATGAAGATGGTAAAAAAAAGTCCGTCCAATTTACCCGGAAAAAGGTATTTATTAAAAGCCACGAAGTTGATGTTCACTGCATTGAGAATAAGCTCAACGGCCATCAACATGGTGATCATATTTTTACGAGAAAGGAAGCCATACACTCCAATGAAAAAGAGTGCTGTGCTAAGAAAAAGGATATGGTTAATTGGAATTTCGTGCATAGCTGATTGCGTTAGATTTTTTCAGATTTTGACGGAATCGCTTTGTCTTTAATTGCTATGACAATGGCTCCAATCATGGCCGCCAACAATAGGATACTCACCACTTCGAAAGGCAGGAGAAACCCGAAGCTTTGAGTATCGAGCATCTGAGCACCAATATTCTGAACGGTTGGCGCTACTGCTGGCGCTTCAGATTCGCCCATTCCAGAGCGATTCAGAATAAGGTAAGTTAAAGAGAAACCGATGAATGCTAGGGCAAAAACGATAAACTCTTTTATCCGTGAAGGCACAGGAAGATCTTCGCCTGAGCGGTGAGTAAGAAAAATGGAGAACAGCACCAGCACGACGATACCACCAACATAGACTACAATTTGAACGGCTGCAAGGAACTCGTATGCCAAGGCAAAATAGAGTCCGGCAATACCGATTAGGCAAAAAAGCAGATAGATTGCAGCTCGAAAAATGTGACGGGTGGTCACTGATAGAAAGCCGAAGAGCAGAATGAACGTCCCCAGTAAATAAAACATGATATTTTCTAATTCCATAGTATAAGATATTGCCCTATTCCACCCCTTCCATCACTTTCGATCCAGGCTTGTTAAGTTGTTTGGTCAATTTACTTCTGTCGTAGACACTGTGTTCAAAGTTCTGTGCCATTCGAATAGCATCGGTTGGGCAGGCTTGAATGCACAAGTTGCACATGGTGCAAAGTTCGAGGTGATAAATAAAGGTATCCACAGCCTTCTTCTTTTTACCTTCTGGCGAGACATCAAATTTGGTAACCACTTTAATGGTGCCGTTTGGACAAGCCAGCTCGCACGCGGTGCATCCAGTACAACGGTGTTCGTTGGTATCACTGTGCGTCATTACCACCTCGCCTCTGAAACGATCGGCTAACACCGGCTTTACTTCCGGATATTGTTGCGTGATAATCTCGCGGTGATGCGTGAAGTAATAGCCAGTACGGCGCATACCAATCAACAGGGATTTTACCCCGTTGTACACATTCATTATATAGTCAACGATGGACATATTTTTCGATTGCTAGAAATGCCAACCCATGATGGCAATCAGGGTTATTAATAGAATATTGAAGAGACTAATTGGCAGGAGATACTTCCACTCCAACACCAACAATTGGTCGATACGCAGGCGAGGAAAGGTCCAACGAAACCACATCAAGAGAAAAATCAGCGAGAATACTTTACCAAAGAACCAGATGGAAGAAGGAATAAAATCCATGATGTGGTTAAACAGGTTGTCGTGACCAAAGTGCAAAGGCATTGTTCCACCAAGAAACAGGATAGCCGCAAGCGAGCACATCACAAAAATATTCGCATATTCGGAAAGAAAAAACAGCGCGAATTTCATGCCTGAATATTCTGTATGAAAACCTGCGGTAAGTTCGGATTCGGCCTCAGCCAAATCAAACGGAGCACGGTTTGTTTCGGCGGTACCTGCAATAATAAAAATAACAAAAGCTATGAGCACGGGAATGTGACCTTTAAATATCCACCAGCCATCTTGTTGTGAGTTGATGATTTCGGACACCTGGAGGCTGCCGGTAAGCACCACGATAGCCAAAATGGATAATCCTGCAGAAAGCTCGTAACTTACAATCTGCGCACCCGAACGCATGGCGCCGAGCAAAGAGAATTTGTTGTTGGATGACCAGCCGGCCATTAGGATACCGATAACCGAGATACCCGAGATGGCAGAAATAAAAAGCACCCCGATGTTGATGTCCCAAATTTGAAGTCC
>CANFOZ010000005.1 GCA_947448795.1 Bacteroidota bacterium
CGGGCCCAACAGGTCCAACAGGCAGTGGCGGCGGTGGCAGCGGGGTTACAGGCCCAACGGGTCCAACAGGTCCAACAGGCAGTGGCGGCGGTGGTAGCGGGGTTACCGGCCCAACGGGTGCAGCAGGTATAGGAGCAACGGGTCCAACAGGTGCGGCAGGTATAGGGGTGACTGGATCAACTGGATTAACAGGAGCCACAGGTCCGAATAATGTGAAATTGTATTCAGCATTTGGCACCACAGATGTAACTACGAACTCCGGTGCTTGGGTCGATATCCCTCAAATGAGCATTACATTTACGCCATTAAACCCGTTGGTTTTTGTTCAATTTACAATTGCTGGTACGTGTAGTGTTTATGGTGATATTCTTGACTTTAGAATTTTCAATGCTACCACAAATACCCCAATAGCGGGTGCTGATTGCTTATCAGGTCAAACCTGGAATATTTACAACGGAGCAATTTCATGTCCAGTTGCAGTTACCGTAGGTACTCCTGTAACTATAAAAGCGCAATGGGAGCAAGGAGGAGGCCTTGCCAACTGGTATAATTACGCAGCTACTCAGTATTATGCACACCGCAGTTTAATAATTACGGATGCACCATAAAATTTGAGCCGAAAGTGATTATTTATTCGTTTTTATAGTATAAGCGAATTACACCACGAAATTCTCTTCCACAATTTTCATCAGCACTTCCTTGGTGAGGGGCTTACTGATGAAGCCCTTGAGGTAGCCGATCTTTTTCGCATGGGTTGCGTCGTCTGGATTGAGGCTCGTTGTTAGCATCGCCATTACTACGCGGGCACGAATGTCCTCGGGCAGTTTCTCGTATTCTCTCAGAAAATCCCAGCCGTTCATGCCGGGCATGTTGATATCCAATAAAATAATGCCTGGTCGTGGAAACTCTGCACATTCGATGAATTTGCCTTTGCAGGTCAAATAATCCAAGCCGTCTTGCGCGCTCTCCACATCCTGCACCTTCACATCAAGGCCCGAATCGTTTATTGTAAGGGTGTGTAAAAAGTTCGTCGCGATGTCGTCGTCAATCAAAAGAATACAATCTAGTCCGCTAAATTTTTTCATCTGTTGGTGTATTAAATGCTTAATGTAAAGTGAAAGGTACTTCCTTTGCCTAATTCAGACTCTACCCAAATAAGTCCATCGTGCAACTCCACGATCTTTTGGCAATGCGCCAGACCTATGCCTGATCCTTCGTAGGCGGTGTTGGAATGAAGCTTCTGAAAGATTTGAAAGATTTTTTTATGAAAGGCCGGGTCGATACCAATGCCGTTGTCTTTGACTTGAAAATGCCAAAACCCAACTTCTTTACGGCTTGTTATTTGGATAACGGGCTTGCTGTCTTTTTTACGAAACTTGATCGCATTGGTAATCAGATTCTGAAACAACAGGTGTAGTTCCGTTTCAAAGCCATTCATTTCTGGTAAGTTGCTTCTTATAATTTCAGCTTGAGAGTCGTTTATAAGCGCGCCAAGGTCCTCGCATACATGGTCGAGCACAACGTTCAGGTCTGTTGGTTTGCGTTCGGCATTTCGCCCCAAACGGCCGTAATCGAGCAATCCTTTGATGAGCATGCTAAGGCGCGTGGTGGCATCGGCAATAAAAGAAAGACTCTTTTTGCCTACTTCATCCATTGTTAGTCCGTAATTGGTGTTTAATAAGCGTGCAAAGCCATCGATAGTCCGAACCGGTTCTTGCAGATCGTGGCTTGCGATGTAAACGAACTGTTGCAACTCGCGATTTTGACGCTCCAATTCGTTTTCGCGTTGTTTTTTTTCAGTGATGTCAAAGCTGATGCTGATATAGCGCTCTGGTTTCCCGTATTTATTATTAAAAGGAATAATATTCATATCGAGCCAGTAGAAATGGCCGTCTTTCGTTTTGTTTTTTATCTCACAGCGCCACCGCTTACCCAAGCGGATGTTTTCGAACATGATTTTAAAAAAATCTTTGTCGTGAAAGCCAGAGTTGACCATGCGCTGGTCTTGTCCTAAAATTTCTGCTTGCGTAAAGCCGGATAATGAGCAAAAGAGCGCGTTCACATATTCAGTTTTTCCATCCACCCCAACAATCGACACGATGGCCGAAGCGTCGAGTGCCAATTTGTAATCCGAAAGTTCCCGACTGGCTTTTTCCAGTAATTGTTTAGATTGAAAAAGCTTTTCGCCGCTGCGGTGTTCAAGCTCCATGTTCGCCAAATAGAGGTTGCGCGTAGTATGCTCAATCATATCCTCAAGGATGCGGATCTTGTGCTCCGCCTTCTCAAGATTCTTGGCTGCGCGTTCTTTCTCGTCCATTAGCTGAAGTGCAAATGGAACTCACAAACCTCGCGGCCGTTTTGTTCCATGGTTTTGTGTTTTTGGGTGATTGCTTGCTTAAAATGGGCGGCGACACCTTCAATCAGTCCTTCCATAAAAGCGTATAGTTTACGCTCGCTGAAATAAACGATAATCAGTTCGTTCTCGCTCGGATCTTCGTATGTGAAACTTGGAAGGGCCGTTCCATTATAAAGCTTTCGCACCTCCATGTGGATAACCTGATCCACCGTTTTTAAAAAGGTCTTGGCATCTTTGTGATGTTCCAAGAAGACCGGGTGGCGCTCTGCCAATTTGCCGAAGGAGTAACGGCCCAATTTAGAGAGCAGTTCAGCTGGCGTAATGCCTGCTTTTGCAGCTCCTTTCGTCACCATCTCCACCATGTCTTCATCGGGGTAGGTGCCCGGGCCTACAAAGGGTTCTTTGGTAATTAGGTTGCAGCTCGCCATGATCTCATCTAACGCATCTTCACCATAGGTTTCGATGATGAATTGCTCGGCGATATTAAAAATGATTCCTTTCATGGAGGCGTTAATTTGCTTTTACTCGTTCTTGTTCAGAATCTCTTGTATGTTTTCGGTTGTGATGGGCTTCGAAAGATAGCCTCGCACACAACTGTACCCTGCTGCCTTTTCCTCATCTAGGGGATTGATTGAGGAGGTGAGGATATACAAGCTTGCTGCTGGGTTTTTCTGTTGAAACTCATCCAAAAACTGCCAACCGTTCATTTCTGGCATGTTCAAATCGAGCAGCACCAAGAAGGAGTGATCCAACGTCAAGGATTTTAGATAGGCCAGGCCCTCTACCGGATTGGTAAAGGACTGAACATCCATGCCTGGATGATGTAGCCTTATCATCAGTTCGCAGAGGTAGTTGTTTGGTGGATCATCGTCGACGATCACGATTTTTTGTATTTCCATTACCGGATAGGGATTTTTATGGTAAACGTGGTTCCTTGCTCAACGGCACTTTCGATTTCGATGGTGCCTCCAATAGTTTCAACTTGTGATTTTGTCATGTGCAGTCCAAGGCCTTTGCCTTCCACATCGTGGTGGAAACGCTTATACAATCCGAAGACATACTCGCCTTGTTTGGCCAGGTCGATACCGCGTCCATTGTCAGATACACGAAGCACAAGCTTTTCGTCTTCAATAAAAGAGGATATGCGAATCAAGGGCGGGCGCAGTTCCGATTTATACTTGATGGCATTGCTAACCAAATTGTATAAAATACTTTCCAAATAGCTGCGTATGGTAATGATGGTCTTAGCATCCTCAGCAAAGTTGATATTCAAGATTGATTTTGATTCTCGAATCTGCAAGTCGAGGGTGCCGCAAATACTGGTGAGGAGTTCTTTCAGGTTCACCAGCTCACGCTTTTCGTTCAAAGCGGTACGCGACGATAATATCACCGCCAAATCCTTCACCATGTCGTCCATCTTCACCACCGAAGCATAGATGTAGTCGATTACCTGATTCTTGTCTTTATCGGTTACGTTTGGCATTTTTAACATACGCGAAAGTCCGATGATATTAGCAATCGGCGCGCGTAGATTATGCGATACGATGTAGTTAAACTGCATCAGCTCATTGTATCTCCCGTTGAGCTCCATCACCATGCTGTCGAGTTCTTTCTCCTTCTTCTTCAGCTCCGTTACATCCACGCCATAGCCCATAACAAATTGCTTGTTATCTGGACTAATAAAGGGATGATACCGTCGGTAAACGAAAATGCTTGATCCATCTTCTGTTTTGTGTTCATCGATCCACTCCGCATCGATCTGCGTGCTTACAACTTGGTTGAAAAGCGCTCTGCGGCGCTCAGCAATTTCGGTACTGCTATTTTTTAATTTAGCATAATCAAAATCATCTTTCCCGATCATCCACTTTCTTAATTTGGGATCACGGATGCCTTTTGGGTTAACAAAGATGTACTGATGCTGGGCATTGAACACCGCGACATCTGCAGGGATGTTGTTCAGAATATCTTCGGTAAAATAACGCTGAAAATCCAGCGCACGCTGTGTTTTTTTTATTGCGGAAAGGTCTCGTGCAAACAGGAGGATGCGCAGGTTTCCATTGATAATTTGCGTAACGAAGCTGAGCAGCAGATCACTCGCTTGCCCATTTTTATCAACTCCTGTGGCTTCGATGTTCCCGCTGCTTTTGCTTAGCGCCTTTGCCGCTTTTTGAAAAGCATCCAGCACCGCCGCTTGGCTTTCCTCTTCAAGAAACAAAAAACGCAAGTTTTTTCCAATGACTTCCGACTCGCTCCATCCAAAAAGAGCCTTTGCTTTCTCGTCCCAGCCATTGATTTTACCATCGCGGGAAATCATTATCGCCGCATCAGGAGAGGATTCATAGATGCTCTCTAGCATGCTTTTGTGCTCTTGCAGTGTCATCTGCGCTAGCTTTAGCTCGGTGATGTCTTGCGCAATGCCGAAGGCCTTTATTTGCTTGCCTTGTTTATCGCGGACGAGCTCGGCTTGCCCCATAAGGTATTTCTTTACCCCTTGTTGGTCGCGGATGCAGAACTCAAAAGCCGATAATTTGTTGCTTACCAGAAAGGAGCGCATCCGCCGTCGCATTTCTTGGCGTCCGTCGGCACAGATGCGTTGCCAAAGCGCGCCAAAACGCATGTCTTTTTCGTCTGGCTTTAGATCGAATATGGCATACATTTCTTTGGAGAAATGAAGCTGACCAGTAGTCATGTCAAGCTCCCAACTGCCCATCTTGGCAATTCGCTGAGCATCGTCGAGCAAGATGGAATTTTTGCGCAATTGCTCATCGGCCTCCATTTGGGAGGTGATGTCGTGCGCAATCCAGCTCACCATACCATTGCCAAAGCCTTGGTCGCGCAGCGTATTGTTGTAATCTAAATATACAATGCGGCCTGTGCTGTGTGCTACGCGAAGCATGCCTTTGGCCACTTTTTTTGTAGCGATCGTTTCTAAATACGCACGAAGACGTTCTTGGTCTGGAGCAATCACGAGGTCTTTTAGGTTGAGCTTGCAGAGCTGCTCTTCGCTGAACCCTAGCATCTTCGTGGCCGCACTGTTAACCGCTAAAATACGTCCCTGTAAGTCGTGGTTGCAGATAAACTCATGGCTGTTGTTGATCATCTCAAAGGCAGCGCCATTCACAAGGTCGTTGCGAACCGATTGTTCATTGATGAGGAAGCGATTGGAGACGAACTGCATGATCTTTCCCTGCGCGTCAAAGACAGGGGAGATGGTGGTTTCAACCCAATATAGATTGCCGTCTTTGCTTTTGTTGCAAATTTCTCCCTTCCACTCCCTTCCAGAGCAGATGGTTTGCCATAGGTTCACGAAAAAATCCTTGCTATGGAAGCCGGAGTTGAATAGGCGATGGTCTTGTCCGATCAACTCGGATAACTCGTATTGTGAAGTCTGGCAGAACTGTTCGTTCGCAAAGATGATTTTCCCCTTTGGATCGGTGATCGAAAGGAGGGAGCCTTTGTGGTTGAACGTTATTTCTTTAAGGACTTTAATCATTTGTTTTCGCCAAATTCAGAAGGCTATTCAGGTCTAATTAGGGCAGCATCCAAACCACCCCCCTTCGGCTACTACAAATGTAATAAAAAATCAGACGTGAAAGTAGTCGCGTACCCATTTTCTGCCTTGGAGAAGGATGGTTAATGGCATGTCGTCTGATTAGCGAAAGGGCTTGCTATTTTCGCGTCCTAGAATAAGTATCTTCGCATCAAGTATAATCACCATGAAAAAAACACTGCTTTTGTTTGCTATTTTTTTGATGTCTTGTGGTGCCTTTGCGCAGTCGCTGTATGATTTAAATACTATACAGGATATTCGCGTATTCTTTCCAAACACCAGTTGGGATAGCATGATGGATACCGCAATAGCGGGGTCAGAGGGGTATATCGTAGCCGACTCTGTTTTTGTAAATAGCGTAAAGTTCATCGGCTGCGGAGTAAAGTACAAGGGCAATAGTTCATACAGTGCTACTCGGGCGAAGAATCCACTCCACATCAAGCTCGATTATACCTCCAATCAAGATTATCAGGGGTATCAAGATTTGAAGTTGGCAAATGGGTTCAGCGATCCTTCATTCATACGTGAGCCGTCATCGTACCTTGTGCTTCGTCAATACATGAGTGCACCACTGAGCAATTTTGCCAAGGTGTATATCAACAACGCCTACTACGGTATTATGACCAACGACGAGGATATTAGCAACCGATTCCTTGAGCAGAACTATTTTTCATCGTGCCATACGCTTATCAAATGCAACCCATTGAACGCAGGCCCCGGCAGCGGCACGGGCAGCAGCCTAGCCTACGCCGGAGTGGATTCCACGAGCACCAACTACACCAGCATGTACGAGGTTAAGTCCGATTATGGCTGGACCGACCTCATTCATTTTTGTGACACACTAAATAATTCCTCTGCTTCCATTAACAGCGTGCTCGATGTGGATCGCGCCTTGTGGATGCTGGCTTTCAATGATGTATTAGTGAACCTCGACAGTTATTCTGGGAGTTTTCGTCAGAACTACTACCTCTATCGTGATCATGCCAACCAATGGATACCAACGGTTTGGGATGTTAACATGAGTTATGGAAGCTTTACTATGAGCGGCACTGGCCAGGGGCTCAACCTGTCTTCGATGCAAACGCTTACCCCGCTCTTGCATGCAACAGAGTCGGCTTGGCCGCTTATCTACAAACTGCTCGCGAACGCGCAGTACAAGAAAATGTACATCGCGCACATGCGCACCATCAATCAAGAAAATTTCTTGGGTGCGCAATACAAGCCAGCCATCGTTGCCATGCGCGCGCTGATTGACAACGCAGTGAGTACAGACCCTAATTTTTTGTATAGCTATACCCAGTTTCAAAGCAACCTCACTACTACCATTACCGGTGGTGGCGGACAAGGTGGTGGTGGTACCTGTGGCGTGTATGAGTTGATGGATACTAGGGCTGCATGGCTTAATACCTGCACCGAATTTTCACAAGTGCCGCCAACCATTGCTTCGGTAACCCCATCCTCGTCAACGCCAGCTTTCGGCTCCAATGCAGCAATCACTGCACAGGTCACCAATGCTACTAGCGTTTATTTGGGAAGTCGCAGCAAAGTTTCCGACCGTTTCGTGCGCATCGCCATGCTCGACGATGGTAACCACAACGACGGTGCTGCCGGTGATCTGGTCTTTGGGGTCAACATGCCGGTGAATTCGATGAACATACAGTATTACGTATATGCTGAGAATGGGAACGCCGGTATCTTCTCGCCGGTGCGTGCCGAACATGAATTCTATCAGCTAAACCCAACAATAACGCAAGCCACTACGGCTGATTTAGTGATCAACGAAGTGCTTGCCGCTAACACTTCTGGTATTGTTAACGAAAGTGGCAAAAACAAAGACTGGCTTGAGCTATACAACAAAACGAACAACACGCTCGGTTTGAACGCTATTTTCTTATCCGACTCGCTTAGTAATATTGGTAAATGGCGCTTTCCTGCCGATGCGTTCATAGGGCCGAATGAGCATTTGCTGGTATGGGCGGATGATAAAAACGTGACCTTGCTCGACCACCATACAAACTTCGATTTGAACAACGCCTTCGACATGGTGCTGCTGAGCGATTCGCTTGTGATTGGAGACAGTCTGTCGTTTTTGAATCAGCCCGCTAATCAGGGCTTGGCGCGCTGTCCGGATGGAACGGGCGACTTTCAGCCAACCACCACCCTCACACCAAAAGCGGTAAACATCTGCGAGCTGAACCTGCTTGATGAAGAAGTGCCCTTTTCGATTTCCTTGTCACCGAATCCGACAACGGGAATGGTGAACCTCGCCTTTCAAGGAGACCTTATTCCACAGTCGATTCAGTTGGTGAACATGCTTGGCCAAGTGGTCTTGGAAGGGAATGGGAGCAGCAGGCAACTCGACCTGACAGATTTGGCATCCGGCTTGTATGTTGCGCGTGTCTCCCTCGTAGGTCGCCGTCCATTGTTTGTAAAAATCGTTCGCCAGTAATTACTTGGCCACCCAGCCGCCGTCTACTGCTAAGGCCTGACCCGTTACGAAGCTCGCTGCCTCCGAGCACAACCACAACACAGCTTGCGCTACTTCTTCGGGCTGCCCCAGGCGACCAACCGGTTCCATCTCCGCATAGTGTTGCTCCACCTCTTTTTGCTTTCCCGTAGCACGATCAATCATAGGCGTTTTGATTATCCCAGGACAAACGGCATTCACCCGAATGCCTTGCAAAGCATACTCTAGTGCCGTCGCTTTTGTAAGGCCCACTACACCGTGTTTTGAAGTAACGTAAGCAGCTGCGTTTGCAAAGCCCACCAAGCCGGCAACCGAGCTGTTGTTTACGATGCTGCCATATCCTTGCTTCGACATTATCGTTAGCTCTTGCTGCATGCAGTTCCAGGTGCCTTTTAGGTTAATGCCAATGACCCGATCAAACTCCTCTTCCGGATATTCGTGTGTTAAGCCCTGCAGCCCTTCTATACCGGCGTTGTTGAAGGCATGGTCAAGGCGGCCGTGGGTTTTTAGGATGTTGAAAAACAAACCGCTCACGGCTTCTCGATCAGCGATGTCGCAGGGTATTTGCGTAGCAACACCACCCGCTTCTTGAATCATATAAAGTGTGCCGGTGTCCGCATCACGGTCGGCAAGGATAACATGTGCACCTGCTTTTGCAAAGGCCAAGGCGCTTGCTCGGCCAATGCCGAAGGCAGACCCCGTAACGAGGACGACGCGATCTTTAAACGAGTGCTGCATCTTTCTTTTTGGTTTTAGTGCTTTTTTTAACCGGACTCGTTTTAACAAGCTTGAATACATCTTGTTTTAGCTTTCGAAAGGAGAGTCGTACTTCTTGCACCTGCTCTTTCAGCTCTTCGTGTGCTTGTCGATACGGTTGTTCATCGAGCAGTTTAGAATCAATGATACGCGAGAGGTCATTCTCGTGATCATTCACTTCTTGGCGCAGGGCTACCATGTGGTCGGCAGATAGGCGAATGAGTTCTTGTTCTACTTCTTTAGCCTGTTTTGTTTTAGCTACTGCAGCCCTTGGTTTTTTGCGTAGCATCAGCGAATAAAAGAAGGCTGCTTCGTCTTTCCAATAATCTATTTCTTCAAGCCAGTCCATGCTCTCTCTATGTAGTTTTTCGAGGGCGTTTTCCAGTAAGAATGAGCCGGTGGGGGTGGGCAGTGTTTTGTTCATAGCGTAGAGATTTTTCTGTTTAGCAAAGATGCTCAGCAAAGATGCCCACAAGGCATGATTACCCTCATCCGCAAGCTTGATCCTTTTCATTTGCCCGGAGGATAAGACGGATGATCTTCGCAGTGTTCATTAAACATCCAAAACCATGAAAATCAACATACAATCCTTGCATTTTACAGCCAACACAAAGCTTGATAAAGGCATTCGAGACAAGCTGACAAAGCTTTCCAAAATCAACGAGCGCTTGCTGGCTGCAAACGTTGTTTTAAAGATTGATAAATCTGACCGACTCGATAATCAAGTGTGCGAGATTAGGTTGGAGTTGCCTGGTCCCGATCTTTTTGCAAAAGCACAATCATCCACCTTTGAAAAGGCTTTCGCCATCGTGTACGATGAACTGCATCAGCAGCTTTTGCGCCAGAAAACGAACACCATCCGCAACCGTCGCAAGGCCGTGATAGTTTAAATTAAAACACCACCGCATGAAGACACTTCAATACGTAACTTTTTTCGACTCGATAGGCTGGACCGATATTCCTTCTTTTGGAGGCAAGAACGCCTCGCTCGGCGAGCTGCATCGCGTCTTTATCCCGCTCGGCATGAACATCCCTTTCGGCTTCGCTGTCGGGACGCCATCATTTTGGGCTTTCCTCAAAGAGAACGGCCTTCAAGCACACATCACCTCCGAGCTGAAATCATTGGACCGCGAGAACTTCTCCAACCTTCATCAAATTGGCTCCTCAATTCGAAGTGCAATGCATCGCGCTGTTTTTTCGGAGGAGCTCAAAAGACAGGTTTTGGATGCGTATCGAAAACTGGCCTCGGAAAACGAACCCGCTTTTTCAGTAGCTGTTCGAAGCAGCGCCACGGCTGAGGATTTGCCCAACGCGAGCTTCGCCGGACAGCACGATTCATACTTGAATATTTGCAGTGAAAAGGGATTGATCAAAGCCATTCACGATTGCTTTGTTTCCTTGTATAATGATCGGGCAATCAAGTACCGCGAAGATCATGGCATCGACCACTTGCAAGTTGGCATGTCGGTGGGTGTGCAAGTGATGGTGCGTGCCGATAAAGCCTGCTCCGGTGTTGCTTTCACCCTAGAGCCGGAGTCTGGTTTTCGAAATGTGATTCACATCGCCGGATGCTGGGGTCTGGGCGAAAATATAGTGCAAGGCCAAGTGAATCCCGATGAGTTTTATGTTTTCAAAACAACCTTCTTGCAGAAGAAGAACGCCATCATTCAACGCAAGCTGGGTAGCAAGCTTAAAACGATGGTGTATGCCGAGCATGATCGGGCGACTTTGGATAAGCAGGTTATTAATACCAACACCTCGATTGACAAGCAGCGCAGCTTTGTTTTGAGCGATGCGGAGATCAATCAACTCAGTGCATGGTGCATGCTGATTGAACAGCATTATGGTAAACCCATGGATATTGAATGGGCCAAGGATGGAGTAGATCAAAAGCTCTACATCCTGCAGGCTCGACCAGAAACCACACACCCGTCTGATCCACCGCTGTCGTTCAGCAGCTACCGACTTTTGCAAAAGGGAATGAAGCTGGTTGAGGGCGATGCTGTGGGAAGTAAAATAAGCAGCGGCATCGCTCGAATTATTAAAGATCCGTCAGAGGCCGATAGATTGAAGCCCGGAGAAATTATCGTAACCGAGCTTACCAATCCCGATTGGGATCCTTATCTGAAAAAGGCAGCCGGTATTGTCACCGACAAAGGGGGGCGGACAAGTCATGCATCCATTGTGGCGCGGGAGCTTGGGATACCTGCAATTGTTGGAACAAACGAGGCCACTCGCAAGATACGCGACGGCGATTTGATCACGATTTCATGCTCCGAAGGCAAGACCGGCAATGTCTATGCGGGTTTCTTGCCATGGGCGATAGATACCGTTGAAATTGAGGAGGCAGGCGATACGACTGTCAAGCCGCTCTTGATTGTGGCAGATCCAGACCAGGCCTTCAAATTGGCACTCTATCCTTCGCATGGTGTAGGATTGATGCGTTTGGAGTTTGTAATTAGCAACACGCTGCGTATTCATCCAATGGCTTTGGCTCATTTCGATACGCTGAAGGACGCGGATGCAAAGGCGCAGATCGAAGAGCTAACGGCGAATTACAGGGATAAAAAAGCCTACTTCGTAGATCAGTTGGCAAGCGCAGTGGCGGTCATTGCAGCGGCCTTCTATCCGCGTGAGGTAATCGTGCGGATGAGTGATTTTAAAACCAATGAATATGCAGGTCTTATAGGTGGTGCTGAGTTTGAGTCTGCCGAAGAAAATCCCATGATTGGTTTTCGCGGAGCTTCGCGCTATGATAACGACAAGTACCGCGATGGTTTCAAGCTCGAGTGCGAGGCGATGAAAAAGGTGCGCGAAGAGATGGGCCTCAGCAATGTGAAGCTGATGATTCCTTTCTGTCGCACGCTAGAAGAAGCCAAGCAGGTGCTGGCTTTGATGGCTTCTCTAGGTTTGAAGCGTGGAGCGGATGAGCTTGCGATATACATGATGGTAGAGGTGCCTTCGAATGCCCTCTTGGCAGAAGGTTTTGCAAAGCTTTTTGATGGCTTCTCCATTGGGTCCAACGATCTCACTCAGCTCACGCTCGGCATTGATCGCGATGCGGTTCTGGTGAGTCGCCTTTTTAGTGAGCATAATCCCGCTGTCAAACAACTTATCTCGCTAGCTATTCGCGCTGCAAAGCACAATGGTATTCCGATTGGCTTATGTGGTCAAGCACCTAGCGACGATGCTGATTTCGCGGCTTTTCTAGTTCATGAAGGAATAGATAGTATCTCTTTTAACCCGGATGCGTTTTTGCAAGGTGTCCGAAATATCCAACAAACAGAGCGTGTCCAAGAGGCGCAGCTTTCTTTAAGTCTTGTTTGAAAAACGCAAAGAATATGTTAACCATCCTTGTACCTACTGATTTTTCAGCAAATTCAAAACACGCCTTGCGCTATGCAATCGCTTTTGCAGGAAAGCGAAAGGCCGCTATCCATCTTGTCCATGGCTACACACCTTTGTTTCTCGACCCAAGAAGTCCGGTGGAAGTGGCCGCTAATAAAGTAGCTGCCGCCGAGCAAAAAGCGAAGGAAAAAATGCGCGGCTTCTGTCTCGAACAGCCTTTGCCAGAAAACATACAATACCACTCTTCCATTCGTGAAGGGAGTGTGTCGAAGGTCGTTCTTGAAATCCTCGAACTAAAAAAAATAGACCTGGTTATTATGGGCACGCGGGGCGCTGGCGCTTTGAAGAAAACCATAATCGGTAGCAACGCTTCACGTATTATGGAGCAAGCTCCTGTACCAGTTCTTGTGGTTCCCGCAAGGTATCGGTTCAAGCCGATTCGCCGACTCCTGTATGCATCGGCATATAGTGACAGCGATGCCGAACATTTGCAGCAGTTGCATCGATTAATAGCTTCGCGGTCAGCCGAGACAAAGGTTTTGCATGTGGCTAGTGATGATTATACACACAGCAGCGAACGTGAATTTATGGAGGGCTACAAGGCCAGCATGCTTAAGAAAATGAAAAGCACCAAGCTGCTGTTCAAAGTGATTTTTGGTTCCGATTTCATGGATCGGATTGCTCGCTTTCTAAAGCAAGAACCTGCTGATTTATTTGTAGTGGCTACGCGAAAACGCACTTTTATGGGGCGCCTGTTTCACGAAAGCACCGCGCGTGAATTGGTGTGCAAAGCGCGAATGCCCATTCTCGTTTTTCATCGTGCCCGAGTTCGCTCGGCGTCTATCTGAAGCAAAAGCATACAATATTTTGTTGTTTTTTCGTAAGCGCTTGGCTGCATTTCTGCACTATTTTTCGCCATGCAAAAAATACATGGAGCTGCTTTAATCACTGGAGGCGGGCGTGGACTAGGTTTGGCTTTTGCGCACGAAGCCGCGCAGTGTTGCTCGCACCTCATATTGGTAAATATGAGCATCGAGAACCTTATGCTAGCCAAGGCAGATTTAGAGCGTCTTTATGAAGTGAGCGTTCATGTTTTTGTTCAAGATCTAAGCGTGCCTGACGCTGCCGACACGCTTTACAGCAAGGTCCAAGCATTGGGTATACCGATAGCTGTGTTAATCAACAATGCCGGCATCGGTCAATACGGGCCATTTCACGAGCTTCCTTGGGAAAGTCACAAGCGACTGATTGATCTGAACATGATCGCATTGAGTCATTTGACGCATGTTTTTTTGCAGGATATGATACAGCGAAAGCAAGGCATGATTCTCAATGTATCGTCTGTTGCCGCTTTTGTACCCGGGCCACTAATGGCATCCTATTATGCTTCCAAAGCGTTTGTGCTCTCTTTTTCTTTGGCTTTATCAAGCGAACTGAAAGACACCGGAGTAAGCTGTACGGTGCTTTGTCCGGGCCCCACACAAACTGGCTTTATGAAAAACCAAGGCCAAGATACATGGCTTGCAAAAAGAAATCTTTTGGCCACAGCAGAAAGCGTTGCAAAGCTTGGTTTCGAGGGAATGTTGAAGCGGAAGATGCTCGTTGTGCCTGGTTTGATAAACAATTTTGTGGTTCGGCTTTCGTCTTTAGTGCCGCCAACATGGGGTTCAACACTATTGCATTTCTTGCAAAAAAGAAACAGGGCTTAGCCTCCCTTTTTTTTGGACAAAAAAAAGGCCTGAACGAGTCAGACCTTTTTTCCCGGACGCCTTACGGGGCGTTCTACGGATGCCTTACGGGGCATAAATCGTGCAGATCAATATTCGGGGATGAAGGGGTCGTATTTTTGCTCCGACGGAACGGCTTGCTGGTCGGTTTCTTTGGTTGGTAGCGCTGTCTTTTTTGCTAAGCCGCCTTTTTTGCGGTCGCCTGTTTTACTAATTGTTCCTCTATAACCAGCTTCCCGATTTTTACGGCTGTCCTTGTCGTCACGAATGTCTGGCTTGGGCTTCTTTGTCTTGCCCTGCTTGCTCTGTTTGCTAATGTTGCTGCGTGTCGTTTTCATGTTGTAAGGATAGCGCATAAACCCAACTCCATGCAGCGCTCTTCGTTTAAACGGCACATCCAATCGCTGAACTCCACATATCAGGTTCTTAGGAAAAATAAAATACCGCTTGTATTACATTATTGCTCATTAGCCTATGAAATTCAACCCATACTTTATACTGTGATGTTTGTTTTTAATTAAATGTTAAATTTGATACCGTTATCATGTAAAATAGGAGAAATATGTTACCCCCCCCCCCCATTTTTGCAGGGCATCCTGCTCTTTAACTATGGAGCGCGGTGTTTTCAAAATACCAATTGCTTTTTTTTGATAAAAGCAGTAACAAAAATTAGGTTTTTATGAAGACACTTTTGATTATTGATGACTCAGCGCTGCTCGTTGAAAATTTAGCCGAGTTTTTTGAATTGCAAGGGTATCGCGTTATAACGAGCACGAACGGAAAGGATGGCCTGAAGCTTGCTAATAAGGAGCTCCCCGATCTAGTAGTCTCCGATATTTTAATGCCTCATTTGGATGGGCACGAGGTTTGTATCGCATTGCATAATCACGTAAAAACAAGAAATATCCCCTTTGTCTTTAGCTCAGCGCGTTCCGAGCAAAAAGATCAAAACAGCGCACTTGAATTAGGCGCTGATGCCTACCTGGTGAAACCGTACGATCCGCATGAACTTTTAGCGGTTGTGGAGAAGTTACTTGGCAAAAGCACCTTCAGAAAAGATTGATAATCAAGGTTTTGAAAAAAACCGAAGGATTCTCGCGTTTTTACCGTCTAAATAGCGTTGGTTTAGCAGGGCATTTGCTAGGTTTTTTTATTTCGTAAAATGACCAAAATCCAAACGAAAATTTATAAGTTTGTGCTTTGTAAGCACGCTTAACAGAGTATTATTATAAATTCTACAAATCTATGCGCCAACCAATTTACTCTCTCTTTATAGTACTGGCAGGCCTTGTTTCAACTGTAAATGCACAACGCATCTGCGGTAGCGCGGAGCACCTCAACCAACAGCTTCAAGCCGATCCGAATTTGGCTATCATTCGCCAACAGATCGAGAATCAAACGGCTGCCTATGTTGCTTCGCATCAAGCTGGAGCCCCTTCGCCGATGGCTGTTATTACAATTCCTGTCGTTTTTCATGTGGTTTACAACACCGCCGCGCAAAACGTGTCTGATGCACTTTGCCAAGCGCAGGTTGATCAATTGAATCTCGATTACGCTCGCATGAATACGGATGCGTCAAGTGTTCCGGCTGCCTTTGCTTCTGTGGCTGCCAATACCAACATCCAGTTTTGTTTGGCGAGCACAGATCCATCTGGAAATCCAACCACGGGCATCGAGCGCCGCCAAACGACTACGACCAGCTTTAGTACCAACGATGGTGTGAAAAGCACCACTACCGGCGGAATGAATGCTTGGCCGAATACAAGCTACCTCAACTTATGGACCTGTGCTTTAGGTGGTGGTGTTTTAGGGTACGCCCAATTCCCAGGAGGATCAGCAGCTACAGATGGCGTTGTATTGCTCAACACGTCCGTAGGTAGTATGGCCTCTCCAGCTCCAGGAGGTTCGCCTTATGATTTTGGCCGCACCGCAACCCACGAAGTAGGTCACTGGCTGAACATGATTCACATCTGGGGCGATGCTAACTGTGGTAATGACCAAGTGAGTGATACACCCTTACACAATACTGCCAATTACGGCTGTCCAACCTATCCATCCAATAGCACTTGTACAGGTAGTCCTGCTATGATGACCATGAACTACATGGATTACACCGACGATGCCTGTATGTATATGTTCACTGCAGGTCAAGCTACCCGCATGAATGCGCTGTTCGCTACCGGTGGTGCGCGTGTTAGTCTGCTTTCTTCAACGGCTTGTCAGATTACTGCATTGCCTGCTTGCAACACGGTTACGTTAGGTAGTGTAACTGTTTCTAGCGATACCCTCTGCACCGGCCAAACGGCAGTATTTAACCTTGCTAGTGTTACTTCAGGCGTTAGCGGTGTTCATACACTGTGGCAAACTTCTGCGGATGGATTAACGGGTTGGAATGCCGCATCAGGCAGTAACACGGGCATGTCCTATACCGCGCCAGCAGCGCCGGGCGTAGTATATTATCGCAACCTTGCTATGTGTGATTCCTCCGGCACCAGCGTTTCTTCAACGCCAATTCCTGTTTACACCTACGGCATTAGCTCTATTGATAACGACACCGTATGTACGGCAGGCGCTGTTGATCTTATAGCCAACGGATTTGGTACCGTTAGTTGGTATGCTACCAGTACAAGCACAACTCCACTTGCAACAGGCAACCCGTTCAATATTAATGTAATTGGTGATACCCTTTTCTACGCAGGAGTAAGCAGTGGAGCAAGCACAACGTATACAGTGGGTCCCGTGAGTAATGCCTTTAGCACTGCGGCTACATATTCAAACTGGGGTCGTGGCGAGCGTTTTACCGCTCTTGCAGATCTTGTTATTGATTCGGTTTCATTTTACCCGTATGGCGCTGGTAACGTGGTGGTTAATATGCTAGATTCTGTAACTGGCACAACCGTGCATACCGCCACATTTGCTGTTTCTGCAGGTCAGGTAGGCACAAAAGTGACTGTGTTTCTTGGTTTTACGGCTGCTGCAGGTACTAATTATATCATGACCGCAACTGGCTCCACCGTTTCGGGTCTTTCTCGCAACCAAACAGGCGCGAGCTACCCTTATACTGTTCCTGGTGTGATCTCAATCAATCGCGGCTACACTACAGCAACGAGCTATTATTTCTTTTATGATTGGAAACTCCACAACGGCTGTACACCTCCGCGTGTTGCTGTACCTGTGCATGTAGGCCCACTTAATGTGCAAATCCAATCTGTTTCAGATACCATCTGCGCAAACGGTACTGCTACATTAACCACAAGTGGAGCCAATACGTATGTTTGGATGCCAGGTAATCTTACCGGCTCCTCTATAACTGTTAGTCCGGCAACAACAACTGTATACAGCGTTACTGGAACTGCGGCTGGAGCGTGTACCGGAACAAGCACCTATTTAGTTACCATCATCCCTCAACCAACTGTTTTACTGACTGCAACAAACGACACCATCTGCAAAGGAAGCCCTACTTCGCTTGTTGCAAGTGGGGCCAACACCTATGGCTGGTCAACAGGCACATCAACAGCAAGCTCAATCATCGTAGCTCCAACTGTCAATACCACCTATACAGTAACTGGTTCAGTGGCTGGTTGTTCAGGCTCTGCATCGGTACTTATACATGTATTTGCTCCTGCCGTTTCTGTTACAGCTGTTGACTCAAACACCATCTGCAAAGGCGATTCTATTACCTTGCTAGCAAGCGGTGGTAGCTCCTATACATGGTCGCCGGGTGGATTAACAGGCAGTTCCGTTACCGTTGCGCCTCCAACCTCCATCACCTATACTGTAACAGGTAGAGATGACAATGGATGTACGGCCTCAAAAACCATTCAAGTTTTTGTTATCGATTGTGGCGCAAGCGGCATTGCTAGCACGAACCTAGAAGAGTCCTTCAACGTGTATCCGAATCCTGCTCAAGATGAATTGATGGTTCGTTTTGTAGGTGTTTCAAGTGGCCTATATACACTTACACTTACTGATGCGCTTGGTCGTACGCTGCAAGAACGCAGTGTTTCATCTACAGGGAACGAGCACAGCGAGATGCTTTCTCTTGCTGACCTTAGCAAAGGGGTATATGTTATTCGCCTAATCGGAAACGGACAAACAGTGCTTCGCAAGATTGTAAAGATGTAATTAGAAATTTTAAACCACCTTGCAAAGGGACGGCACTATGCCGTCCCTTTCTTTTTAGCGCCCGTATTTAGCTTTTGGGCGAATATATCGGCCAAGATGGGAGAACACAGCGTACGTTCGAAAAAAATCGAAATTGCGCATGAAAACAGGCACACTCCTTTTTACGCTTTTTATAAGCACTCTTTTGCAAGCGTCTACCGTTTTTGCTGGTGATCCCTTGGTTTCAATAAAGAAAGACGTATCCGGGTATCGGCTTTATAATCGAGGCAAGCCTTATTTTATACAAGGAGCAGGTGGATACAGCCACTTCGATCGCTTACAAGCCATCGGCGGGAATTCCGTTCGGCTTTGGAGCGCCAACGGTGTTGCCCCTTATTTAGATCAGGCGCATGCGCTGGGTTTAACGGTTACCTTGGGTTTAGACATGGGGCAGGAACGAACCGGTTTTAATTACAACGATGAGCAAGCAGTTCAGAAACAATATGACCAGGTTTGTGCAGAGGTGTTAAAATACAAAGACCATCCGGCCTTGTTGGTTTGGGCCGTTGGCAATGAGCTCGACCAATTTGCATACAATTACAAGGTCTGGGACGCCGTTGAAAAGGTAGTGCAGTTCATCCATAAAAACGACCCGAATCATCCGGTTACAACGATGCTCGCTGGGGTTCCACCACAGCATATAAAAGAGATAATAACCCGTGTTCCAGATTTGGATTTGCTTGCAATCAATGCGTTCAAGGACCTGCCTTATATCGAAAAGAAGATAAGCGATGCTGGCTGGACAGGTCCTTATATGATTGGCGAATGGGGGCCTGATGGCTATTGGGAGTCGCCGATGCTTCCTTGGGGCACTTTCATCGAACAAACGAGCACGGAGAAAACAGCAGCCTGTGAAGCGCGCTACAAGACAGCAATCGAAGGCCATCGGAATCGTTGCTTGGGTGCGTATGTGTATTATTGGGGCACCAAGCAAGCGCGTACGCACACCTTGCTAAGTTTATTCCTTGATGGAGGCCAGGAGTATGGCGTACAAGACATGCTTATGCGCCAATGGACAGGGAAGGATTCACCGAAAACGGCACCAACAACAGGCGCTCTAACCATCGAAGGACAGGATGTTTTAAAAGGCTGTGTAGTAAAAAAGGGAAGCTATCTAACGGCATCCATCACCGCAAAAGACCGTGAGCAATTGGTGTATCGCTGGGAGCTTTATGAAGAAAGCAAGGAAAAAAAGGAAGGAGGCGACACCGAAGCACAGCCTCCAAAGGTGGATGCACGCTTCGATGGCTTATCCGATGGCCGTGTGCTTTTTCAGGCGCCGGATCGGCCAGGAGCGTATCGCTTGTTTGTGTATATCTATGATGGAACAGGTCGGGTGGCAACAGCCAATGCGCCCTTTTTTGTAGGTGAAATGGCAATCAGTCAAAACCCTTAAGGCTGTCGCAGAAAATGGTATTTGGTTTTGACGAGGGCAGAATCTTTGTATTCCAAAACCAGGGTGTCGCTCACTAATTTGCAGATTTTATAGGGGCGTTTTTCGGTGCTGTTATCCACTGCGAGCGTGAGAACGCCAGCGTATTTATCCATGCTCCAGAGGCCTGTTGTAGCCACGCCACCGCTTGTTATACTAGCTTTGTGATCAGCGTCGAAACGCGCTTCGTCATTGGCTTCTTTTGTGTTTGCTTTTTTCATCATCCCAAACTCTTCAGACCCGGTGAATTTCCAATGCTGAGTTAGAAGCGTTTCTTTTGTGGCTTGCACAGAAGCGGACTTGCTGTTTGTTGTTTGCGCGAAAGCTGCAGTAAAAGCAAGGACAGCGAAGAGGATTGTACATGGAATGCGGCTCATGATGCTTTGTTTTTTTGTAAAGCTAAGTAATGATCTTCTTTTGAACGCATTTCTTTTTTCTCAGCAGTCGTTTTGTCGCGATATCCGCACAGATGCAGCAGTCCATGAATGAGGACGCGGCTCAGCTCTTGTTGGACACTGACGCCAAAGGTTTTCGCATTATCACGCACGCGGTCGATGCTGATGTAGATTTCGCCTGAAACTGTTTCAGGACTATCTTTAGCAGCATAGTCGAACGTTAGAATGTCGGTGAGGGTGCGATGGTTGAGAAACTGAATATTCATCGCAAGCAAGGTGTCGTCACTGCAAAACACATACTGTAAATCGGTGATGTCTTTCCCTTCTTTATGTGCGCTTTTGCGCAGCCAATTTCGATAGAAAGGAGCATCATTCAAAGGTGATTTTACACCTTGAGCAGCGAAGCGGATTTTAGGAGCAGGCAAGGGGCTTTATGCAGAGAGTTTGAAGCCCAGCTCAACGGTTCTTCCGTAGTCTGAAAAAATCAGTTGGTCGGCTAAATGCTTCATCAGAAAAATTCCACGGCCGTTGGGATTCTCAATGTTTTCCGGCGCCGTTGGATCGGGGAGGAGGTAGTAGTTAAAGCCCTCGCCTTGGTCCTTGATGATGAAAACGATTCGATCGTCTTTATAGGAACAATCAACTTTTACTTTTTTATCGGGGTTGGCTTTGTTGCCGTGAATAATTGCGTTGTTAACGGCTTCTGTAACAGCTACTAGCATATTGCCATACAGATCTTCACTCAAGGGAAACTGCTCCCGGATATCGTCAACTAATTTTTCAACGAGGTTAATGTTTTCAGCGCGGGAATCGAATTCCATTTTAGTGTCCATTTGTGTGAGCATGCGTAGAAGTGGTTTTTAAATAGCCCTCGATTATTCTTTAATGTTCTTAAAATAATCGTCGACTTTGCTTTTATAATACGGACTTAAAGAAGGAGGAACTGTTTTTAAAAGCTCCATTTCTTTTTCTTTCAACCGCTTGTACGCTGCAAATTCTTCTGGGTTACGGGTGAACTCGTTTTTGCCTTCGGTTGATTCTCTCTTTTCTTCCTGATCTCGCTGCTGCTCTGCCTTTTCGGCCTCTAGCAAGCGAGTTAAAATTTCTTGCTGCCGCTTGAATGTTTCGTTGTTTAGGATTTTATTTACAAGGTCGGTTTCTGTTTTTTCCATCTCTTTGGCAAGCTTGTCGAGATCGCCCATAGTGCCCTTTCCGTCTTTGTTGTTCTCTTGATTGTAACGCTGTAATTCTTTGCGCAACATTTCTTGTTGGGCAGCCATGCGCGCCAATTGTTCGCTCATGCCAGGCTGTCCGCCAGGTACTTGGTTATTACCTGGTTTCTTGCCTTCCTGCATGCTTTTTTTCAAGGCATCCATCTGTTGGTTAATCGACTCCTGCATCTTTTTCATTTGTGCGGCAGACGAGGGCTTTCCACTGCCCGGCTTGCTGCAAGCGCTTCCCGGCTTCTTGCATTGCGATTTGCTTTTGCTCTTGCTTTGCTTCTCCGACTGTTGCTCGTTGGCTTTTTGTTGCATCTGCTGCAAGGCCTCATTAAGCATCAGTGCAAGGTTGTTCACCGAAGTCATGGCCATCTGCCCACGACCGCGAAGCATCGATATCTGCCGCTCTTGGAAGTAGTCGATGGCTTTGTCCATGTTGTCGTTTACCAAAGCAATTTCCCTGTTAACAACCGACTTGATTTGTGGCACCCGCTTGCTTAATGCGAAGAGCGAATCTTCAATCATTTTAGCGTCGTCTTTGAGTTTGCGTTGCAATTGCGCAGACTTGAGGTACTGCGGATTGTTGGTGCTCATCGTCTTCATCTGCTCCATCAATCCCTCTTGATCAAAGGAAAGCCGAAGGAGGTTCTCGAGCAGGGCGCGCAGGGCATCCATGTCTTCTTCCTGCTGCTCTTCCTCATTCTTTTCTTGCTGTTGCTGCATCTTTTCCGCCATAGACTTCATCTTTTCTGCGGCTTGCTTCTGCGACTTGGATGCGTTTTGCTTCTTGTTTTGGCTCAGGTTCGACTTGCTGTCTTTCATGTCCTGATCAATAGACTTTTGCTCCTCTTCGCTGTTTTTAAGCTCCTTTGGTTCTTCTAGTGCTTGATTTTTTTGTTCCAAGTCTTTGAGGTCTTTTTTCAAATCCTCGAATTGCTTGTTCAGCTCTTCCTGTTTTTTTTCTAATTCTTTGCTGTCGGCATTCTTGTCTTGTGATTCTTTTGAGAGCTGCTCTTGTTTTTCCGCGAGTTTTTGAAGGTTGTCGGTGGCTTCTTTCAGCTTCTGTTCCACTTCCATTTGCTTGAATAGCTCCAACGTGCGATCCAGTTCTTTCGCAAGGTCTTTGTTTTCCAGTTTCATTTTATCAAGCTGGTCTTGGATCTTTTCTTTGTCTTGCTGCCCGAGCATCTTTTCTAAATCGGCCATGAGTTTTTTCATCTCCTCCGTCATCAGCTGATCCATGAGCTTGCGAAGCTCTTCGTGTTTTTGCGCGAGCTCTTTATCGGGCTCTTTGTATTCGGATTGTTTTTGGATGTTTTTTTCGTTTTCCCGTTCGGTTTTTTCTACCTCTTTCTGCAAGTCCCGTTGACGCTTGATGAGATCTTCGGCTTTCTTTTTCTCTTCCCAGCCAAGACTTTTTTTCTCCATCATCTTCTTCTCCAGCTCGGCAAGTTCCTTTTGGATATTCTTAGCTTCTGTAATACTTTCTTTCAGGCTCTTCTTGATTTCGGTATTGGTTTTGTCCGCACCTTCGGCGATCTGCTTGAGTGTCGGAGCTTTGAATTGCATCGACTGGGAGCGCGTGGATTTAGGTCCATGCACGCCGTCGTTGTCCCAAATTTCGAAGTAATATTCTAGACCTTCGCCGGCCTGAAGCCCTATTTCAGAGAGGTTCCAAACGCGGTAGAAGGTTTGCTCGGTGCTGTTTTTATCGATGTTAAGCCACTCCGACTTCATGGATGAGGAGTCTTTGTCGCGCTGTATTTTGTAGTGAAAAGCAAATTTGCTTAGGCCGTGATCATCGCTGACACTACCTTGAAAGACAAGGACTTTAGAAGAGCTGCTGTCTTCGTGTTGCTCGAGTTCGATGGCGGGGAATTGGTCGGGGATAACGGCTACGGCGTATTGGACGGAGTCTTTGTTTTTAAGGTATTGGTTGGATGTACTAACGGTATAGATGTCGTTATCCAGGAATCGTTTGCGATAGACGAACTTGTCTTCGGACTGCCTTGTTGGTATTACGAGCGAGTCGCCAAAGCTCATCTGAAGCACCTCGGTATTTTTTGTATGAAAGGTCCATGTGGCGATGGTTCCAGCTGGAATATTGAGGTCGCCGGTGTTGGCGAGCTGCTGCGGCTTTTGGTTCAGATAGGCGGGGAATTGCAAACTGACTTCAAAGTCGAGCACGATAGGCTTAGGGATAGCGGTTAGCGTGTATGTTTTCGAGTAAAATCCGGCGCCAAAGAATTTGAAGGAGGTGCTTTTCTGAACATTTTTAAAGAGGTATTTAAAGGCAACCGGACTTTCTTTATCCATTCGGTATTGGTTGCCATCGATTTCCATAAACACGGCATCGGGAAGCTTGCTGCCTTCAATCTTTAGGTCGAGCGGGAAGTCTTCCTGCTGCATAGCCATTAGATTTTCATTTTGAAGGACGAAGGCGAAAGGGGCAGGCTTCTCGAAGTAGGTGTTATGCGCTAAAAGCCGAGACGTGCTTCCTGTAAGGATTGCGCGGTTGAAAAGCAGCAGTGCGAAAAGCAGCAGCAGGGGCAGTGCGATGAACTTGAGGTACTTTCGGTTTTCGTTGAAGTTGATCGCCGCTGTGAAGGGGATCGGCTTTAGGGCTTGAATTTTTTGGTCGATCCCTGCCTGAATAAGGGCTGCGTTATCCGTATCAAGTGTGGCTAGTTGCTTGAGTTGCAGCACATTTAACAGGCGATCTTGCACCGCAATGAAATGCTTGCCGATAATGGCCGCGGCTTCTTCGTGGCTGATGATGGCGCCGAGGCGATAGAGCTTTAGCGCTGGGATACAGAGCTGTCGAACGAAGACGGTTCCATTAACTATGATGAAGCCATAAAACAAGATGGAGCGCACGGTGGTGTTGAAATTTCCGACATACTCCAGCAGGATGATGCTTAGGTAAAAGGCTAAAAAGATTCCCGTGAAGTAGAGCGCCCCGCGTAGCAGCAGGTTTTTGTAGTATTTCCGGATGAATTCATCCAGTTTTTCAATCAACAGCTCATAATTCGATCTCTGCATTGTATTCGGGGGAGGCTAATCTTCTTTAAACGAAGGCGTTTCAAAAAAGTTGCCTTAAAAATTGCGAAATCTACCGAAAACACCAAGAGGCAGCTTTACGCCTGTGCTTGCTTGGAGATACAGCTCGCCGGTTTCTAATTTATCTTGGGCCACGTCTTTCAGGAGGTTTTCGATAATCATGGAGGAGAAGCCGAGGGAGTATGCATTGAGGATGAGGAAGTGCTCTTTATCGAGCAGCTGGATAACCTGGTCCATCATTTCGCGGATATCGTCTTCGAGCTTCCACTTCTCACCATCTTTTCCATGGCCGTAGGCAGGAGGATCGAGGATGATGCCGTTGTATTTATTGCCTCTTTTCACTTCTCTTTTCACAAACTTCAATGCATCTTCGACTACCCAGCGGATGTCTTTTAAACCAGAGAGTTCCATGTTGTCGTTTGCCCAAGAGACAACTTGCTTGATAGAGTCGAGGTGTGTTACATCGGCACCTGCTGCTTTAGCGGCGATAGAGGCCGCACCGGTATAGGCGAAGAGGTTTAGAAATTTCGGTTTCGGGACGCTCATTTTTTTTATCGAGTCCTGAATATAATCCCAGTTTACCGCCTGTTCGGGAAATATCCCTACATGCTTGAAAGAGGTGAGGGCCAGGCGGAAGTTGATTTTTATGGGATTGTCGCTATTGGCACCAAGGGTGTAGCCGATGTTCCATCGCTCCTTCATTGGCCGGAGTTTTTGCCACTCGCCTGAGGAGCTTGATTTAGGCAGAAATCGAACATGCGCTGTTTGTTCCCACTCTTTGAGTGTTTTTTTTCGTGCCCAAACGGCTTGTGGTTCAGGGCGTATGGTGATGAGCTGGCCGAAGCGCTCGAGTTTTTCGAAATCACCGCAATCGATGAGTTCATAGTCTTGGAAATTGGATGGCGTAAGCATTAACATCTTGCAAATTTACAATTTAAGACGCGGTATCGAAATGTTTTCAAAAAGCCCTTGCTGAAAACATTTCAGATTGGGATAGCATTAGGGGTTCATTAATCGTTAATTTCGAAAAAATTAAAATCCAACATGACAAAAAACGCAACTTGGTCGATGATGCTGACGCTCGTTTCAGTGTTCTTCTTTTGGGGCTTTGTGGCCGCCAGTAACGACATTCTGATTCCTGTGTTCAAAGAGCATCTGCATTTGGAGCAATGGCAGAGTCAGCTCATCTCGGTGGCTTTTTATGTGGCCTACACGGTGGGGTCAATTATTTATTTTGTGTTATCGCGCTCCACCGGTGGAGACATTCTCAATAAAATAGGATATAAGAACGGGATTGCTTTGGGTCTTGTCCTTTCGGCCTGTGGTACGCTCTTGTTTTATCCAGCAGCCATGTCGGCCTCGTTCCCGCTCATGATCAGTGGCTTGTTTATCGTGGGACTTGGCTTTTCCTTGCAACAAACGGCCGCCAATCCGTTGGCCATCAACATGGGTGATCCGATGAAGGGTTCGCAGCGTTTGAGTTTGGCTGGGGGTATTAATAACATTGGTACGACGATAGGCCCGGTGGTGGTGAGTATAGCCATCTTCGGATCCTTAGCACCCGGCGCGAAGCTGGAGAATTTAGAGTCGGTAAAGACACCGTATTTAATTCTTGGGGCCGCTTTTCTGGTGGTGGCTTTCCTTTTTAAGATTTCGTCCTTACCTAATCAGATACACCACGAGGAGACGGAGCAGGAGCGGGGTTCCAAGTCGCAGAAGTCGACACGTGCAATTTCTTATCCGCAATTATGGATGGGGATGATAGCGATTTTTCTGTATGTCGGCGTGGAGGTTGCGACCGCATCGAATTTGCCTGAATTTATGAAGCAGAAGCTACATGTACCTACGGACCAGGTTTCGCCGTATGTTTCATTGTTTTGGGCCAGCTTGATGATTGGCCGATGGTCGGGTGCAGTGGGCGCCTTTAACATCAGCAAGCAAGGCCGAAAAATACTTTCCTTTGTGCTGCCGTATGTGGCCTTCGGTGTTTTTATGTTGGTTAATTATTTAGCTAACCAGAACCTTGCGCCATTTTACTCATACCTCTTCGTTATTCCTTTGATAATTATAGCCGACCTTTTGAGCAAAGGAAATCCTGCGCGTCAGTTGGTGCTATTCTCTGCGCTTGGAATCGTTGCTTTGCTCATCGGCATTTTAGCTGACGGCATGGTGAGTGCGTATGCCTTCATCAGCGTTGGGCTTTTTTGTTCAACACTATGGCCCTGCATTTTTACCTTGGCCATTGCTGGCTTGGGCAAGAAGACCAACGACGGCGCTAGCTTCTTGATCATGATGATTATGGGTGGAGGCTTGGTGAGCTGGTTGCAGGGGTATCTTGCCAAAGATGAATTGCTGGGGATACAATGGAGTTATCTTGTAGGTGTTTTTTGTTTCGTTTACCTAGCTTATTATGGCTGGCGAGTAAAATCCATCCTTTCAAAACAAGGGATTGATTACGATCTAGCATCAAGCAGCGCGCACTAATGAGACACGTTGTTGCAGCCATCGACATCGGTGGCACGAATACGAAGTTCGGCTTGGTTGACCGTGCGGGAAAGATTCTTTTCCAATCGACGTTATCCACCCGTTCATTTCCGGATCCGATAGATCTTGTAGCGCATCTTAAATCGATTTTTGAAAAGGAGGTGCAGCAGCTTGATGAAGCGAGCATCCTTGTAGGCATAGGCATCGGAGCTCCGAATGGAAACTATTTTACGGGGCAGATTGAGTTTGCGCCGAATTTGCTGTGGAAAGGGAAAGTGCCATTGTGCAGTCTATTTGCCGAGGCCATGAACTGTCCGGCATGGCTTACAAACGATGCCAATGCTGCGGCTTTGGGAGAGCTGGTTTATGGCGCGGCCAAAGGGATGAAGGATTTTTTGTTTATCACCTTGGGCACTGGATTGGGCAGCGGGATAGTAGCCAATGGCGAGCTCATTTATGGCCACGACGGCTTTGCGGGTGAGGTAGGGCATGTTCTTGTTACACCTGGCGGAAGGCTTTGTGGTTGTGGTCGCAAGGGCTGTTTAGAAACCTATTGTTCAGCTACAGCTATAGTAACAACCTATCATGAATTGAAGAATAGCAAGGAGTTGGTGGATGCAAAGATTATCGCCGACAGAGCGCATGCGGGCGAGCGCGAAGCGTGTGAGGCCTTTCGATTGACAGGGGAAACTTTAGGTTTAGCCTTAGCGAATAGCGTGGCATATACGAGTCCGGCGGCCATCTTTTTGTTTGGTGGATTAGCGCATGCGGGCGAGCTTTTGTTTGCCCCTACGCGCAGGAGTTTCGAAGAGAATCTGTTGATCATTTATAAAAACAAAATAAAAATTCTCCCTTCTGGTCTGCACGAGGACGATGCTGCTTTACTAGGCTCGGCATCGCTAATTTGGCAGGAGTTGGGAAGGAAAAAGAAAAAGTAAAAAACTATGCGTCGCACTCCTTTACTCCTCTTGTTTATCGGCCTTGTTTTCGTTACTACAGCAAATGCGCAAGGCATCATCCCCAATCCCAAGAAGCAGGAGCTTCGTCCGGGTGTATTTCAGCTTATGAACGGCACGGTCTTAACCTATGCCACAGCGGATTGCAAGGAGGCTGCTGTTTTACTGCGTCAACAGATACAGATGTATCAGGGCATTTCGTTGGTGTTGCAAGAAAAACCTAGTCCGAATACGCCCTTTATTCGCTTGGAGCAAGGCGTTTCGAAAAAGCATGCCGAGCGGTATCGCATCAACATAACGCCCGATCAGGTGCTCATCCAAGGCGCATCGAAAGCAGGGCTGATCAATGGCATTTCGAGTTTTGTGCAAATGGCTAATCTTAAGAGCGAGGGATTGGCAGAAGCGCACAGTGTTCGAATCGATGACGAGCCGGCATTTGCTTGGCGCGGCATGCACTTGGATGTGTGTCGTCATTTCTTTAGCAAAGACGAGGTGAAGCGTTATATCGATTACCTTGCTTTGTATAAAATGAATGTGTTTCATTGGCACTTGACTGACGATCAAGGCTGGCGTATAGAGATTAAAAAGTATCCTTTGTTAACGGGTGTTGGCGGGTATCGCAAGGAAACCATTGTGGGTAGGCAGAGCGACACGGCTCGTTTTGACGGCATCCGTTACGGCGGCTTTTATACACAAGACGAGGTTCGAGAAGTTGTGGCGTATGCCGCGAGCAGAAACATTACGGTAGTGCCAGAGATAGAAATGCCAGGCCACGCTTTGGCTGCGCTTGCTGCTTATCCTGCGTTTTCATGCAATGGCGGCCCCATTGAAGTAGGCACTAAGTGGGGTGTTTTTGATGATGTATACTGTCCAGGGAAGGATTCTACATTTCTTTTTCTGCAGGATATTTTGGACGAGGTGTGCTCGTTGTTTCCTAGTACATATATTCATATTGGCGGTGATGAGTGCGTTAAAAATCGATGGAAGCAGTGTGCTCGCTGTCAGGCTAGGATGAAAGCGCAGGGCTTAAAAAACGAGGAAGAGCTGCAAAGTTATTTTGTGCAACGCATCGAACGATACTTGAATGGCAAAGGCCGACAGATGATTGGTTGGGACGAGATTCTCGAAGGCGGCTTGGCGCCTAACGCAGCGGTGATGAGCTGGCGTGGCACTTCGGGCGGCATTGCTGCAGCGAAGCTGAAGCACAAGGTTATTATGACGCCTGGTAAGCCGTGTTATTTTGACCACTACCAAGACCGCGACAGGTTGAAGGAGCCGCTAGCTATTGGTGGATTCAATCCATTGGATTCGGTGTATTCGTATCATCCTTTACCAAAAGAATTGAGTACGAAAGAGCAGCGTTATATTTTAGGTGCGCAGGGCAATGTATGGACTGAGTACATGCCCGATTTTAAGGAGGTGGAATACATGTCATTGCCTCGGATGGCAGCGCTATCGGAGGTTTTATGGACGCCAGATAAAAAGAAGAATTACGGCGATTTTTTAGTTCGACTAAGGTATCACACGGTGTTGCTTGATCGAATCGGCGCTATGTATGCAAAACATTTTTTACAAAAATAACCCGATGCTTAATAAACGCTTATTAGAGATTGTTGCTTTTCGTCCTGAATCGGCCTTGATTGCAGAGCAAGCAGGAGCTGATCGGATTGAGCTTTGTGATGACCATGCAGCCTCAGGCATTACGCCATCAAAGGCCTCCTTGGATTTTGTGAGACATCGTTTAACGATCGATTTATTCGTCATGGTTAGACCGCGCGGAGGAGATTTTGTGTATACAGATGAAGAGTTTGAGCAGATGAAAAGGGATATTGAGTATTGCAAGCAGATTGGTTGTGAAGGCGTTGTTTTCGGAATTCTTATGCCCGGTACCAACCTTGTTGATGAGACGCGCTGCTCTGCGCTAGTTGATCTAGCCGGCCCGATGGGTGTTACTTTTCATAGAGCGATAGACAAGACACCCGACGCACTGCAAGCGGTTGATTCCATTGCGCGTTGCGGCTTCCATCGAATACTTACCTCTGGCGGAGCAGACAACCCCTTGTTGGGAGCGACGCGCTTAAACGACATGATTCGTTTGGCTGGAAAGCGTTTGTCAATAATGCCTGGCGGAGGTGTGCGAGCTGACAACATTAAACAGATAAAAGAGATTACAGGTGCTATGGAGTTTCATTCGTCTGCATTGAACCTAGAGACTATGCTGCCTGAGCTCGACGAAATCAGGACGATGAAAAGCATTCTTTTAGCATGAATGGAAAGAACTGGTTCCTAACTCTCCTTTGCCTACTACTGCAGATTAATGCTGGCCTTCGTGCTTCCAATACAGCGCGTTTATTGGATACAGCTTGGTCTTTTCGACAACAGGGAGCAGCAGCTTGGATGCCAGCACACGTGCCGGGAACGGTGCACACCGATCTGCTTAATAATAAGCTGATACAAGATCCTTTTTTGGGAATGTGTGAAGCCGATTTGCAATGGATTGGCGATACAACTTGGGAGTATACAATGTCTTTTGATTGTAGCGATAATGAGCGAACGTCGCAGCATCAATCCTTGCTTTTTGAAGGACTTGATACATATGCTAAAGTGTGGTTTAATGACAGCTTGATACTTGTTGCCGATAATATGTTTCGTGCATGGGAAGTGGGTGTGACAGGGCATTTGAAGTTGCATAACCAGTTGCGTGTGGTATTTGAGCCAGCATCGAAGCGTGGTAAGGATGAGGCAAGTAAGCTGTCCTACACGCTGTCAAAAGAAGAGCGAGTTTTTACCCGCAAGGCCCAATATCAATATGGATGGGATTGGGGACCAAAATACATCACCTGCGGTCTTTGGAAATCCGTTAAGTTGCTTACTTGGCAAGGCGCGCGCATGAATGCGGTTCAATTGCTACAAGATCATTTATCAGATAGTATAGCGCTACTTAATTTCGCATGTCATCTGGAATGCGAAACGGATGGATTGTATTTTTTAAAAATACTGCCGAGTGATTCAAGCTTGGCGCCGATTGAGCAAGCATGCTTTCTGAAAAGCGGTTTGAATACGGTTGTTGTCCCGTATTCAATAAAAAACCCGGAGCGATGGTGGTGCAATGGTATGGGAGCGCAAAGGATGTATCGATTTCAAGTTCAGTTGAAGTATGCCGACGTTTTAAAAGATGAGCGCGAGCTTAGCATTGGCCTTCGGGAATTGGAGTTGGTGCGTGCACCAGACGCTATGGGCACTAGTTTTTATTTTAAGCTCAATGGCTTGCCTGTATTTATGAAAGGCGCCAATTGGGTTCCGGCAGATAATTTTGTGCCGCGTGTTGAGGATGATAAATATGCAGCTCTTTTGAAAGATGCTAAAGCAGCCAACATGAATATGCTTCGCGTATGGGGTGGAGGCGTTTACGAGCAGGATGTTTTTTATAATCTCTGCGATGAATATGGCTTGTTGGTATGGCAAGATTTTATGTTTGCCTGTGCCATGTATCCTGGTGATTCGGCATTTATGAGCAATGTGAAGCAAGAGCTCATGCAACATGTTATACGCTTGCGAAATCATCCTTCATTGGCTTTGTGGTGCGGCAACAACGAGATTGCAGAAGGGTGGAACAATTGGGGATGGCAGAAGGAATATGAATTGACTAGCACAGATTCAACAACGATTAATCGCGACTACGAGCACCTGTTTAATGGATTGATTCCTGAGGTATTGACGGAGCTTGATCCAGCAAGGCCATACATCGCATCTTCACCTGAGCTAGGTTGGGGCAGGGCAGAGAGTATAAAGCGCGGCGATTCGCATTATTGGGGTGTGTGGTGGGGCATGGAGCCATTCGAAAACTACAAAGAGAAAACGGGACGCTTTGTGAGTGAATATGGATTTCAAGGTATGCCAAACAAATCTACCTTGCAGCGCTGTTGTGGGGATAGTTTGCTATCTATGAATTCGGCGTGTTTGCAGGCCCATCAAAAGAACCCACGGGGCTTTCAGACGATCGACGAATACATGCTCCGGGATTATCGAAAGCCGAAGGATTTTGCTCACTATGTTTATGTTTCACAGGTACTCCAGGCCTTTGGGATGCAGCAAGCCATAGTATCTCACCGACTCCGAACGCCCTACTGTATGGGATCTCTGGTGTGGCAGCTCAACGATTGTTGGCCGGTTACTTCGTGGAGTTTGATAGACTCCGATAGGCATCGCAAAGCGGCCTACTATTGTGTGAAGCGCAGTTTCGAAAAAGTCTTGATATCGAGCGTTGACAAGGGCGATGAAGTTTTGGTTTATGCCTTGCAAGATAGTCGACAGCAAATGGTGGGAGAGCTGACTATACAGCTGCTTGATTTTCGCGGCAAGAAGGAGCAGGTCGAATTTAAAACCGTGCCTTTAATGCCTGGCGAAGTCCAATTAGTAGGCCGATTTTCTAGACAGCGGTATGCAGCGTTGTTCGCTGATTCAGCAAATCTTGTTCTGTCCGCCTCTTTTAATTGCGAGGGGAAAGAGTATACCTTTGCGCATTACTTTGCACGTCCCAGAGAGCTTAAACTCGAGAAGCCATCCATCACCATTAAATCCCTTGGCGCGAATGTTTTTGAGTTGCAAGCGGATCGACTTGCAAAGGATGTTTATGTTAGTGGAGAGTATGATTTTAGCTGTAGCGATAACTATTTCGATTTACTGCCAGGGGTGCCTCATCAGGTACGCATTGATTCACCAATTAAAATAGTTAAAACCCAGCTACACACCGTCTCCTTGTTTGATAGTTATCCATGATTTTATTTAACGCAATTAGACCTATGATTAAAAAAAAATGTACGCCATTCGTCTTCTTTTTGTTGGCCCAATTTTGCTTTGCGCAAGCACCATCAACGTATGTTGATCCATTTATTGGAACAGGTGGACATGGACACACCTTCCCAGGTGCAACGATGCCTTTTGGTATGGTGCAACTCTCGCCAGATACACGCGTTGATGGAAGTTGGGATGGATGCAGTGGTTATCATGAAAGCGACAGTTTGATATATGGATTTTCGCATACCCATTTGAGTGGAACAGGCTGCAGCGATTATGGCGACATAATGTTGATGCCGATGATGGGCAACACGTCGTATGATCGGAATGTCTATGCCTCAAGGTATACGCACCGCAGCGAGAAGGCGGAGCCGGGCTACTATGCCGTTAAACTCGAAGACGACGATATCGATGCCTCTTTCACAAGCACCACGCGCGTTGGGTATCATCAATACATTTTCAATAAGCCGGGCAGGGTGAGTGTTATCTTGGATTTGAACCATCGCGATAAGTTGTTGGCTGGGGTAATAAAAGTAGTTAACGACCGCACCTATGAGGTCTATCGCTGCAGCGAGGCTTGGGCCAAGAGTCAGAAGTTATATGCTCGTATTACCTTTTCTAAAGCAGTCATCGAGACACGCAATCCTGCCGAAGGCGAGGTGCCGAAAAGTGCCGACCCTTGGAACAAGAGTATAAAAACGGCCTTTGTTTTCAATGTAAAAAAGGGAGACACCATTCAGGTTAAGGTTGCTATATCGCCAGCATCTATGAAAGGCGCAGCCTTGAACATGAAGGAGGAGCTGCCCTATTGGGATTTTGAGGCTATCCGCAAGGAAGCGCGCAAAGCGTGGGACAAAGAACTGGGCCGCATCGAGGTGCGGGACGATCGAACTGATCAGAAAAAGATTTTTTACACAGCGCTTTATCACTGCATGATACATCCGAGTATTGCCATGGATGTTGACAGTATGTATCGAGGGATGGACGACCAGGTGCACAAGTCGATGGATCACATACACTACAGTGTTTTTTCGCTTTGGGACACCTTTCGCGCTTTGCATCCTTTGTTTAGCATGATTGATCAAAAACGCACAGCTGATTTTATTAAAACATTTTTAGCCATGTACACAGAAGGTGGCAGGCTGCCTGTTTGGGAGCTTGGCTCGAATGAAACCGACTGCATGATTGGGTATCATTCGGTTTCGGTAATAGCCGATGCATACATGAAAGGGATTCGCGACTTCAATGCGCCGCTTGCTTTAGAGGCTATGAAGAAGAGCGCAACATGGAAGCATCTAGGCATACCTGTTTATATGACACAAGGGTATTTGGGCATGGACAACGAGTCGGAGTCGGTGTCGAAAACATTGGAATACAGTTACGACGATTGGTGTATCGCCCAATTGGCACACATGCTTAACAAACGCGAAGATTATGTAACGTATTCGCGGCGTGCACAGAATTGGAAAAATATTTGTGATCGCGAAAGTGGTTTCATGCGTCCAAAAGAAAATGGTAACTGGATCAGCCCTTTTGACCCGCGCCGGGTGGATAACAATTATACCGAAGCCAATGCATGGCAGTATAGTTTTTTTGTGCCGCAAGATGTTAGCGGCCACATTGATTTTATGGGGGGATATGCACGCTATGAAAGCAAGCTCGATTCCTTGTTTTCAATCAGCAGCAAAACTACAGGGCGCGAGCAGTCTGACATTACGGGATTGATTGGGCAGTATGCACATGGTAACGAACCGAGTCATCACATTGCGTATCTCTACAATTACATCGGCAAGGCTTGGAAGACGCAACAGCGTGTGCATCAGATACAATCTGAATTTTATAAAGCCACACCCGATGGGCTTATTGGAAATGAAGATTGCGGACAAATGAGCGCATGGTATGTGATGAGTGCAATGGGCTTTTATGCGGTAACGCCTGGGCTGCCTGTATACAACATCGGCACGCCTGTTTTCAAGGAGGTTAATTTGCATTTGCAAAATGGCAACGAGTTGTTGATTCGTGCCAAAGATGTTAGCGATCGCAATTTTTATATTCAATCAGCAAGCCTTGGCAATGCAGATTATTCGAGAAGTTGGATTGAGCACAACGATGTGATGAAAGGAGGCTTGCTTGAGTTTCAAATGGGGTCGGCCGCACAGCCTTTGTGGGCCGCCGAAACATCCACTATCCTTTCTACACCGCCCAGCGAATTCCCGGTGGTGCCTGTGCCCTTGATTATCACCGAAGGAAAAACGTTTAAAGACTCAACCCTAGTTAGCATGGCTCCTGGCTTTCCGGGATGCCGATTGTTTTACACTTTGGATGGAACAGCTCCTTCGGATACATCGCAAGAATACAAAGAGCCATTTAGTCTTGATAGCACCCGCATGGTGCGCGCAGTAGCCATGAATGAGCAAGGCGCATTGAGCTCGCCGGTGAAGGCGCGCGTATACGAGCTGCCTCATCCGGATTGGAAAGTGAACATAAAATCGACCTGTAACCCGTCTTATACGGCCGGAGGCGATGGAGGCATTATCGATGGATTACGCGGCACAACAAGTTGGCGGAAAGGCGACTGGCAAGGCTATCAGGCGCAGGATTTCGAGGCTACCGTGGACATGGGGAAAGAGGTCATCGTCAATCAAGTGGGCGCTGGCTTTTTGCAAGACACACAAGCCTGGATTGTATTTCCGACAAAGCTTGTTGTTGAGTTTTCATCCGATGGCTATACCTTCACGCAAGTAGCGGAGATACTCAATACGGTGCCTGACAAGGATTTGACAACACAGGTTAAGGATTTTGTGAAAGACCTTCCGAAATTGAAAGCACGGTATGTTCGGTTAAAAGCCAAAAACTACGGTGTTTTGCCTGCATGGCATCAAGGCGCTACCGGCGACGCTTTTATTTTTATCGATGAGCTAATAATTCAGTAAAATCTTCCATTCGGAAGCGTAACTTTGCACCCATTATGGAAAGAAAAGTTAGAGTTCGTTTTGCCCCTAGTCCGACAGGTCCCTTGCACATGGGCGGTGTTCGTACCGCTTTATACAATTACCTATTCGCTAAAAAACACAATGGTGATTTCATTCTTCGAATAGAAGATACAGACCAGGCGCGATTTGTTCCGGGTGCCGAGGAATATATTATCCAAGCTTTGAAATGGTGCGGCATTACGCCAAACGAAGGCGTTGGGTTTGGTGATGGAGGCCATGCACCGTATCGTCAAAGTGAGCGCAAGCCGATGTATCGCCAGTATGTTGAGCAACTGATCAGCAGTGGCCATGCATACTATGCTTTCGACAGCACAGAGGAGCTTGATGAGATGCGTTCTCGGATGGAAAAAGCAGGCAGCTCATTTGCCTACAATGCCATCATCCGACAGAGCATGAAAAACTCGCTGACCTTATCGGAAGACGAGGTGCAGCGCCGGCTTGCGGCCAATGAAAATTATGTTGTTCGTATCCAATTGCCGCGCAACGAAGAGGTTCGTGTGAAGGATATTATCAGGGGTTGGGTTGTTGTGAATACGGCTCAGATGGACGACAAAGTTTTGTTCAAAAGTGACGGTATGCCAACGTATCACATGGCCAATGTCGTGGATGATTACACCATGCAGATTACGCATGTAATTCGTGGCGAGGAATGGCTTCCATCGGCACCTCTGCATGTGTTGTTATATCGTTTTCTAGGCTGGGAATCGTCGATGCCTGAGTTTGCGCATCTCCCGCTGTTGCTTCGTCCGGATGGGAATGGCAAGCTAAGCAAACGCGATGGAGACCGACTCGGTTTCCCTGTATTTCCATTAAATTGGACGGATGCAAAAACGGGTGAACAATCGTCGGGTTATCTTGAGCGCGGCTATTTTTCAGACGCTTTTGTTAACATGCTTGCCTTGTTGGGATGGCACACTAGCGGGAATAGAGAGATTTTTAATATGGACGAATTGGTCCAAGAATTTTCGCTTGATCGTGTCAGTAAATCCGGCGCAAAGTTTGATCCAGAGAAAGCCAAGTGGTTTAACCAGCAATATCTAAGACTGCATTCCGACGAGGAGTTGGCAGATTTATTTGCGGCTTCATTGCAAGAAAAACATCCCGGAATAGTCAATTCTGTTAGTCGTGATTTTCTTGTCACAGCGTGTAAATTGATTAAAGAAAAGGCCAACTTCGTGCATGAGTTTTGGGAGCAGGGAAGCTATCTGTTCATCGCCCCCGAAATGTACGACCAGGAAGTCATAAAAAAACGCTTGAACGAGCGAAGCATGGCCTTTGTAGTGGCTATGAAAGATGTCTTTTTGGGGCTTGCCGAATTCACAGCAGCAAGTACAGAATCGGCTTTTAAGCAGGTGGCCGAAGCGCAGGGTATCAAGACCGGTGAGGTGATGCAACTTTTTAGAGTATGCTTAACCGGCGTAGCTGGTGGGCCTGCCTTATTTGAGATGTGTGCTTTGCTCGGCAAGGCCGAATCTGCAAACCGTTTGGAGCGCGCATTAGCAACTATTAAAACGCAATAAATATGGGCAAGGTATTGGTGAATGGAATTAAGCTTTATGCGTATCATGGCTGCATGGAAGAGGAAGGCAAGGTGGGTCGCAGTTTTATCGTGGATGTGGTGCTAGATGCCGATTTCACCAAAGCAGAGCAAACGGATCGGATTACCGATGCAGTTAATTATGTTACTGTTTATGAAATCGTAAAACGCGAAATGGACATTCGTTCGCACCTCATTGAACATGTTGGGCGTCGCATCGTCAAGGCCTTGCAGCAGGAATTTCCGCAGGTAACAACGATTGAAGTTAAAGTCACGAAACTAAATCCGCCCATCCACGGCAACGTTGATTCGACGGCGGTAATTATCACCAACTAACATGACTAAAATTGCATTGATCACAGGCGCCAGCTCTGGCATCGGCGCAGCCACTGCCCGTGCTTTAGCAAAATCGAATTATCGCCTTATACTTTGTGGTCGCCGTGCAGAGCGCTTGGATGCATTAGCAATGGAGCTAAGCGCCATCACCGAAACAACGACCTTGCTTTTTGATGTGCGTAAATCAAAGGATGTATTTGAACAAATCGGCAGTTTGCCGGATGCTTGGAAAGCGATTGATGTGCTAGTGAATAGCGCCGGCAATGCGCATGGCTTGGCCACATTTCAAGAAGGCAATATCGACGATTGGGATGCGATGATCGACGGGAATGTAAAAGGCCTGCTCTATGTTTCAAGAGCAATTGTACCGGGCATGGTGGAGCGCAAAAGCGGCCACATCGTTAACCTGAGCTCTGTTGCAGGCAAGTATACCTATCCAGGCGGATTAGTATACTGCGCCTCCAAGAAGGCCGTAGAGGCCATTAGCGAAGGCATGCGTCTGGATTTAACGCAGCATGGCATTCGGGTAACTAATGTAGCTCCAGGCGCTGTGGAGACCGAATTTTCACTCGTGCGATTCAAAGGCGATAGCGAACGGGCGAAAAAAACCTACGAAGGATATACGCCGCTTTATGCGGAAGATATCGCATCGGCAATTGCTTATGCGGTGACAGCGCCAGCGCATGTTAACCTGACTGACATGCTGATTTACCCGTCTGCACAAGCGGCCCCGGGGATGATCTATAAGAAAGGTTAATTTGCAAAACAGAATCCGGTTAGGAATCTAGACTTGAATATACCCTGGCTTTTCAGCTAAGGAATAGGAAAGCGCATCTTCGTTTTTTATTACTAGAAAGTGTTCTTTGGAAAAAGTTGAAACGCTCCAGCCAATCACTCCGCCAATAACTAGGCCTGCGATCACATCCGAAGGATAATGCACCCCTAGCGCTATACGCGAATAGCCGATAAGGAAAGCCCAAAAAAGCAAGCTTTTGACACGGCGTTGAGTTGGAAATAAAAGCATCATGCTAATAGCTAGTGAGGCTACTTCAGATGAATGGCCCGAAGGGAAGGAGGGGCCGCCGCCATCAACGATTCTGTCAATTTCATTAAAGCAATAACCTGGTCTTTCCCTATCAATAAGATGTTTGCATGCTTGGGTAATCAAGGTGTTGAGTGTAAAAACCGACACGAGAACTAAGAATTTAATCTTCCATGTTCGGGATTTATAGATCAACCCGATCACCAATACCGCTAGAATAATAGCTATACTGAAATAGGTACAGTAGGTGGAAATGAACTTTAAGAAAGGAAGACTGAAAGGCAGGTGATTATGATTCAGCCAATGCAACAACTGAAAATCCTGTGCTAATAAAAATTCACGATAAAGCGCCCTCACTTTCGTTTAGAATCGGTGTGTATTAAATGAATACAGAACAATACTAGCGAATAGTTCATTGACTACCTAATTGGTAATAATTATTTCATATTCAATTAAAGAAAAAATAATCCGCTAACTAATTCTTAGCGCATCTTTATACTATGGCTTGTTCTCATACTTCGCCTGGTCGTAATCCGGGTGTTCCTGCAATTCATTGAAGTTTGCGGGCGCATGACGGTGTAAAAAAACCGCTTTGTAGGCCTTAAAAGTCATGCTGTCGTAGGTGATCAGCTGCTTGGTGTATTGTTCTGTTTGAAACAAAGAAAGCCATATTACTCCGATGCCGATAATCCAGGATGTAAGTAGTGCACGAAATCCTTTTGCAAAAACTCGATCAATCAATGCCGCAAGCGGAAACGCCAATAAGGCATAGCTTTCGATCAACGCACGCATGCCGTAGCTGCCGCCATACCACCAGCACCACCAACTAAGCACCACATAGATGCTCAAAGGAAGGTAGATAATCAGCGGGACAAGGAGCTCGCTTGCTTTTTTTCGCATAAACAAAAGCCCAGCGAAAGCAGCGAACATCAAAGGGGTGTATATGAACCATCCTTTGCGGAAACCGAAGAGTCCTTCAACAATGTGCGGCGCGCCGAAAAAAAAGTGCTCTTGTTGATAGGAATAATAAAGGAATGAACCGGATATAAGTTTATAATAAGCTAGTTGGATACCATAGATAAACAGCGCGGGAAGAAGAGCGAATAGCAGATGATAATTCTTGAACCACCTGCAAATACTTGTTTTGAGCTCCTGTATGTTTTTAACACCATAGAGCAAAGGGATCAACAAAACAAGGCAGTTTGGAAGACGCGTTAATGCAATGAGCCCAGCGGCGACACCAAGAGTCCAAGCACCTTTTCGGCTTGGCATGGCGAACCAACCAAGCGTTGCTTTTAACAGGAATACGAAAAGAAAAAAGCTGTACGCATGCGACATAAAGGGCTCGTAAAGCACGTAATAATGCAAGTTCGTGCCGAATGCGATAAGCAGCAGTACCAAAGCCGTTGTACCATCACCGAATTTTTTTAAAAGGATGTTGCGCAACAAGCGCAAGCCACTATAGGCATAGAAAACGGTGGCTATGCAGAGCATCAAAGCATAAGGCGGCGAGAATCCATCGGCTTTCCAATTGCTAATTTTGGCGAATGCATGAGCAAGTAAAAAGAAGGGCGCCTGCAGCAAGGCAATACCTGCGCCCATTTTGGTGTGTTTTATACCAATAGGCGAGGTCGAATACCAAAGGTTGTCGTAGTAGGAAGGCTGCTTGGTATCAAGGAAGGCGAGCGTTAAATCATGCTTGATGAAGGTCATCGGGAGATAGGCATAATACGATAAACCATCTCCTTCGATAAACTTTTCACGCTTCCAGATGTCTGCTTTGAAAACTCCACAGAGCCAACTGATACCGATGATTAATAAAGCAATTCTAGAAAGCGGACCGCGCATTATCTGTTGAATAGAGATAGGACTTTCGTTTTTAACTCGAGCGATAAATTACCCTAGCAGTAAAAGGATGCGATGGGTATAAATTTTAAAGCAGACATACGCTAGAATAAATTATAAAAGCCCAATTTAGTATAGTAGATGACAAATAGGCATTAGTGGATGATGATGATTTTTTCTGTGCCGAGATGATGCTTTTATTGCTTTAATGAAAAGCCTTTGAGTGAACTATAAACAGCCTCTTTTTGTATCTTAAAATGTTTTGCAAAGAACGGAATAATTATAGTCGACAACATGGATTTATATTTTTATTTAAAGTGAATTTAAACAGAACATGAGGTGCTTTTCTGCTGTATTTATTCTTGAGCGAGTTTGACAATTTAGTGCAGAACAATATTTTTTGTAATTTCGAGGTATAAAATTTAGCTGGTTGTTTACACGATAACAATCTATTTCGGCAATCATCCTTTAAATTGAGCCTACCCATACGATGAAAACAGTGCTTTTGCGTCTTCTTTTTTTAGTGCTTCTAGGTGGGCTAATAGTTCCTGCAGTTGCCCAAAATAATACTCAAAATGTGGATTTTTTTGGCTATCGAAACGGGCAAACTAACATTAGTCATTATGATCCAGATCGCCCAACGGCACATATGGTTCATAAGGACTCTGTCATGTTGGAATACAAGGTATTAAAGCAATACTACAGCGGCTTGTTGGAATTGCAAAAAGACTCTGTGGACATGATGGATGTTTTTGACGATATTTCTTTCAATTCGGGAAGACAATTCACGATATTTGGTCATGTCAGTCCTAACTGCTCGGTGCACTGCGAGTCTTTCACCTACGACTATTTGGTGGATGAGATTTGTTATCAGAATCAATACCTCGCCATGAAGGAACTTGATCGGTATATCATCCTTGGAGAAAACGCAGAAGAGGAATTCGGCGATCAAATTTTATTGTATACCTATCGACCACGAAATGTGCCTGCAAGCAAATTTGATACGCTATTAGATGGTGTTTCCTTGTCTGCTAAAGTGAAAATAATTCCAAGCTACAATCAACTCTTGCTTACAGGAACCTTGTCTCAAATTAAACAAACAGTAAGTGTTTGCAGGATGCTTGATAGAGCCGTTGAGCGTATTTTCTTGGAGTTGTTGGTTGTCGAATACAATCACGGGAATAATTTTCAGTGGGACTTCGATGTCTCGTCCGGAACATTGGGGCGTGTAAAAGATGTGACTTATAATCCGAAAGATGGTTTTGTAAGTGCAACCTACGACTTCCTTAGTCAACTGCGACCGAATTTCAAGGTTAATCTTTCCGCTTTGGTTTCTGCTGATTATGCAAACATTGTGACTAATCCCCGTATGATGGCCTTGAACAACGAGGAGGCAACTTTTACCACCGCCGACTCCAAGTGGTTGCGCTTGGTGTCATCTGGGCTTAATGGTAACTCTACCACCTTTCAAAAGATTGATGCGAGTATGAACTTAAGAGTAACCCCAAAAATTTTAAGTGACCAACTTATCTCTCTTGATCTTTTTGCAGATAAAACGGAGTTTACCGGGACTCAGTCTTCTGATAATATTCAAACATCCTCCAGTACGATTAACACAAAAGTTATTCTGAAGAATGGAGAGACGCTTATCATTGGCGGCCTGATCAAAGGAACCGAAAGCAACACAGAGGGGGGGTTTCCAGTACTTAGCAAAATACCATTTTTTGGGGCTTTGTTTTCGAATAAGTCAAATGCCAAAACATACAAGGAAACGGTTATGTACATTACTCCATACATGGCTCCTTTAACAGGAAAGGCCATCGAGTCTGGTGTTTCTACAGTTGAAAATTTAGTTCAACAAGGAAATAAAAAGCAAAAGCTAATAATGCAACGTAGAAAAAGAGCACGTCGGCAGCGTTAATGGAGAGCAATAATTTTAAAATGAAGAATAAACTACCTCTTTTCTTTTTAGGACTGTCCCTGCTTGTATTCTTTGCATCTTGCAGAGACAATATCTTTGGACCCAATAAAGCAACTATACAGGGTGTCGTTACCGACCTTGCAGGGAAGCCCATTGCAGGAGCAATTATAAACGGAATGCGCAAAGATACACTTGGGAATATGAATCTTGTTGCATCGGGCTTTACGGATAATGAGGGGGGTTATCAGCTAGTGAATGTGCCCCTATGTGTTGTTATTCTCTCGGTTCAAAGTGTTGGGTTGCAAACAGCTTACGCGACTCTAAATCTCACTCAAAAAAACGATCATCCATTGATTAACTTTGTATTGGCCGGTCATGGCACTATTCAAGGCCGAGCTACTGACAACAACGGGGAACCGATAAAAAACGCATCCGTGATTGCGACACGGAATGACACTATAACGAATATAACGTATTCGGCCTATACTGATTCGTCTGGTAAATATGCATTAACCAATTTACCAGTTGGTGGTTACAATGTCACGACCACCTTTACAGGCCTGAAAACGAACACAAACACAACCGAGATTAATGCGGCTCACTTTATACAAGATTTAAATATTGTTTTCGAAGGAGCGCCCGTGATTAAAAGTTTTTATCAAAGGGATTTTATAGCTTCTAAATTGGCATTAGATAGCGTTCGTTTCGCAGTAACGACGACAGATAGTTATACATCAAATCCAAATATTGTTTGGGTTACGGTATATGCTACTATTCGTAATAGCAGCGGCTATGTTGTGAAGATTTACGAAAGCACATCGACAACTCCGTCTACGAGTTTGCTGTTTAACTTCGCATTGCCGGCAACTGATTTGGATTTAGGAACCTACAGCGTCGAATTTGAAGCTGAGGATAATGATTATAACAGAAGCACTACCTATCCAGCTACTTTTAATATAGTGGATTAAGGGCGATTTAAATCCCCTCGCTACGCGATAGGGATTTTTTGAGGTCCCGAGTGGATGTATTCCGCTTCGCTTCATGAATCTTTGGGATGGCCGTAAAGTCAACGAACAAAAGATCAAACCTTCGGTTTTCTTTTGACGTTTTTCAGCCGCGTCTGAAAGAGCTCTTTCGACGCGTCTTTTAACGTCAAATTCAGCTATCGCTGAATGTGTTCGTATTGAGGTCCCGACCAGATTTAACTCCGCAGAATCCAACAAAGTCCCAGTGCAAGCATTATCCCCATCCCGCCTTTGGCGGTATTGGGATTTTTATTTTTTCGTCACGCTCAAGCACACTTGGCGTTCCTTCAAAATAAAAATCCCCTCGCTACGCGATGGGGATTTTTTGAGGTCCCGACCAGATTTGAACTGGTGTACAAGGTTTTGCAGACCTCTGCCTAACCACTCGGCCACAGGACCTAAAAAGGAAATGCAAAGGTAGTTATTTTTGATGAACTGAAAAAGCCATGGTAAAAACCACTGATTTATTTTAAAATTACACTGCGTATATAAGGATTCCGGCTGCTTGCTGCCAAGCAAATGCATCAGTCTAAGAGGCGATAAACATAAAGCCGCTCCGTTTTGGATTCGAAAACCTGTTCATCGATTAAGTCCTTGACTTTGATGGGGGTTGTTGAGAAAACATATCGGCAATGCATGCCGCGCAAACGGTCGAAATTCCACGCGAGGTTTTGTATTGGCGATTTTTTCTGTTGCAGCTCGTAACTATACAACTCCGGCCTTTTGCTATGCATTTTTTTGCCGCTTTTGCTTAGCTCATCCTTGACGATCGCTTCAACGGATTCCATGTAACTCAAGGGGAAGATCGGGAAGTATCCTCCAATAGTATTGTAACCGTTGTACTGAGCAACCTCCGAATTGATTCCTAAACAGCCAACATAGCCAGCCTTGGGAATCGCATGCGCCACCTTTTTGAATAAGTCTCTTTGATAATATCCATCAAAGGTGTTGTATTCGTTATTATGTGTATCGAAATAGGTTCTATAAAAGCTATTTTCTGCAAAGTCGGAGCTATAATAATCCGATCTTCCAAGAGGAAAAAAGCCATACAAAAGCATTGCTCCTAATAAGGCACTCACAAGCCCTTTTAAACGGGGTTTTTCAAGCATCAAACTAGAAGCCGCATAAGCAAGCAGAACATACCAAGCCAGCGGAGCTAAGGCCTGAAAACGCATCTGAAACAAGGGCATAACTCCACCTACCAAATGCATAAAGCTTTTCCATTGGAATAGAACAAAGAGAAAGGAAAGAGAACATACGACAATCGTGAGCTGAAGGAGAACATATCGTTTTGTTGTATCACGCACCAAGAAAAACGAAAGCGCTACAAACCCTATAAGCAATGGCGACTGATAGCTGTGAAAATGGTAGTGGCCGTAAAGAAGATGCCTGAAAAACAATTGCCCAATGCCAAAAATATTCAGCGTGCCGATACCAAGCTCTTCGCGGTTGCTGACAAAGTGGTCGAGGTAGCGCATTAGAATCAACCTGTATTCGCAGCCCAATGAAAGGAGCGAAAAAACGAAGAGGGTAAAGAGAAATACGTAGTTGATCGACTTGTTTTTTATACAATGAAACAAGAAAATGAACGAAAGCCCAGCAACGAAAAAGACGTTGCTGAAAATGAAACTCGAATAAAAAGGGAAAAGCCCGATGATAATAAAGTTCTTTGCCTGCCTACTGTTTTTTAGGATGTTAAAAAAAGCATACAGCAACAACGGTTGTCCGGCAATGCTAAGGCCTGCTCCGGGCCAGAAGGGCAATATGGCAAAAAGCAAAGCGCAGAAATAGGCGAGGCGCTCTTGCGTATGCTCTAATACATGCTTTTTAAGAAACAAGGCCATTCCAAAAAAGCCAATCAAATGAATCAGTAGGATATTGATATTGTATGCAGCCAGTGGCGAAAAAAAAGAATACAACCAAGGCAGCACGTTCAGTTCGGAGGGATAGCAGCCCCGCTCTAATCCATTCAATGCTTGTGGCACGATTGCGTGATTAGGCGCTGTTATTTTGCCGCTTTCAGCTAGGTTTTTAAGCCAAACCGTATTCGAGTTTAAGTTATCGTGGATCAAATACCTCGCCTTTTCTGGGAAAAGGATATTCGGGCTTAGGTAAATAAGTAGAATAAGGAAGGCAAGGGCTCTCGACATGTTGAATTGCTCGGTATAAAAGCGATAAGGTAAACATACTAAAAAGCAAGAAAAGAATAACTTAATTAAACCTTTTTGTTCGCTCTCGTCTAAATAAGCTATTAATCAATGCCTTAATCGAATTATGGCTTGTTTTTTAATTATTTATCTTTGCATAACTATAAAACCCTAAACAGTATTAAACCTATGAAAAAACGTTTACACCTATTTTGCATTGTCATGTTAGCTTTTATTGGCATTGCTAATGTTAACGCTCAACAAGTTATTGTGTCCACAGGTTTTGATGGATTTCCAACTACAGCTCCTGCAGGTTGGTATGTTTCTTCAACCGGGGTATATACCACAAATGGCAATTTTGGATTTGCTTCGCCTTCTTTAAGGATGTCCAATAATACAGTTGACTCACTGACTACGATTATTACTCCTTCTTTTAGCGGTGCCGACACCCTTTCTTGTTGGATAAAATTAAATGCTGGTGGTGGCACTGGTGGACTCAATGCGCCATTGAGCACGATGAATGTATATGAATCTCCGGACAGCACGAACTGGACCCTTATCAGCAGCGCCGACTCCCTTCCTACTACTGGAACAACCGTTCGATTTCCAATATCAGCGAACACGCAAAATGTGAAGATAACCTATCACAAATTTGCTGGAAACCTCGCTATTGATGATATTAAGCTTACCCATTATGTGCCAGGTGTTCCATTTGCTGACTTCTCTTCATCGGTTGCTTGTATTGGCGATTCTACCTCCTTCACTGACCACTCCGTAATAAATGGCGGAACGATTACCAATTGGGCGTGGACCTTCGGCGATGCTTCTGCTCCAGTGATTAGCCAAAATCCGAAACATTTGTATTCAACGGCTGGCACTTACATTGTTACCCTTTTGGTTTCTGACAATACGCTGGATACCAATTCTATTAGCTATACAGTGAATGTTAATCCTAAGCCTGTGCCAACATTCACAGCTACTCCCGTTTCGGGCTGCGCTCCATTAGCAGTGCTGTTTACGGATGTTTCTACTATCAGTGCAGGTACGCTGTTAACCGATCGTTGGTATTTTGGCAACGGCGATACAACACGTTTGAATAACATTGATACCCTTTATACCTACAACACGCCAGGCACCTTCACCGTTCGCCTTGGTGTTGTTAGTCAAGCGGGCTGCTTTGCTATCGACTCGCTAGTTAATTTGGTTACCGTATCCGCTGCACCTGTTTCTAACTACAGCTTCAGCACCACCGGCATGACAACGGCGTTCACCAATGCGGCAACTGGTGCTGCTACGTACGACTGGAATTTTGGCGATGGTACGGCGCATGCTACAAGTACTGATCCTTCACATACCTATGCTGCACCGGGTAGCTATACCGTTTGCCTAACAGCAACATCCGCAAACAGCTGTACCGATTCAGTTTGTAAAAATGTGGTTATAGCAGATCCTACAGGGATTAAAACCAACGAAGGCGGTCGTTTGAGTATCAGTCCAAACCCGTCACAAGGCCTCTTTAACATCAATTTTGGTGAGGCTGTAGAAGGAAGCGTAAGCATCAAAGTATACTCTATTCTTGGTCAAGAGGTGCGTAACTTTGAAACGCGTCGCACATCGGCAGCAACCTATGTACTCGATCTCACAGGGAGCGACAAAGGGGTTTACTTCATTCAAATAACCTCTGCGAAGGGCGTGCAAACAACCCGCGTTTCGATTTCCCGATAAATAAGCTATTAAGCGAAAACGCCGCTCCGGTTCGGGGCGGCGTTTTTATTGATGGTCGGTCGTGTCTTTGAAAAATGGAGGCTACAAAAACCGAACGTTTTTGAGTGATCCTTCCCGCGATTGCTTAATCGGTTTAATGTAGCTAATCAATAATTCCGGTCCCGCTTTTACTTTGCTTGCCGAATGTAAATTAGAGATGTTCAAATCATAACTAAGTCCTAGTTTGTAGTCTTGGAATTCCATTCTTCCAGTTAGGATGATGGCATCCTTGCTGCGATACCAGCAGCCCAAGTAGAGGGCACTCGCTTTCTTTGCGCCGGTGTAGCGCGAACTTTGTCCAAGGCCATAGCGTATGTTAGTTCCAATAACCAACTCGCTTGCTGTGCCTTGTTTCATAAACCAATATCCGGGATTCCAAGAGATGTTGCTGTTAGGAACTCCAAGAAGCACCATGCCATGCACTACTAAACGCATTTTAAGCGGGTCGCCTTCGGTCTTTAATGGATTGGTGTTAGGGGTGTTTAAATGATGTATAGCGATGCCGTTACTAATACTTAATCTCCGGTTTCCCGCGTTGCTCTCTCCTTTGTTGAATTGCCATAAAAGGCCGCCTGAAAAGTCGGTATAAAAAACTTGACCGCTACCTCCACTCTCACCAGAAGGAAGTCCTTGGTTGTAATCCATACCGTCGTATTGGCTGCCCCATTGGTACGCCGAATAATCGATGCTGCGTTGCGCAAAAGTGGCTTGCAATCCTGAGGATAGTAAATGGTTTTCAGAAAGCATTTGGGTTGATGATAAGAAGACATTCGCGCCCTGGTTGCGCAGCTTCCCATCCCCTGCTTGATCAGAGAAGATCATTAACCCAGTGCCCAAAAATCCTTTGCTCCATCGGTTTTTCATCAGCGGAGCATCAATGCTTGCGGCCATCGTACGAAAGGGAACGGTGATGCTGTTCCACTGGTTGCGGTAGTTCATCGTTACGCGCAGGTCGCCCGTAAAAGATCCTGTGCAAGCCGGATTTAAGTGCATCGGACTAACTGCTGCCTGCGACAAGTGCATGTCTTGTGCCTTTGTTTCTGATGCTAGGAGCAGTGCAGCACACGTCACTGCTAAAAAGGTTCTTAGCTTATTCATGAATGAGGGTGATATTGCCTTTTTTGGTAACTTCTTCTCCGTTCTTCAAAGTTGCATGCAAGTAATAAATGAATACATTTTCATTCATCAAAACGCCTTTTAATTTTCCGTCCCAACCAACAGTTTTGTCGTTTGTTTGAAAGACTTTCTCTCCCCATCTATCGAAGATCATGAATTCTAAAATAGTGATGCAGTTGCCATATACATAAAGCACTTCGTTATTCCCGTCGTTGTCAGGCGAGAAGGCGTTGGGCACAAATACATTGCCGCACTTGTTTTCTACAATCACGCGAACAGTGTCTGTGCTGCTACATCCATTAGCATCGGTGAGGGTGAGGGTATACGTAGTCGTCGTCTGTGGGTTGGCTAAAGGATTTGGACAGTTGCTGCAACTCAATCCCTCAGCAGGTGTCCATGCATAGCTAGGCTGCATTGCATTGTCGGTGCTGCTAATTTGAACAGGCACGCTGTCGGCTACGGTTAGCGTTGGTCCTGCATCAAGCGATACCGCAGCGGCTTGTTCAATGTTGAAGGAAATAGCACTGCTGCACCCCGCGCTGTCTGTTATCGAAACACTATAGCTTCCCGCTTGCAAGCCTGTAACTCCTGCTCCGCTAGATCCGTTGCTCCAGGTAAAACTATAAGGTGGTATACCAGCTACAGGTACGATGTTCGCCGAGCCCGTGTTTGCTCCATTGCAGGCCACATCGCTCGTGCTTACCAAGCCTGCTGCTGGCGTCGACGTGTTGATGGTTATGGAGTCTATTATGCTGCATCCATTGACATCGGTAACGTTAATAAAATAGATCCCTGCGGCCAAGCTTGAAAGGGTTGAATCACCTATTGCGCCTGTATTCCATTGATAATTTATCGGGCCTGTTCCCCCATTAGCCAAAGCTAATGCGCTGCCATTCGCATTGCCACACGTGGTGTTTATTACGGTTACGGATAATTGAAGAACAGGGGGAGCTGCTATCGTGAAGTTTTGATTGCTTGTACAGCCAGCGGAATCGGTTATGGTGAGTGTGTAATTGCCTGCCGGTAAATTGCTTGCACTGCTTGCATTGCCGCCAATCGGACTCCATGCATAAACATACGGTGTTGTGCCGCCAGTAACACTGGTGTTTATCACGCCGGTGCTATCTCCATTGCAAAGTAAGCCGGTGCTGTTTTGTGTAGCAATACTTGGCGCATTGGTATTGACAACAACCGCGGTGTCTATGATGGAGCAGCTGTTAGAGTCGCTAACAGTAACATAGTAGCTACCTGAAGCGAGTCCCGTTATAGTGTCGTTTGTTTGACCCGCCGAGGCCCAATTGTAGGTCAGTGTGCCAGTGCCACCAGATGCCGTTACCCAGGCCGAGCCATTGCTAATACCACAAGCAGCAGGCGCAGAAAAAGTCGAGGAGAGGAGCGGCGCAGGATCGATAATAGTCACAGTTACAGGATAGCTGTTTCCGTTTGCATCGCTTACGGTTGCCGTATAATTTCCGTCGCATAATCCAGTTGCTGTTTGGGTCAATTGGCCGTTACTCCAAGAATAGGTATAGGGACCCGTGCCTCCAATCGGTGTTGCTGTTGCACTTGCATTGCAGGCGCCGGGGCAGGTTGGCGTGGTGTGTGCTTCCGAAGCCATCATGGATGTGAAGCACTGCGCCGGCATCGGGTTGCAAGCGGCTATGTTTACACTGCTGACAAAGCCATTGCCGCAGGCGATAACATTGCCGCTACTCGTTACATCAACATCATACACGGCTCCACTTGTTGCAGAAAAAGAAAGCTGCGTGAGGGCCGCATCAAATTTATATACACCGCTTGTTGAGCCCACATAAATGTTCCCGCAACTGTCGATATCAAGTCCGCTATTGCCCGGGGTGTTGCCACCCACGAAAGGCACCGTGCTTGAAACTCCGCCAGGAATGGTCACGCTGTTGATAATGGCTCCGGTGCTTAAGTTTCGGCGGTGAAGCGTTGTTCCGTTTTGGGTATATAAATAAACCGAATTCGCTCGCATCGCACTGATGCCTTGGTTCGTAGAGCCATATGCAGGGATTCCATAGGTAAAGTTGTACGTACTGCTGGTTTGATAATCTACCGTTAAGCCGCTATTCAAAGCGCCGATCGAGTCTAATGTTAAATAATAGTATTTGCCGTTCGGACCCGAGCAAATGGAGCGTACTTCTTTGATCGTGGGGATAAATCCTCCAGTAGTGTAGCCAACATCCAAGTAGCTCGAAATGCTTCCGTTTGCTAGGTTGATTTTCATGATCGAGCCTCGATAACTGGATGTGGAGAATGGGCTAGGTGTGCGCATACCGCCAATCAAGAGCTCCGTGTAGTCGCAGTTGAAAGCCATATGCCAGTACTCGAAAAGGGGACCAAAAAGTCCGTTTGGATTGTTGTACCACACAGAGCTGCCCGAAGGGTTAATTTTGCGAAGCTCGCCGTTGGCACTAGACGTGATGTAACTGTTGCCGGATGGGTCCACGATGAAGGTGCCAATCCAAAAATTTGTAGTATCCCAAGCCGTGGTGTAAGTCCACTGCAAAGTACCTGTAGTGCTGTATTTTTTGAGCACCATCGGCATCTCGCCTCCGTAAATAAAAACATTGCCCGCTGCATCTGTTTCGGTTTCCCAGATTTTGTTTGAGCTTGGCAATGCAGGCGTAGCCGTCCATGGATCGATGATGAGCGTGCTGCTATGGTCGTAGTTATCGATATGAAAACGAACAACATCTCCGCTGCGTTCAAAGCGGGATGCAATAAAATGGCCTTGCTCCGATTCTAAATAACTGCTCGGGGCATGATCCACGATGGCTCCGAGTGGTGTTTTAAATACAAGCTCTCCATCGGTGTTTAAAGTCCAAGGCCGATCCGATTGAATCCGCATAGCAATGGCATTCACGTCTCCACCGGGATGAACAAGAAATGCATATTTGATACCCCTTTCAGGGTGAATAGTATACACGAGATCAATATGTGGATACAGGTTTTTATAGACCAGGCGCTTGTACCCTTTGATATGAGCTACCTCATGCTCACTACTAATAAGCGCTGTTTCCTCATCACTGGTTACATCTTCAGCTATTAGCAGGCTTGCTGGACTTCTGTTTACCCATTCAATTCGAACATTCCCGGTTTGTTTTTCAAGTTTCTCATTTGCCTCCCGCTCTGCGCCCCATTCGCGTTTTGGTTTGAATTTATCGATACGCCAGCTCATGCCGTCTTGGGTAAAAAGCGCCCTGATAGGGCCTTCTGTGTATCCGAAAAGAATGCGTGATCGAATATCACGGCTCAGTCCATCCAGTTGTGCACGATTCTCTCTGAATACCGCATCGCCAGGTCGTGTTTGTTTCCACGACGGATTGCCCGCCTGTAAACTAAATGTAAGAAGCACAAGCAATTGGATAAACAGGAATGTAATTGTCTTCATGCGAACAAATTTAGCATTGTTTTTTATTCTTAACACCTTTTTTAAACCTTTGTATTTCTGCTTTGTCAAAGCAAAAATGTAAATTTCAAAGATAAACCATGAGCCGAATAGACTATTCTCGCTTCTCCTTGCTAGTTATCTTTTTGCTAGCCCAGCTTGCAGTTCACGCACAAACATTCGATATTGTTCTCGGACGACCAACAGGTTCATCCATTACAGCAAGCGTCATGTTCAACCAAGCCGAAGAGTTCTATTTCGAATACGGTACCTCTTCGGGTGTATACAACGCTTCATCAATCAATTTTACCGCTGCTCCCAACGTACCCGTAGAGGCCGATATAACTGGTCTAACTGCGAACACGCTTTATTATTATCGACTGAAACACCATGCTGTCGGTGCTTCCACCTATAACACAAGCTCCGAGTATACATTCCATACCCAGCGTGCCGTAGGCAGTGAGTTCTCCTTCACGGTAGAAGCCGATGAGCACCTCTACGATAAAAAAGGTGTGCAGAGCATTTACAATATATGCTTGGATAATCAAGCCAAGGACAAGCCTGATTTTATGTTCTCCCTGGGCGATACCTTCGGTGATGACCATACGGCCTTTACCATCACCTCAGACACATTAGACGAATTGCATCGCTTCTATCGTCCTTTTCTCGGACGTATCACCCACTCAGTGCCGTTCTATTTCTGCTTGGGAAATCACGAGGGAGAGAACGACTATTACATGCTGCAGAATCCGCCGAACAACTTGGCCATTATGGGTACGCTTTGGCGCAAATACTATTATCCGAATCCGTATCCGAACAACTTTTACACCGGTAATACAGAAGTAGAACCTTATGGTGTTGGCACTCCGGAAAACTATTATGCATTCACATGGGGCAATGCCTTATTCGTGGTGTTGGACGTCTATCGAAACGAATGCGACACATCGCCGAAGCCACAAGGTTGGAACTGGTCTTTGGGTCAACCGCAATACGATTGGCTGAAAACTACCTTGGAAGGAAGTCAAGCCCAATATAAATTCGTGTTCGCACACCATGTGCGTGGTCAAGGCCGCGGTGGAATTCTAGAAGCGAAGTTGTATGAGTGGGGTGGCTACGAGCAAAATGGAACATCCTACACCTTTCCGGCAAACAGACCAACAATGGCCAAGCCCATCCATCAACTTTTTATTGATAACGGCGTGACGATTTTCTTCCAAGGCCATGACCACGTCTTCGCGCACGAAGTGATGGATAACATCACCTACCAAGCGGTACCGATGCCAAGCGATTCAACCTATATGATCGGCAAATTAGCCAATGCCGATGCGTATGTTTCAGACACACTCGATGGAACAGGACATATCCGTGTGAAAATCAATCCTACTTGCGTAAAGGTGGATTATGTAAAAGCGTACTTGCCCGCCGATACCTTGAGTGGCCAACATCACAACGGCGAAATCGGATTTACCTATACGCTCGGTACATGTTCACCAACCGGCATAAGCAAGCCCGGACTCGAACAGGCTGTGATGGTCTATCCGAATCCCGCAAAAGATCTGCTGGTCGTGCAGCTACCCCCTGAACTCGAAAAGTATCGTATTCGCTTGCTGAACCTCTTGGGACAAGAAGTATTGAATACGAGATCAACGAGCATTGATGTGCGCGCCCTTCCGAGCGGAGTGTATATTATGTCTCTGGAATCGGCTCAGGTAACCCTTACTCGCAAAGTCATCATCAACCATTAATTTCATAACCTCCCATTTATGAAACTGCTGAACCCCATTCTTCTTGTATTGCTCTTTACAGGTCTTCTGAGCACCGGTAAGGCCCAGAATATGATGTTTTCGGAGCTACTCGGCCGACCTACAGACCACAGCATCACCATTCAAGCCTTCTTTGCTGATTCGGTGGAAATGAGCATTCAATATGGCACTAACCCGGGTAATTATACGAGTCAAACTGCTTGGCAAGCCTTCTCGGATAGCATGCCTGCTGAAGTTGTAGTGAGCGGTCTACAAGCGGATACGCGGTATTTCTATCGCATGAATTATCGCTTGCCCGGCTCCACGAATGTGATACAGCGTCCGGAGTATACCTTTCAAACCCAACGCTCACCGGGCCGTACCTTCTCTTTCGTTGTAGAAGCCGATCCGCACCTCGATGCGCAAAGTGACTCCACTTTGTATAAGCTCTGTCTGCAAAACCAACTCGAAGATCAACCGGATTTCATGATTGATTTGGGTGATGTGATGATGACCGACAAGCTGCGCAATGCTTCCAATGTGGTGCCGCACGACACCGTACCCTACCGTTGTAAATTATTTCGGTCCTATTACCAGCGTTCATGCCACTCAATGCCCTTGTTCATGGCACTGGGAAACCACGAAGGCGAAGCAGGTTGGTACAACCTTGGTCAAGGGAATGATATGTCTATCTGGGACTCGCAAGAGCGCAAAAAGTATTTCCCGAACCCCATCCCCGATAACTTTTACAGCGGAGATACAACGAATAATCCATTCGTTGGGGTGCGCGAGAATTTCTACACCTGGCAATGGGGTGATGCGCAGTTCATCGTGCTCGATCCCTATTGGTACACCATGACCAAGCCCGACTCTTTGCATGGCTGGTATTGGTCCTTAGGCAAACCGCAATACGATTGGCTAAAACGCACACTCGAGAACAGCACTGCAAAATTCAAGTTTGTTTTTGCCCACCAAATCATCGGTGGCGACCCTGAAGGACGCGGCGGTGTTGAATATGCCGACAAATATGAATGGGGTGGCAACAACCTCGATGGAACGCCCGGTTTTGCCGCTAATCGCCCGGGATGGTATAAGCCAATCCGTGAATTATTAGAGGAAAATCACGTGAACATATTCTTTCACGGCCACGATCATTTCTTCGGCAAGCAAGACCTCAACTGTCTCGTCTATCAAGAGGTTCCGCAGCCGAGTCACCCCAATTTTAGTACTGCAACCTATGCCACCACATACGGCTATGTGCAAGGACAAATTTTGCCAAACTCCGGACACATGCGCGTGACCGTCATGGATACCGTCGTCAAAGTTGAATATGTGCGCGCCTATCTTCCTCAAAATGAAAACGGCACGCGACACAACAAAGATGTTTCAGCTAGCTATTTTATACCGGCATTCAATTGCTACGACTCCCTTTCAATGAGTACGCCCGTTATATGGAATAGTAACTACGGCGAAGACATCGCGTATCCGAATCCTTTTAGTCATGAAACGGTGATTCCGGTGGATGTGCCGTCAACAATGCCTTTGCGCTTGGTTATTCTTGATCCCCTAGGCCGTGTCGTGCGTACCTTGTTGAATGGTCACACACTCGAACAAGGATCTTACAAATTGGTGTGGGATGGCTTGGATGCCAATAACGGTCAGCTTCCATCAGGCAATTATTCCTTCATGCTTACAGGTAATGCCGGTTTGTTGAAAACAGGCAAGCTCGTATTGATCAGATGATTACATTTACTAATACAAAACAATAACCATGAAAAAAGTACTCACCTTGCTACTGCTGATTTTCGCATCAACAGCTTTTGCCCACGATTTGAATTACGAACGCGTGATTGCGCGGACCTGGCACAAGCAACACGATGGTCGTGAGTTACACGGTACTTTTTTCATGCACAAAGCGGATCGGGTGTATCTGCAGGATGCACAAGGTGCTGTTTTTACGGTTTATTTTAACGATTTGTCGGCTGCCGACCAAGCATTTGTTCAAGCCAAGGATAATCAAATTGCACGTTTGAATTCATTCAATACATCGGTTTCAAATCCGGAAGTCGCTCAATCAGTTCCGTATGGTAAATATGCTTTTGTTTTTTGCCTGCTTTTGCTGGCGGGTCTATTGGCTATGCGTTTCCTTGAAAAACAAAGTTTGCGCTATGTGCTGCCGGTATTGGGTTTTGGAGTGATGACATTGCTATACAGCTTCTCTGGAAAGCCATTGCACATGCTGCAAGCTGCCAACGATCCAATCGCGATGGATTCGGCTTTCGCCCCCTTCCGTCCGAACGTGCATACCTTTTGGGACGCTACGTATTTTCATGTTGAATCGCGAGGGATACCCGCTACGCACGAAATGATGGTGGGCATCTCCAACCACGGCTGGCAGCAACAAGTGCCGATTCCGCAGTGTTACATGGACACGAACTCATGGAGCATTCCATTGAATCCGGTCATGGCCGCGAGTCCAATTCCGGTTGATTCCGTTCATTTCACACGCGGAGCGATTGCTATCGCCGTGAACGGGGTGCCAATTTTCAACGTACACACGAATACCGGCGTCGATTCTTACTTAGATGGTCAATTGGATATCTACGGGGGCCATTGCGGTCGTGCCGATGATTACCACTATCACACAGCACCGCTTAGCCTTTACAGTTATACAAGTGCGCATCTTCCGATTGCCTATGGACTTGATGGCTTTGCTGTTTACGGCTCTATTGAGCCCGATGGCAGTGCCATGCAGACACTGGATGCGAATCATGGTCACTTGGGTACCAATGGCGTGTATCACTACCACGGCACCGCAACTGCACCGTATATGATTGCAGCCATGGCCGGCGAGGTAACAGAAGATGCAACCCATCAGCTCATTCCGCAGCCGGCAGCACATCCGGTGCGTCCATCCCTCACACCGCTCAATGGTGCTTTGATTACCGCGTGTACTCCAAATGCGAACAACAACGGGTATAATCTTACCTATACGCTCAACGGTGTTACCGATTCGGTTGTTTACAGCTGGACTAACAATGGTCAGTATGCCTTTAATTTTTACGTGAATGGTGTTTTAACCACCAACAATTACAATGGTTTCACGCAATGTACGGTGCCACTTACTCCGGTAGGAATTACGCCAGAAAATAGTGTGGCAACAGAATTAAACATCTATCCAAATCCGGTTACAAAAACACTGTATCTCAAGGGTGCTGCTGGTTTAGTTCGCATCTATTCCATAGATGGGAAACAAGTTTTTATGTCCAACGCAACAGTTCAAACCATCGATGTAAGTCGATTTGACAGAGGGCTCTACATGCTATCTGTAGAGAATGAAAAAGGCCGTGTTACCAAGAAGTTCATCGTCCAATAAAAGCACAATGAAACTTCTTTTTACTGCGTTCTTCACCGCGCTGACTGGCTTTGCATATGCGCAATACAACGGCACGGGTTCTGTAACACAAGGCCCTGCCGCAACTGTATTTAGCAACATGTACACCTGCACCGGCGGGCGTGTGACGAATGTCGGCACCATCACGGCAAGCGACAACACCGTGTGGACAGTGCCTGCAGCTGTGAATTTTCAAAGCAGCGCATTTCCCTTTGCATCCGATCTTTACAATCCTTGTACCGGTCCTTTGTATGCCAATACAGCAGCTGCTTTGGCAGCTCTAACCGGCAGCGATACCATCACCATTGATACAGATGGAGAACTGATTACGGCTTTTGTTTTTGCCGATAATTATTTTGAGATGTACATCAATGGAACCGCTGTTGGTAAAGACGATGTGCCCTTCACGCAGTTCAACTCAAACATCATCCGCTTCCGTGTGAAACGGCCATTTACCATCGCCATGCATTTGGTCGATTGGGAAGAAAATCTCGGCCTGGGTTCTGAAAACAACAACGGCTTTTCCTATCATCCCGGCGATGGCGGCATGGTGGCTGTTTTTAAAGATGCGAGTGGCAATATCATTGCAAAAACTGGATCTGATTGGAAAGCGCAAACCTTTTATACCGCACCGATTACCGATCTTGCTTGCCCAACTGAAACGGGTGCCCTGCGATCTTCATCTGCTTGCAGCACCGCCGACTCCAACAACGGAAGTCAATACTATGGTTTGCATTGGGCTTTGCCAACGAATTGGATGGATGCGGCCTACAACGATGCCGATTGGCCGAACGCAAACACATTTACCAATGCTGAGATTGGCGTGAACAACAAACCGGCGTACACCAATTTCACCGATATCTTCGATGCACCTGCCAAAGATGCCGAATTCATCTGGAGCAGCAACGTCATTCTCGACAACGAAGTGATCGTGCGATATAAAGTTTTAGCGGCATCAATACCAAGTGATAAATCGCTCTTGCAACCCATCGAGCTAATTCCCAACCCCGCTTCTAAATTCGTCGACATACGCGCCGCTGCTGACATGAAACCAGGATCCATTGAAATTTTCAACACCTTGGGTGATTGTGTTTATACATCAGTCGGCTCTGAAACACGCATTGACACAAGCACTTGGCCTTCGGGTTGCTATGTCGTGAAATATACCTCCAGCAACGGCTCACAGTTCCGCAAACTCATTATCCAGTCCAATTAATAAAGCATTATGAAGTTCAAAATCTCGCTCTTATTGCTGCTTTTCATCAGCTCAATGTCCATTGCGCAAACGGTTGTGAAAACGATGAAGCGCTTGCCGGATACAGGGCAAACAATGAGCTATACAAGCACTGCTGGCGAGGACAACGACTACAGCATAAACACCCCATCCTTTATTGATCATGGAAACGGCACCATCACCGATACCATCACGGGTTTAATGTGGATGACAATGGACGGTGGCGAGATGACCATCGAAAATGCTCGATTGTATGCAGATACCTGCACTGCATCCGGCTATAGCGATTGGCGCTTGCCCTTGCCAATCGAATCGTATAGTATCCTGAATCATCAGGCAAACAACCCGGCCATTTTCTCAACCTACTTCACCAGTACGACGGCGGAATACTGGTGGACTTCAGTCGTGCAATGCAACGACAGCAATAAAATATGGGCGACAAATGCCGGAGGAGGAATCGGTAATCATCCCAAAACAGAAACCATCAGCGCCGGTGGAACAAAGCATTTTCATGCTCGCCTCGTACGCGATGTGCAAACACCATTTATCCTAACCGACCGATACACCAATCAGCAAGACGGAACGTTTCGCGATGAGCTGACCAACTTGGTTTGGCAGCAGACGGCGCTTACAGATTCTATCACCTGGGAGGATGCCTTGCATTATGCCGACACCTGTGCGTTGGCCGCACACAGCGACTGGCGTTTGCCCAATGTGAAAGAAATTCAATCCCTCAACGAAGAATCGCATTTCGGCCCATCCATCAACACAAACTACATACAAAATGTGGGTGTTGGAAAGGTGTGGTCATCCACCTCGCTGCCGAATCAAACCGCGAAAGCCTGGTATTTAGATACACAATACGGCATCACCACGTATCAAAACAAGATTAACAAATTAAAGGTTTTGTTGGTGAGAGGACCTGAACAACCCGCTATTCCTAGTGCTGTGCACCCTGAATTTGAGAAGCCGGCTGATCATGCGTTTCCGAATCCATTTCACAACACCATTCATCTTTTAGGTGACAAAGAGCAGAACGCTGTATTGTTCACTATCTTGGGTGAATGTGTATATGCAGGGAAAGACATTGCCGCACAGGATTTTTCCAAATTACCGGCAGGTGTGTATATCTTAAAGACGCCGATGTACACCGAGAAGTTAATCAAGCAATAAGGCTTTCATGAACACGGGGTCGCTTATTTGGCAGTATCTGCAGATCGGCTTCACGCATGTCTTGCCGCTCGGTTTCGATCATCTTTTATTTATCCTCACCTTGTTTTTCATGCCGGGCGGCTTCCGGTCGATACTGCTTGCCTGCACCATTTTTACATTGGCACATTCCCTATCGTTAGCCCTTGCAGCAAGCGGTTTGGTGCTGCCTCAAGCCAACCTCATTGAACCCTTTATCGCCTTGTCAATTGTTATTTCTGCTTTAGGCAATATCGTAAGCAAGGAAGAGGGCAGATGGAGGTACCCGCTCGTTGGACTCTTCGGACTTATTCACGGCTTGGGTTTTGCTTCAGCGCTTAAAGACGCTGGCCTGCCATCCAAAGGATTTTTTACCGCATTGATATCATTTAATGTCGGTGTGGAGCTCGCGCAAATTAGCGTGCTTTTAATCGCTTACGTTTTGGTAACGATACCTTTCGGCGCTAAAACATGGTATAAAACGCGATTAGCGTATCCCTCCTGCGCAATTATCGCCGCGGTAGGCATGTATTGGCTAATAGAGCGATCAATCGTTTAAAAGCAAGATTTATTGCTTGATCAGTTTTTGAGTTTGGCCTCCGCTTGCTTTTAAAAAGTACACCCCACACGGAAGCGTTGAAAAATTTTGCTTTTCCAAGTCCTTGCCTTGAAAAATGGTTTGTCCCAGCGCATTCGTTAGTCTAAAGCTAGCTGTTGGTTCAGGATTTTTAACATGTAAATACCCATTGAATGGATTCGGATAAACCAAGCTTTCTGCTTGTCTACTTATCGATTCAATACTGACACCCGGCGTGCAAAAAACGCTGCTACCAACAAGATTACTCATTTGATTGCAGAGGTAAATGTAATTCGTCGCAGCTTCCGAGCTAAGTGTGTCTAAAAGTAAGTTAATCAGTTCTGAAGGGTCGGATGCCAAATGATAAAACTCTTCTCCGCCGTAATCGAAGCGAATGAGTTTGTAATCCATGTTCCGCATCGCCTTCCCATCCATCGAATCGGTGGTTGTTTTAAACACTTCGGTAAAAGTCCAAGGGCGAACGCTCTGGCTTTGATTCTTGATGATAGGGACAATGCTTTTACTGTCACACGTATCGCTTGCAGGTATTTGCGATTGCCAATTGGTGTTCCCCATCAATTCTTGCGTCGTGGCGAAGATGTCTGCTAAATTGACCAAGGCATCTGAACTTCTTCCGGGATTGACAACAGATGGACCCGCAACCACGAAGGGAACATGAACTCCATATTGGTAAAGAGATCCTTTGGCTCTAGAGGTATCCGCAATCTGTGCGGATGGTTGGGCATTCCCATTGTCACCAATGAAAATGAAATCGATACTGTCAAGAATGTTCAGTGTTTGTAAAGAGTCGAACATGCGGCCGACTTCGTGATCGAGGGCTTCAAGATCGGCTTTGAAATACTTCTTTGGGTTGTTGTTGATGTCGCCCGCTGCTCCGCTTAAGGTCAGATCCGAATACATACCGGCCGGCGGTAGGTGATAAGGTTCGTGCGGGGCATTGAAGGAAAGCCAAAGAAAAAAATCTTGGGTGTAATGTGCTTGAATCCATGTGATCGCGTCATTGGCCGTCTCTGTTGTGGCGTAATTGGTACAGGTGCTTACCACGCCGTCGGTTACCTTCGACCAATTGTAAAAGCTGGTCAGTGTTCCGTTGAAGTTGCCCGCATAATGGTCATACCCCATGATGTTCGGATTGTTCAGGTTTGGCAAGGCCTGTACTTGCAGATGCCATTTGCCGGTGTTCGCCGTGGCGATGTTCGGGTTGTAATTTTTGAGCGCTTTTGGAATACTTAATTCAGACGTGCTCAATGGATTTGACCCGCCCATGCCGCCAACCACGCCGCCAACGCCAGTGCGAAAAGCGTACTTTCCCGTGAATATCGATGCTCTCGTAGAGGAGCAATACGGGTTAGACATAGCATTGTCGAAGCGAATGCCTCGTGCCGCCAAAGAGCGTAAATGCGGGATGTTCGCCGTGTCCACATGATCGGGGTAGAAGCCGCACCAATCCGTGCCCAAATCGTCAGCGATGATTAAAATGACTCGGCGTTGTGCATGCACGCTGAGCGCAACTAGCATTAAAAAAAGAAACACTAGTTTTTTCATATACTTTAGTTTTTTCGATAAAAAATAGCGCATCCAAAAGTGTCGGTCTCGGGTTTACTGACCTTTTTACCTTGCAGCAATTCGTCTACCGCTTCGGTGATGTATGTGTGCTGGACTTTCTCGGGCTCTGCGCCATTATCATCAATGGCACCTGCATAACGAATGATCCACTTACCCTGCTCTTTCCAAAGTACGAATGCATCCGGTGTGTGGTCAGCAGCAAAGGCTCTGCCAACATCCTGCTTGCCATCTTGCAGATAGGGGAAGGCCCACTTTTCGTGCTCTGCCCAGGCCTTCATTTGTGCGTAATTCTCATCTTCATAAATCA
>CANFOZ010000006.1 GCA_947448795.1 Bacteroidota bacterium
CAAAATATTTACTTTTGCATCATAATTTAAAACGCCATCACGGTGTTTATCAATAAGTCAAAGATACATTTTGAAAGCAAATCACAACATTTCATCCTGTGTAAAAACCATTCTAGTAACACCAAAATGAGAAAGCACTGCACCTAACAGCGGGTTTAAGAAATTGGCGGTTCAGTGCTCCGCAGACACATTTGTGGTTCCTCAAAGTTTGGTTCTCCGCATCAACATTTGTGGTGAAAATCGCCACCTTCGCCAAGCCCGAAAACGTTATGCGAGAGCCCGAACTTCACAAAAAATCACTCCAAATTGTTTAACTTTACGTAAAAGCATCCAACATGAGAAAGCAAAGTTTAGTTAACATCATCAACGAACTCCCTAAAGAATTTGACTTGGATCAATTGATGGAGCGTTTAATAGTCATAGAGAAAATTGAAAAGGGACTGGAAGATGTCAAGACAGGAGAGACAGTCCCGCATGAGAAGGTGTTAAAAATGGTTGCAAAATGGTCGAAGTAATTTGGACTCGATCAGCATTAAATGATCTTCGGGCGGTTTTTAATTACATATCCGAAGATTCGATTTTTTATGCCACTCGATTTACTAATCAACTTATACAGCGAGTTGACGTGTTATTGGAGTTCCCGCTTGCCGGCAGGATAGTTCCTGAAAAAGAGGACCCAGCAATTCGAGAATTAATCGAAGGGAATTATCGCATTTTTTATCTCGTGAAATCTCAAAAGAAAATTTTCATTTTGAGAATCCACCATAGTGCCAAGAACATTCGATAAAAGCCCTCGCATAACAGCGCCTTGGCTCCAGCGGGGGCCTTCTGCTGTTTGAAAATCAGGCTATTTGTTTTAGATTTGTTGCAAAATATAAGAAACGCCTCGCCCACACCGCCGGCGCCAAGGCGCGAAACGTTATGCGTCACCCTATAACGATCGACAGTGCTAACATTAAACGAACAGACAAATGAGAAATAAAGCCAACGCTTCAAAAAAACAAAAGAGGTGCAACACCACCCACAAGCCGACACACAGTTGCACCACATTTGTTTTTTTCCTAGCCGCAACAACGACATTGGACAGATGAATTTATTTCACCTAAATACAGGAGTTGACTCTAAAGTATTGCTCAATGCAGACTATGACATTAGGCGTTACACTGACTTTATTTCTAAATCAATTGACTTTTTAAAAAGAGAAACATTATCCATTAAAGTAACTAAGCAAATCATTGAAATTGAATATGAGAAAGACGGCAAGAAAATAAATCGTAAGGAAACAAGATACTTACCAGAACCACCGACAAACAAGAAAGCTGAAAAGGCTATTGAAATGCTTTTCAGTGAAAACACGAAAAGCATTTTTGACCAAAAAAGAAATTTCAACAGAGAAGATTCTGTTGAAGTTGACGACCAAAACGAGGATGAAAACTACATTACCCTTGAAACGGATATTCAAGGCGATACGATTTATTTAAAGCCCGACACTTACCAACTTGAACAACAGAAAAGAGCACTTGACAATCTTCGCCACCGACCACTTAAAGAACATCAACCACTTTTAGAATTATTCGGCTTTCCTGACAGTAGAGTTTGGCAACAAGGTTTTGATAATGACGATTGTGAATGGCAAATACTCACAGACGAAACGAAAGACGGAGTTGAGGAGCAAAGAGAATTTGTTTCAAAAGGTTTGCAGACAAAAGATTTTGCACTTATGGAAGGGCCGCCAGGTTCGGGCAAGACGACAACAATTATTGAACTCATTATGCAGTTCACGGCAGAAGGCAAACGAGTTTTGCTTTGTTCTGCAACTCATGCAGCAATTGACAATGTAATTGAAAGAATCAAAGGGAGATACAAAGAAATTTGCGACAAGGAAATTGTTCCAGTAAGAATAAGCCGCTTCGAAAAGCCAGTGAAAGAAAGCGTAAGACCTTATTTACTAAAAAACCTTGTTGTTACTTACAAAGCCGACATTGAAAAGCATCTAAAAAAAAATCAAGAACTTGAAAGCCAAAAGTTCCTTTTGAAAAACCTTTACAAGAAAGAGGACAAGGAAATTGACCCGATTGAAAAAATCATTCTTGATTCTGCAAACCTTGTTGCAGGAACAATGATAGGAATTTTGCAACACCCCGACATTAGAGCCAACAAACAAGGGGCAAGTTTTGATGTGTTGATTGTTGACGAAGCATCAAAAGTTACTTTCTCTGATTTTATTGTTCCAGCTCTTCATGCAAAAAAATGGATTTTGGTAGGCGATGTAAAACAACTTTCCCCTTACGTAGAGAACGACTATGTTTCGGAAAATATCGCAACGATGTTGGAAGATGACACTCAAAAATCAATTGTCAAACAGTTCGAACTCAAATCAAAACTAGACGACAAGAAATTTGAAGATTGCCTTAAAGTTTTTTTCACAGACCAAAACCCAAACACCGAAAGGCAACTTGTAGAAAGCCGAGAGTTAGTAGTTGAAACAGTTGATGAAACTTGGGAAGCAAATGAAAACAACATTGCCAAAATAAATTCTGCTGATGTTTTGATTGCAAAAAATGAAAGCCGAGTTAAACAACTTCTTTCAAGCAACATTCAAGTTAAAAGCATTTTCATCAACGGAGAAACAAGCACTTTGCAACAGCGATACAGACAAGAGTATGCAAGGCAATCTTTCAAAAATCCACTACCCTATTTGTTTGACAGCCGACAAGAAGATTGGAGTGAAATGGTTTCAAGCCGACTAAATCAAAGTTTCAGTTTCAGAAATGCAGGAACAGAGTTTGAAAACATTGACAGAGAATTAAAGTATCTCATTCCAAGCAAAATTCAAGATGACATAAACCAAATCAAACGGCTTGTATTTCCTTCCATTCTTGAACTACTGCAAAACGGAATTGGAAAAGGTGGCGGACAAGCAAGTAACAGAGTTTTGAGTGACGGGTTTCACCCTCACTACAAAGCAAGTAGGTTCGTTTCTCTCACCTACCAACATAGGATGCACCCCGAAATTGCAAGAACATCAAAAGAAAATTTTTATGAGAATAATTTAGAATCTGCAAACACAGTTTTAGAAAACAGAGGTTGGAAATATGCTTTGAAAGAACCAGTTGTAAAATGGATTTACAACAATGATGCAACAGGAAACAAACGAGGCGAAAAAATAATTAACCCAACAGAAGCCAACGACATTGAAAGAGAACTTGTAAAGTTTTTGGATTGGGCTAAGGACAATCCAAAACCCAACGGAGAAAATTATGAAGTTGCAGTTTTGACTTTCTACCTAAATCAAGAAACGGAATTGAGAAGAAGAATAAGAAACATTACCAAGCAACGATTCTTTTCAAAGTTTCATAAAAATAACACCGACATTTATCTTTATACAGTTGACAAATTTCAAGGACAAGAAGCAGATTTAGTTTTGTTGGGCTTTACAAAAAATACCCGTGATGCTCACTTCAACAGCCCGAACAGATTAAATGTTGCACTCACAAGAGCAAGATTCAAACTGACTTTGTTTGGCAACAGACCTTGGTTTAAAGACAGAGCAAAACTGAAAGCATTGAGAGATTTAGCAACAAATTTTGAATCCACTATTCGCTACGAAAAATGATAACACTAAAACGAAACGAAGACTTAGAAATATTTCAAGTTGAACTTGCATTGAAAACAAAGACTAAGCAAAGTCCTTTTATTTCAATTTTAATTCTTGCACAAGAACAAGAATTAATTTCTGCGGAAACTTTGCAAGCAAATCTTTTGACTTCATTGCCAGTAAGAGCATGTGAGAATCTATTGAAGAGATTAGAGCAACAAGGATATTTGCAGAAAGAAGAAAGCAATATGTTTGGCTACCGCCAAACATATCAAGATTCTTTTGCTAATTATTTGCTTACTGACATCGGGCAGCAAAGTGCAACTGATAAATCATTTTGGATTGGTGAGAAAGGTGTTTACAATGTGTTTGTTTCGAAATCAAATTTGATTGAGCAACGAATTATCAGAACTGAAAAAGTTGAACGAGCGGAAGACAACAGAAACACCAACATTTTAAGAACACCAAACGAAATTATCCAATACGAAAATCAAATTCTTACTATCAATAAAACAGAAGTGCTTTTTGAAGATGTTGAAGAAAAATGCTTTCAGTTGAAATCAGCCAGTGGTCTTTTGGAAATACAAGCCAAGGAAAACGAAACGGTTTTAAAACTTAGCAAAGAGAATCAACTTCTTTTTCAAACCGACATTGACATTGAAGAAAATATTTTGAAAGAAGAATTACTTACAGCTTGCGGAGAGTTTGATTATGATGAAGATAAGAAAGCAATTCTAACAGAGTTCAGTAATGACAATCTTTCATTCAACAGAAAAGTAAAAATCGGCAAGCCGATTTTTCAGAGGAATCAATTCAACCAAGTTGAACTTGAAACCATTTCACACATTCCAAGCGACAAAGAAAATGCTGACTTATGGTATTGGGAATTGCTTTACAAAAACATGAACGATTATTTTCTTGACGAAAATTCTTTGAAAGAATTTGCAACTGAATTGGCTTCGCCAATTCAGTTGCATTTCAAAATGAAAATTCCAAAGCGAAAAGAACTTTCAGAAATCTTTTCTCAAAGAGAAGATGCCTTTTACCAAATTGCCAAACTTGAAACTATTGACTATCTCAATTATTAGAAATGAAATTTTTAATCAAAGAAATAAATATCATCAACGAGGGAACTATTCAGTTTCCGATTTTTCCGAATGGTTCAGGTTGGAAATCTACCGAGAAAGAAAAAATTTCAGTGATTGAATCGGGAGAAGGAAAAGTTTTGTTTTCAAAAATCATTAAAGCGATTGACAGTGCAAAGCAAATGGTTTGCTTACAGTCATTCCTTATTCAAGATACTGAAATCATTGATGCTTTGATAAGAGCAGTTGAAGAAAGGGAAGTAAAAGTTTTTGTGTTGAGTTCAGCAGAAGCACGACTAAAAGAAACGATTGAAGAAGAAGAGGACTTTATAAAAGCTAACTACATTCAGTTGCTTGAAGGCAAATTCAAAAATCATTTTGTTCATCGGACAGCAGAAAATTTTCACGGCAAATACATTCTCATTGACCCGACATCAAAACCAAAAGGTTTTGTTTGCACAAACAACTTTACTGAAAACGGTTTTACAAAAAATCCAGAGTTAGCAATTGAATTGAACAACGAGCAATGCGAAGAACTTTTTAAAATTTTCGTTTATCATTTTTGGGAACACTCAACAGACGAACAAACCGCAACAAACGAGTTTGCTAAAGTGAAACCAGTAAACAAATTCATTTTGCCAAAACTTGAAAATATTTTGCTGACTTCACCGAACAGCAAAAGCAATTCACTTAATAAGACTTTGTTGGCTGCAATCAACAAAGCGAAAAAGACAATTTCATTTTCAACCTTTCAGCTTGACAAAAACATTGAGTTAGTAAAAGCAATCACAGACAAAGCGAAACAAAATGTTTCGGTTACTCTTTTTTGCAGACCAATTGAAAAGCAGTTTAACGAACAACTGAAAGAACTTTTAGAAGTAGGTGCTCAAATTTATTTTCATCCGTTGACACATTCCAAGTCATTACTGATTGACAACAAAGACGGCTTTGTTTTTACCGCCAACCTAATCGCAAACGGACTTGACAACGGTTTAGAAGTTGGAGTGCAACTAAACGAGGAGCAAACAAACGACCTTGCAACGATTCATCTAAGTTGGCAAGACAACTTTCCGACAAGAGCAACTAAAGTTGCGAATGTGAAAGACCTAAAGGAGATTCAAATTTTCAAAGACAGAAAACTCACAACGAAAACACTAATTGACGATACAAAAGCAGAGAGCAAAAAAATTGTAATGGTTGCCGACCTGTTTTCATTCTTAAATCAGAAGTTTGAAATCAAAGACAGTTCAACAAAAACTTTGAAAGTGAAACTCACAGCAGAGATTGAAGATTTACCAGCGAAATACAAAACAAACGGTGCAGACAAATTTGAGGTAATAGAAGTTGATGAAGATAAAGGAAAGAAATCTAAATTAGTTGTAGTAAATAGTAAATTTGAAATTAACGACATTGATAAAATACAAGAATGGAAAGACCTGAAAATATATTCAGCCAACGCATAAAGCAAGCACATTTGGTTTTGCCGGAAACAGAAGCAAACGCTTTTGGTAGATTATTTGCGACCATATAACACCGCTACGACTAATGATAGACAGTTCAAAAATAGCAGCCATATTAAACAACTCTCCAAGTGTTGACCTTCTGAAACTTCGGAACAGAGAGGTTATTATCACTTTTTTAGTAAATACATTTTCAAATCAACAAGGGGCTATTTCATCAGAAAAAATACATAACCAACTGGCGGACTATTTAGAATCTGTGCAAGTAGAAATTGACGAAGAGATTGAAATTACCTTTGCTGACACTTTTGAAATAAAAGCAAAAAAATATGTTCAGAGCTGGACAAACAAAGGTTTTTTGACAAACTACCAAGACGAAACAGGAGAAATATATTATGAACTTTCATCGCATTCAAGTAAAACACTTGACTGGCTTTCCAGCCTAAAAAAAGAGGAATATGTAGGAGCAGAATCAAAGTTCAAAAACATATTTAGTCAATTGAAAGAACTTGTTGAGTTTACAAATGAAGATATTGAAAAACGAATACAATTACTCGAAGACAAAAAACTGGAAATAGAGCAACAAATACAAAGAATCAAAATAGGAGAAGATGTAAAAGTATTTCAGGACTTTGAAATAGTCCCTCGTTTCAATCAGTTGACCAAATCGGCTAAAGAATTGCTTTCTGACTTTAAAGAAGTTGAAGACAACTTCAAAGAAATCACAAAAGATATTTATCTTAAACACGCTGAAGGTAGCTTAACAAAAAGCCACATTCTTGAATTCACTTTTGATGCAATTGACGAGTTAAAAAACAGTCAACAAGGAAAAAGCTTTTATGCTTTTTATACATTTATTTTAACCCCTTCATTACAAGAAGAATGGGGAACCTTAACAAAGGAATTGTATAAAACACTTGAAGAAAAAGAAATTGAGATTACAGACTACTTTCTAAAAGGAATGAAGAAGCATCTGCATTCTTCTGGTCAAAAGGTATCAAAAGCCAATGATAAGATGGCAGAGAAGTTGAGTAGAATAATTCGAGAAAATGAAGCATCAAAGTCAGAAATTACAAAAAATATAATTCAAGACATTAAGAAGTCTTTAATCGAATTGAGCAAGGCAAAAGTAAAACCTGATATTTCCTTTGAACTTGAAATAGATATTGACATAAATATTCCTTTTGAACGAAAACTGACTTTTGAACAAAGTGAAGAACTTACCTATAAAACAAAACCAAAATTAGCGGACGAAGACATTTCACACTCCAACCATCTTAATAAATTATTCAATCTTTCTGCAATAGACAAGGAAATACTACGGAAAAGAATTAAAGAAGTTCTTAGAGATAAATCGCAGACAACAATAGCAGAGGTAATTCAGAATTTTGGTGGCATTGAAAAAGGATTACCAGAACTGTTTGGTTACATTGGAATAGTTAAGGAATTTAAGCATTCAATAAACCCAGATAAAAAACAACGAATCGAATTTGATATTGAGAATAAAAAATCAATTCAAATACCTGAAATAATTTTGACCAAATGAGTAGTTTAGAAAAAAACATAAAACCGTATTCCAAAGCAATTGTAAAATTGCTGAAAGGTTCAATTCAAAGAACTTCCAATGTTTGGGAAGATGTTGTGAATTATCAAACCGAAATTCAAGATTACATTAGTCATATTGGTTTAGAACTAATCGTCAAAAAGGAAGAAGGATTTGCATTTGTAAAACAATTTGAAGACAGTGAAGGCAATACATTAGGGCTTGTAACAAGACGACAAATTGGATTTGAAATTTCAATTGTTTTAGTTGTGCTAAGACAAAGTCTAGAAGAGTTTGATAGCAATCCTACCCAATATCAAGTATTTGAAAAATTCATTACAGATACTGAAATAAAAGAAGAGGTAGAATTATTCCTTCCCGAAAAATTTAACCGAGTTAGATTTATGAAAGAATTAGATGGCTACATAAAGAAAATTGTTGAGTATGGTTATTTGTCAGAAGTAAACAGAAAAGAGAACGAAACCAAATATCAGATTCAAAGAATAATTAAAGAGAAAGTTACATTAGACATTCTTCAAGAGTTTAAAACAAAATTACAAGGATATGTTGAGTCTATTTAGCACAAGTTCCGACAAGGCTGGGTTTAGACTTCAATATATGGAAGTTTTTAATTGGGGCACTTTTCACGAAAAAATATTTAGAATAAATCCGCAAGGGAATAATTCACTTTTAACTGGTGCAAACGCTTCAGGTAAAAGCACTTTTATTGATGCTTTGCTAACCTTACTTGTTCCTGTAAAGAAAGACCGTTTTTACAATCAATCATCAGGCGTAGAAAAAAAAGGCGATAGAACCGAAGAGACATACGTTTGCGGACACTATGGGAATATCCAAAGAGAAGGAGAACTAAGCACAACAACGCAGACATTAAGAGGAAAGGACACTTACTCAGTTTTATTGGCATCGTTTTCAAATACCGACCAAAAGACTATTACTCTTTTTCAAGTTCGATGGTTTGCTTCCGATGGTAAATTAAATAGGGCTTTTGGTATTGCTTATGTTCCTTTGGAAATAGAAAAAGATTTTAGCCAATTTGATGGAAAGGGCAACTGGAAAAAACGACTTGACAAAACATACAATTCAAATTCCAACAAAAAGAAAGTTGAATTTTTTGATGGCCCAACTTCGTATGGAGAAAGAATATCGAATGTCTTTGGTATGCGTTCAATAAAGGGATTGAGTTTGTTTAATCAAGTTGTTGGCGTGAAGGTTTTGGAAGATTTAGATGAATTCATCAGAACCAATATGCTTGAGGAGTATAAAGAGGACAATGAAAATGCAGAGGAAAAATTCATCAAATTGAAATCAAGTTTTGAAACCTTAATAGACGCTAAAACCAACATTGAAAAAGCCAAAGAACAAATTGAACAACTAACGCCAATCAATGAAATAGCAATAGAAATATCAAATATCCAAGGGGAACTTAAAACGATTGACACTTCAAAAGAAATGGCGGTTTATTGGTTTGCTAAAAAATCAGTTGAACTGTTTGAATTGGAATTAGCCAAAAGTAATATCCAGTTAGGTATTCTAAATAATGAATTATTAAATCTTAAAGCCAAGGAAACCGAATTAAAGGGAGAAGAAACCGACCTTACCGTTCAAATTAAAACTGATGAAGTTGGCAATCAAATTGAAAAACTTAAAGCAGATATAACAAGATTAGGAGTAAGCAGAGATTCGAGAAAGACAAAACTTGAAGAATACAATAAAATAGCACAACGGATTGAACTTTCGTTAAATCCAAACATTGATGTATTCAAAGAAAATAGAGAAACAGCAAAAGGTAAAAAGAATGAGTATCAGTTAAAAATTGACGCTGAAAATAAAAATTTAAGGAGACTTGAAAACGAAGAAGAAAACTTAGTTAAAGAAAGTGATGAAGTAGTTGCTACAATTCAAGCACTTCAAAAAAACAAAAATAATATTTCAGGTAAGGAAGCAGATATACGAGAAGATATTATTGCCTATGTTGGTGCAACGAGGGAGGAAATACCATTTATTGGAGAACTTATAAAGGTTCGTGAAGAAGAAAAAAATTGGGAACTATCTATTGAAAAGATTTTACACAATTTTGCTTTACGCTTGATTGTTCCAGACAAATACTATTCAAAAGTTAATGAGTATGTGAACAAAACTAACCTTGGTGGTAGAATAATTTACCAAAGATATAGGGGCTTTACGTCATTGGGGAACTTGACAACAAAAAACATTTCGCAAAATAGCTTAGTAAATAAAATCGAATTCAAATCGAAAAATCCATACACACCTTGGCTTGAAGATGTTATTGCAAATCAATATAACTATGCTTGCGTAAATGACTTATCAGAATTCAACCGCTATGAAGAGAGGGCAATCACGCAGGAAGGCTTAATCAAATTTGGAAAAGGGAAACACGAGAAAGACGACAGACCGCATATTTCAAAAAAGGAAAATTATGTTTTAGGTTGGGACAACAAAGAAAAAATTGCGAAGCTAAAAAAGGATTTAATTGCAATTCAAACTTCACAAGTAACAAACAAAAAGGACTTAACAACCATCAATACACTTATTAAAAGTCTTGGAACTTTAAAGGATGATTGTTTTAGTATCTTCTCTACTTACACTAAATATGATGATATTGATTGGCAAACTCACGCTAATCAAATTCAGGATAAAGAAGACGCAAAGAAAACGTTGGAGGCTACAAATAACAGAGTTCAGGCATTGCAAAAGCAACTATCGAAAGTTCAAGCAGATTTAAAAAAATTGACTGATGTCGATATTTGGAATAAAGGTCAAGAAATATTTCAATTAGGTAGTTCAATAGAAACCATTGGAAAAGATTTAGAAGCGAATACTAAATTAATCGAACCTCACGGAATTATTGATACAACGGAATTTGAAAAATCTAATCCCGAATTGCTAAATGTGATTTTCTCAACTATAAAAGAGACCCAAACTAAATTTCAAAGTGATACTACTTTGAAAAGTGGACAGCTAAACAAAAGGAAGGGAACTATAGAATCGGAAGTTCGAATAAAGATAAACGCATTTAAGCAACCCGATGAAAGCATCACAAAGAAATTTAAAGACTGGCGTTCGGATGTTAGCAGATTGCCCGATTCCACCAATTTAGATTTAATAGAAGAGTATCAAACCCTTTTTCAAAAGATGAAGCAAGACGATTTGCCAAGATTTCAAAAAGATTTTGACAAGCATATTATTGGTGACTATGTTTATAAAATAGGGTCTTTCAATACTTTTTTTAATAACTGGAAAGATGCGATAAAGGAGAATATTGATAAATTAAATTCTTCCCTAAAAGAAATCGACTTTAAAAGTAATCCTACCACTTTTATACAAATTATCGCTTCAAACAAGATAAGCGATGAAGTTATTGAATTTAAAAAGATATTAGACAATGCAATTCCTAACATCAAAGAATTAGATTCAATAGTAGAGGGTCGAAGAATTCATTTTGAAAATAATATTCAACCATTTTTTGAAAAATTGGAGAAAGAAGAATGGAGAAATAAAGTAATGGAAGTTCGTTCTTGGTATAGCTACAAAGCAGAAGAGTTTTACAAAGAAACTAATCAGAAGTTCAAGACTTATGAAAATATGGGACAACTTTCTGGTGGTGAAAAAGCACAATTGACTTATACAATTTTAGGTTCTGCCATTGCTTATCAGTTCGGACTTACAAAAGAAGGATTACAAACAAATTCCTTTAGATTCATTGCCATTGATGAAGCATTTAAGGCACAAGACGAAGATAAGGCTCGTTACCTAATTACCCTTTGCAAACAGCTTCATTTGCAACTTTTAGTAGTAACACCAAGCGACAATATTCACATTGTTGAAGATGCAATTTCATTTGTTCATTTCGTAGAAAGAAAAGATGAAAAATACTCTTGGCTTTATGATATGCCAATTGAACAATTTAAAGAAGAACGAGAAAATTTCATCAATAAATGATAAGCCCGAATGACATAAAAACAAAGGCAGAAAGAAAATATTTTTCTTTTCTGCAAGATGTTGTTCAGGCAATACCATTTTCAAGAATTGTTATTCCAGGCGATAAAACATATAACAAAACTTCTGTTGGTGACTTTCAGACTGAAATTTTAGCGTTGGTAAACCAATCAAAGGAAAAAAGAGGATTTGGTTTTACCATTGACTACCAAACAATAAAAACAAAATCAATAGGAACGCAAAGCCTTCCGACAATAATTTATTTTGAAACAGAAAAGGACTTTCTAAAATTTTTAGGAAAAGAAAAGGAGGTTGATATTTTTATCAATGACTGGCAATTTATCCATTCTCATTTTCCAGAATTAAAAGATTGGATAATTAAGAATCCATCAAAAGTAATTCAGCATCAAGGCAAATGGGAAAGCATTATAAAGGTTTGCAACTACTTCAAAAACTATCCAAAGCCAAATCTTTATATCAGAGAATTACCAGCAAATGTTCACACTAAATTTATTGAATCTAATCAAAGTATTATAGCCGAATTACTGGATGTAATTATTCAAAATCATATTAACCTTAACGAAAGGGAATTTGAAAAACGATTCAACTTGAAATTTCGTGAACCTTTAGTAAGATTTAAAATATTAGACAAAGAAATTAGTCAATCTTTCTTCTCAAATCTTGACGACATTTCTATTCCTGTTAGTCAATTTGAAAGCCTAAAACTTCCTTTAAAGCAAGTTCTCATAGTTGAAAATAGAACTACACTATTCACAACTTTGACATTGCCTAAAATGGACAAAACAATTGCAATTTTCGGACAAGGTAATGCAGTCACAAATATTCAAAACGCTAAATGGTTAAGCGACATAACAGTTCTTTATTGGGGCGACATTGATGTTCACGGTTTTGAAATGCTATCAAGAATTAGAAAGCATTTCGACCATACTCAAAGTGTTTTAATGGACAAGACAACTTTTGACAAATACTTTGACAATGATTCGGGCAAACCGACCACAGACACAACAACCCTTAATTTGACTGACAATGAAAGAGAACTTTACAATCTTCTAAAGACTAACAATTGGAGACTTGAACAAGAAAAAATACCATTTGACTATGTTAACAAACACTTTGACAATGAGTAAGCCGACCCTTCGCAGTCATACACATTTGCAATTCGCACAAGCCAACGCACAGACCAAAAATTGCAAAAGAGTATGCCTGCCCAGCCGCACAGACACAGCAACTTTGGACGAACAAGCAACGACAGAGAAAGAAGGGCGAACGCATAACACGGGTTTGGCAAAAGTGGCGGTTCAGTGCTCCGCAGACACATTTGTGGTTAATCAAAGTTTGGTCCCCGCATCAACATTTGTGGTGAAAATCGCCACCTTCGCCAAGCCCGAAAACGTTATGCCCAATGCTATGACGACAGTGCAAACCATAAACATTTGTGCTGAAACCGGAGGACAAAAAAGTCCAAAACCCACCAACCACCCGACAGCAAAGCCTGTTGAAAAATTGGGACACAAAAAGAACTTTATTAGCAATTAATTTGCGAACTTGCGACTTGAATTTTGAATGAAAAACAATGAAGACTAAAGAGAAAATAAGCATTGGTGAATTTGACGGCAAACGCTTTCAAATTAGACTTGTCGAGCCTAAAGACGAGAAGAAAGCTGTATTAACTCACTATTTGCATAACATTCACAATGGAGTTTCAAAACATTACAAAAAGGATGCTTTGAAAGTTTTAAAAGAATATGTTGAATATAAAGAGCAGGACGAAAATATTTCTATAGTTGCTGAAGAAGCACTTCAACAACTACTTTTTGAAGTTGAAAACGTGCCGTTTCCAACACCTGCAAATTATAAATTTAAGTTCATTGACCTTTTTGCAGGTATCGGAGGCTTTCGACTTGCAATGCAAAATCTTGGTGGAAAGTGTGTATTTACAAGCGAGTGGGACAAGGAAGCACAAAAAACATACAGAGCAAATTTTGGAGAAATTCCATTTGGCGACATTACAAAAGCACAGGTTAAAAATTATATTCCAGACTTATTTGATGTTTTATGTGCCGGATTTCCTTGCCAAGCATTTTCAATTGCTGGCAAACGTGGTGGCTTTGACGACACAAGAGGAACGCTATTTTTTGACGTTGCCGAAATTATAAAAAAGCACAAACCCAAAGCCATATTTTTAGAAAATGTAAAAGGTTTAAGAAGTCACGACAAAGGAAAAACGCTTGAAACAATTTTAAATGTTTTACGCAACGACTTAAATTATTTTGTTCCCGAACCACAAATAATTAATGCAAAAGAATTTGGTGTTCCGCAAAATAGAGAAAGAATTTACATCGTTGGTTTTCGCAAAGACACAGGAGTTACTGAATTTGAATACCCAAAACCGACAAATAAAAAAGTAAAATTTGCGGACATAAAAGAGAAGAAAGTTCCTGCAACAAAATATTTTTTATCAACTCAATATGTTCAGACACTTGTAAATCACAAAGCAAGACACGAAGGAAAAGGCAATGGGTTTGGTTATGAAATTATTCCTGACGATGGAATTGCAAACGCAATAGTTGTAGGTGGTATGGGACGAGAAAGAAATTTAGTTTACGACCACAGAATTACAGACTTCACTCCTACTACTCATATTAAAGGAACAGTAAATCGTGATGGCATTCGCAAAATGACACCGAGAGAATGGGCAAGACTTCAAGGCTTTCCAGACAAATATGTAATTCCTGTTGCTGACGCATCAGCTTACAAGCAATTCGGCAACTCCGTTGCCGTGCCTGCAATTCAGGCGACAGCAACGAAAATTTTAGAATTAATAGGCATTATAAATGATAACAGGAAATAAAGGCGAATGGAGTGAAATATATGCTTTGTTCAAGCTACTTGGCGACAAACAATTATATGCAGGAGACGCAGACCTAAAAAAGGTTGAAGAACTTTTTTACCCTATTATAAAAATCATTCGTAACGAAAACGGAGGACTTTTTGAATATGAAATAAATGCAGATTTGGTAATTATTTCAGGCGGAAAAGAAAAGTTAAGAATTCCAGTTAAAACTTTTACGGAACAAGCCGTAAAATTATTAGCAACAATAAAAGGAGCAACTGGAGCCTTCAGTATTCCAGAAGTTGAGGCGTTTATGACTTCAATAAATTGCCAATCATTAAAAGCAAAATCAACTTCCAAAACGGACATAAGAATTGTAATTCACGACCAAAGAATAAATCAAACCGCAGAATTAGGTTTCAGTATTAAGTCTCAATTAGGTGGCGATGCCACCCTTTTAAATGCTGGTAAAACAACAAATTTTATTTATCAAGTTTTAGGTTTCAAACCGACACCAAAAGAAATAAAAGCGATTAACGAAATTGACACGAAAAGCAAGATAAAAGACAGAATTGATGCCATTAAAAAGCAAGGTGGAAAACTAAAATTCACTACACTTGAACAAGATGTTTTCAAAAACAATTTAGTGCTAATAGATAGTTTGCTACCAAACATTGTAGCAGAAATTATCAAAACATTTTTCACGACAACATTAAGTTCAATTAAAGACCTGACTGCAAGCACTAATAATTCAAATCCACTTAACTACGACACGCAATTTGCACATACATTTTACGACTATAAAATTAAACGCTTTTTGACAGATGTTGCTTTAGGAATGACACCTTCAAAGGTTTGGACAGGAGTTTATGATGCGACTGGTGGTTACTTAATTGTAAAAGAAAATGGCGATATTTTATGCTATCACATTTACAACAGAAATCAATTTGAGGACTATTTATTCGCTAACACAAAACTTGAAACAGCAAGTAGCACAAGACACGAATTTGGTAAATTATACGAGGACAATGGTCAATTTTATTTCAAGCTAAATTTACAAATTAGGTTCAAGTAAATATGGACAGACAGAGCAACAACGGGAGAAAAAGCACTGGGCATAACAGCACATTGGCAATAGGCGGGGTTCTGTCTCCGCTTGACAGTTTTGTAGTAGCCAAAAGTTCAGTTCTCCGAACAAACTTCTGTGCTGAAAAGCCCGCCCATCGCCAATCTGCAAACCGTTAGCTGCAATGCTATATTGACCAATCAAAATCCATTTTTTGTTGTTATTGACGACATTATTTTGTAAATTAGCTGTGTGAAAAAACAAACCAAATATCATTTAGGAATAGAGATTGACAAGCTTACAAACAGCATCCTAAACACTATTTCTGGCGACAGCTTCCCGACCGATGTTCATCCTGTAACAACTGCGGACTTGAAAACTACGACCATTAAAATGGTTGGAAATTTAATTGGGCGAATGAGTTCAAACTTAAAGACCGAAAAGTTTTTAAATTAACTATTCGTAACAACCCCGGAATTGTTCAAGGACTTTTAAGTATAAGCAATTACAATGACCATTTCTATTTACATCTTATTGAAAGTGCTCCTTTTAATTTAGGCAAGCACAAACTATATGAAGGAGTTCCTGGAAATCTGTTTGCATTTACATGTAAAATATCTTGGGACAGCGGCTATCAAGGTTTTATTTCTTTCACTTCCAAGACAAAATTAGTTGAACATTACGAAAAGACTTTAGGGGCTACTCATATTGGCGAACACAAAATGGTAATTTTCCCTCAAGAAGCATTAAGACTAATTAGAAAATATTTTCCAAATTAAAAACCAAAACAATGGGACACATTAAAGAACCCGAAGGTATTGACTTTATAGTTGATCCTACTCCGTTGACTAAAGAATACAGAAAGCATATTAGTGATATTATTGCTTACTACAAAGCAACAGGAAGAAAAATGCCGTTACAAAAAAAGAGCAAGAAAAAACTTGCTGCTTAATTGAATACACATAATTCTAAATAGAAGCACAGCAGCTAACAGGGGCTAAAAAAATGCGGGGTTTCTGCAAGTCGCAACTTTATTTTTTCAGCGGTATAAATTTATTTCTGTAAAGTTGCAATAAAGTTCAGTGCATTTAATTCACGGTTTCGGTTAAGAAAGTTTAGTGCTTTTAATCCCGCACTTCTTCTAGCCCCAAACCGTTAGCGGCCAAAAGGAGCGTCGCGGCTAAAAAGACCATACGGGCGAATAGACGCAGCGGGGCGATTTGATGCTCCGCTTTTTTTACCGGTTAGGGATCAAAGATCACGAAAATCGTGCCCGAACGATTTCCAAAAAACTTAGCTGTTCCTCGGTACAATTCGCGACCTGATTCGCGGATCAAATCGCAGACAAGCTTGTCGTTATTTTCGCGGTGACTCCGTCGCGGATTCCTTTCGGCCGCTAACAGCGCCTTGGCTCCAGCGGGGCATTCTGCTGTTTGAAAATCACACGAATTGTTTTAGATTTGTTGCACGATTAAACCACCCCGCCGGCGGAAAGCTGCGAGACGTTAGCGGTCATGCTGGACTACAGTGGAAACATTAACCGACAGAGCAAAAAATGTACAGACATAAATACATAATGACATTTTTAATTTTGACAATTTTCCTTGGCTTGACTGCTTGCACAAATCATACAGGTGACAAGTCGGTGACTGACAAAATCATTGCCGACAGTTCTTCAACTCGTCAAAAAAAATCTGCAACGACAGATAGTTTGACTTGGCAGAAAGATGAACTAACAAAAATTTATACCCAAGCCATTGCTGAGTTTATAAAATCAGCTTACAAAAAGGATAAGACCACATTTGACACCTTGTATTTTGGAAAGCATATTTACGGACAACCTGACGACTTTCCATGTATTGAACTACCTGCAACAATTGAGAATACACAAATACGACTTGTTAGCCCAGAAGTTGGACAAAAAAAACAGGCAGCGAGAAAATCTTTGGTTTATGTGAATATGATGGGCTGGGTTGACAACGAAAAAGCAGCGTTTATTTTAGTTGTTTTCTCAAACGGTGGAGAACATCAGTATGATTATTTTATCAATTTCAACCACAACACTTCATCAGGCAAATTTGAGTTGGTCAAAATAGAGTTTGAAAATTATTTGCACAACAACGGACAAAAACCAAAACGGATTACCATATACAAAGACGGCAAATAGGTTGTGGACAAGTAATCAAATAAACCGTTGTGCGCATTTCGGGCTGACCAACTCCGAACAAGCAGTAGCACGAACCGCTAACTCGGGTTTGGCAAAAAAAGCGGTTCAGTGCTCCGCAATCCGCCAATTGGCGAAGGTTAATCATCCGCCAGCTGGCGGACTCCGCATCAAAATTGGTGCTTCGAAATCGCCAAATCGTGTAGCTGCAAAACGTGAGCACATATCCTAACCCTTTCTCAACTGCTACAACGATTGCCTTTTCAGAAGAACAAAAGAACACCACAAAAAAATAACAGACCTGCTTGGAAAAGAAATTCAAACCATCCATTTGACTGGCACAGAGCTTCTAATCGAAAAAGGCGAAATGCAAGCAGGTATGTGCTTCGAGCACACAATAGACGAACAGAAGAACAGGCTTTGCAAGAAAATAATACTGCAATCAACGGATACGAATAAAGTATTGATTCTGCGGATATGATTGAGCTGTCTTTACAGCGATTAGTATAGTACTTGCAAAAAAGAAGAATATAAAAAGCTTATTCTTTAAACATGTACACCTTTTCACCTTGACTTTTTTTTGCAAAAAAACACCTAAAACCAAACACTATGCATTTAATTGTAGGGTAACATAATTTGTTTTAAATTTATTCAATATTTTAAGAAATGCCTCCTATATCCTTTCATAGAGGCCAAACATAAATAACACAGTCTTGACATAAGGCGTGTTAATTTTTTCTTCTATTTCATACTTCCTATAAGACTCTTTAGCCCACACGCAGGCCGCAACCTTCGTGCTAGGAATAGTATTCACTTTTGCTATTAACATTTGATTAACATTAAAAACCATTGCAGAAAGGTTATAAAAACAGATTAGCATTAATCCTTAATTTAAAAAAACATGAAAAAAATCCTCCTCGCACTGATTTGCCTCCTCAGTATACATGTGTCAAATGCACAAATTATTTACACGGATGTGATTCCTGATACTATTGTAAGTGTTACTAATTCAATGTATCACCTAGATCTTAATAATGATGGAATCACAGATTTTGACATTACTTATACTTACGGCCAAGAATTGTCGATGCATTGTGACGTATTAAGCCAAACTTTAATCTCTATTGCTTCACTGGATAGCAATGCGGTTTTGAGTGACTCGACAAATTTGCCCCTGGCACTTACATGTCCTGCTTCGATTGATTCGAATGCTGTTGGCTGGAGTTATATGACACCTCTAGATTTGTATAATTATACAGAGTATTGCTATGGCAGTGACATAACCGTATGGCAGACGGGTTATTCTATAACAGGGTCATTTGGCTTAGATTCTTGTAAATATGTTGGGTTGAAATTTCATTTTGGAGGCGAAAATTATTTTGGATGGGTTCAATTGTTTCATACTGGATCAACACTGATAGTGAAAGATTACGCTTATAATAGTTCACCGAATCAGCCAATTCTTGCCGGAACAAATAATAACCCTTATGCCATCCTCCCATCCACCTATTATTGTGCCGGAGATAGCATTGCACTTGCAATCTACCCTTCCAATTATGTGCAATTGAATGCAGGCAATTATTTTATTGCACAACTATCTGACAGTGCGGGGACATTCAACAACCCAACCCTTTTAGATTCGATTCAAAGCACCAATGCCGTTATTATGCATACCGTTATTCCGACAGGCCTGTATCCTAGCATAAAATACAACATACGAATTATTACAACAGATAGTGCAGTTATAGGAAGCGCTACTTCCAATTTTACTATTAATAGACTACCTATAGTTATGTTTACAAATGTATATGATACTCTTTGCATGCCTTGGCCTTCTTCGACTCACCTGTACGCCTATTTTCCGAGTCTTTGTATGGGTTGTGGCGATCAATGGTCTATTGATGGAACACCCACAGGCGCTGGTTATGGGCTTCAGATTCCCGCTACAGAAACTGCTATCTATACTGTTAACATTTTAAATGCATGTGGAGTTTCGAGTTTAAGCGACACCATATTTGTAATGCCTTTGATTAATGTGACGATACCTGACTCCATCAATGTTTGCATATCAGATCTGCCTTTGACATTAAATGTTGCAACACCAACTGGAGGAAGGTATACTTGTGCTGGTCACATAACGGGATACAATCTATTTCATGCTACCGCTTTGGGATACTATAATATAAATTATCAAGCCATTGACTCATATGGTTGTTTACAACCCCCTTGGTTTTTACAAATACATGTAAATGCGTGCACCGGAGTTTCTGAAATTTCAACTGTCAATACTGTTGATATTTACCCAAACCCCGCCTCTACCATCCTAAACATTCATCAAAGCAACTATACCTCTCAAGAAACCTTGCTTATTAATGACATTATGGGAAATGTTGTTTATAAAGAAAAACTTAGCGGCATTGACAATGTCATCGCTATTTCATCCTGGAGTGCGGGCGTATATTTTTATGAAGTAAAGGGCGATAAGAGAAGCTTAAAAGGCAAATTTGTTATACAGCAATAAAATTTAGAAGAGAAAAATAAATTCACAAAAAAGCAATCTTTATTACCATGAAAAAAATCATGCTGCTTTCTATTATCGCATTTGCCTTTATAGTGCAATGCACTGCCCAAACATTTAATACAATATGGGCAGATCAGTTTCAAACGGCATTAAACACAGCTGTAAGTACTAATAATATTAAAGGTGCTTCTATTGCTGTATATTCACCTGGGCAAGGCCTATGGACTGGCGTTAGCGGCAACTCATCACTTGGAGTGCCTATCACTGCTGATATGCGTTTTGGCATTGCAAGCAACACCAAGCTTTTTATTGCTACTACTATATTAAAACTTCAAGAACAAGGCGTGCTCTCTCTCAATGATCATGTAGATCAATGGTTGCCGTCTTTTCAGCATATTGATTCCTCCGCAACTATCCGCCAGTTGCTTGCTCATCAAACTGGTTTTTTTGATTACATAAATGATGGCCATATTTGGAGCGACTCTATCTGGGCAGATACTAGCCGATTTTGGACACCGCAGGAAATTCTTGCAACAATAGGAGCACCGCATTTTGCTCCAGGCAGGGGTTGTCAATATTCCAATACCAATTATTTACTTGCGGCGATGATTATTGAATCAGCTACGGGTAACTCCTGGGTTCAGAATCTGCATAGTGCAATTTTTGATCCGCTAAGTATGGATAGCACTTTTGTCGGGGCCTTTGAGGCACCCAATGGACCGGTGGCGCACATGTGGGATGCAACTTGGGGAGAATTTGCTTCGCCTGTAACATCTTTATTCAGCACTGGCACCGCTGCCGGGGGACTTCTTTCAACTGCAGGTGAAATGGTTCAATGGTATAGTGCTTTGTTTAGCGGGGCAATTATTGCTGATTCTTCTTTGAAGGAAATATTAAATTTCCAACCCATTCAGTGCGCAAATGAGGGTGGCTTTAATTATGGACTTGGTCTGATGGAATCCTATTATTCAGACCCCACAATTGATTATGCATATTGTCATTCAGGCAGCATGTTGGGATACCAATCGATTATGTGGTATGATGTACGAACTAAAACGGCTTTTTGCTTTTTAACAAATGGTGGATGGACCAATTATAATGCGCTCGTAAATCCACTATTAGCTGTTTTTCATGATCAATATCCGACGCTACCCAACGATGCAGGTATTACTTCAGTCGCCAGCCCTATGGGGAATGGCTGCATTGCATCAGAAACGCCATCGGTTACACTTAAGAACTATGGAAGCAACCTGCTTAATACGGTTACAATAAATTATAAAATTGATGGTGGCCTACCGGCTGTTTATAACTGGGTAGGTGCTTTGGGAACAGGAAGTCAGGTTGCTGTAAATCTACCGGTAATTATCGCAACCAGCGGTTCACACACATTCACATGCTATACTTCGGCTCCTAATGCAGGCATTGAAGGATATACATTTAATGATACTACAAAAAGTGACTTTATTGTAAACACTTCTGCTGCGGTCATTGCTCCTTTAACTGAAAATTTTGAAGGTGATGTTTTTCCTCCGGCTGGTTGGAGTTTAAATTCCACATCTTACCTATACCAATGGGGACAAACATCAATAGCTCCATTCAATGGTAAATATTCTGCTGCGATTGGAAACGCCGGGTATTTCGGCGCTTACTACGACCTTGATATGCCTATGATTAGTATTACAGGAGTAACAAACCCTGCACTTGACTTCGAGTATGCCTATGCCTATTATCCTGGATATTACGATTCTCTTAATGTATTAATATCGTCCGATTGCGGGGTAAGCTGGAATAGCCAATTTTACAAAGGTGGTAGTACCCTTCAAACGGCTAATCCCACATCTAATTATTTTTGGCCTACTGCTACCCAATGGAAACATGAAACTATTTCGTTGGCTGCATATACCGGGGAAGTTATGATTCGCTTCCGTAAAATTTGCGGGTGGTCAAACAATCTTTTTATTGATGCTGTACATATCGGTCAGTCGACTGGTATAGACAAAACGATAGCCTTAAATGAACCTGGAATGAGCATATATCCTAACCCTTTCTCAACTGCTACAACGATTGCCTTTTCAGAAGAACAAAAGAACACCACAATTAAAATAACAGACCTGCTTGGAAAAGAAATTCAAACCATTCATTTTACCGGCACAGAGCTTCTAATCGAAAAAGGCGAAATGCAAGCAGGTATGTACTTCGTGCACACAATAGACGAACAGAAGAACAGGCTTTGCAAGAAAATAATACTGCAATAAACGGATACGAATAAAGTATTGATTCTGCGGATACGATTGAGCTGTCTTTACAGCGATTAGTATAGTACTTGCAAAAAAGACGAATATCAAAAGCTTATTCTTTAAACATGTACACCTTTTCACCTTGACTTTTTTTTGCAAAAAAACACCTAAAACCAAGCTATTAAAAATAGTTTCTTGCAAGCCTTTTAAAAAGAACTTGCAGATAACAAGCATTTTTTCAGATAAACCAAGCAGGGCGATTTTTCGCTCTGCTTTTTAATGGGCATTAAATCAATAATGAGCAAAAGGTTTGATCTTGCAGGTTAATTGGTCTTCGTCTATATAAATGATTAACTACAGATTTTCTCTACTTTTATCCAATGCAATTTTCAGGGGGTACCTGCACAAGCATTATAAACACGTTATGAATTTAACAAACGGTTCAGGAATCCTAAAAAAAACGTGCCTCGTCTCTTTTTTTATGAGCATGTTAATTACAAACGGCTATACCCAATCAAGCATGGAAAACAAAACAAACAAAGCAGCTTCAGATACAACACCCAAAGTGACCGGCATTGGCGGCATCTTCTTTTTTACCGACAATCCGAAAGAAACCAGCGCTTGGTACCGCAAATATCTAGGTATCGACACCAACGAATACGGCTCCTCTTTTGAATCCCGAAACATCAACAAACCCGAGGAGGTCAATATTCTCCAATGGAGTCCTTTTAAAACAGGCAGCGCCTACTTCGCGCCTTCGAAAAAGGAATTCATGATTAATTACCGGGTTCAAAATATAGAAGGACTTGTTGAGAAACTAAAAGCAAACGGAGTGACGATTGTTGATTCGATTGAAACATTTGAGTACGGCAAATTTGTTCATGTCATGGATGGCGATGGAAACAAACTTGAATTGTGGGAACCCATCGACAGTGCGTTAACACCAAAAGACGATAAGACGACAAAATAATTCTTCGAGTAAACAAATCATAAATTAAGCAAGAAGGATTATAGGGTTTTTATCTTCTAAGAAATAAAACACACACATGAAAAAACTCTTTGTACTTGCATTTCTCTTCTCTTCCGCAATCGGGTTTGCGCAAACTATCCCTAATGCAGGCTTTGAAACATGGGCTCAATCAGGGCCCTTTTTAGCGCCAAGCGACTGGGCTACCTCTCCGAATGTATCGCAGAGCACGCTAGCTCACGCTGGTTCTTATGCCGCCTTGCTAACGGTGGACACCATCACCAACCCACAAACAAGTACCGTCGACACAATCGGAGGATTGATGTATACCGGCGTTCAAACACAAGGTCCTCCACCCCCTCCCGGCACAAGCTATGGCGGCTTTCCATACACAGGTCGGCCCGACAGTCTTGGCGGTTGGCTGCAATATACCGGCCAGCAGGGCGATTTCTTCAAGATCGACGTGGCACTGAGCAAATGGAACGCAACCAGCGGTACACGCGACATCATTGCCACAGCAACCTTAAGCAACAATCTAGACATTCCTGTTTATAGTTACGGAAACCTGGCTCTCGTTTATACCAGCAGCGCAACACCGGATACGGCTTTCATCCAATTCTCAGTTGGTGACCAGGTACAAAGACACAAGGGCAGCAGCCTCTGGGTGGATGATTTGGCCTTTATCACCAACAGCACCAGCTCGGTACAAGCTATTCCTGTTGCTGAGCGTTTAAGTATCTACCCTAACCCAGCAAGCGAAACCATCACGCTGCATGCAAAAACAAGCGGTTTGCACTATACCATCGAAGACATGCAAGGCCGCATCTTGCAAGTGGGTTTAACGAGCGAAGCAAACACGTTAATATCCATCGCCGACCTAAACAATGGCTTGTATATACTCCGCATGCAAGATGGCGAGGTAAACAAACTGCAGGTAATTCGATAAAGATGTTGCACATTAAAAGAACGGTCCGGATAAGCCGGGCCGTTTTTTTTGCGTCCTGCCTGATTGAGTAAATATTCATCAATGCTTCAAGAGTGACACAGAAATTAATTAATTTCGAAGCAAAAAGACAATCAGCATGAACCAACCCTTCAGTTTCTGGGAAAATCAAACCTGGCTCGACGGCTACGACGTGGTTGTTATTGGAAGCGGAATCGTTGGCCTGTATGCTGCTTGGGAGCTTAAGAAGAAAGCCAAATCCTTACGCGTATTGCTGCTTGAACGCGGCAGCATTCCTGCAGGGGCTAGCACCCGCAATGCTGGAGTAGCCTGCTTCGGCACCTTGTCGGAGATCATCGATGATCTAGCGCACCATCCGGCATCGGAGGTTTTTGGCATGGTGGAGAAGCGCTGGAAAGGGCTTCAAAAGCTGCGACAGAATCTTGGTGACAAAGCCATCGGCTTTGAAGCAAAAGGTGGACACGAACTTTTTTTTACTGAACAAAAAGGCCAGCATGCCTTATGTATGGAACGCATGGACGGCATCAACCGTACCCTCGCTCCTATCCTTGGCAAAAAACAAACCTATGTAAGCGCTGACCATAGTATCTCTGGCTTCGGCTTTAAAGGCACCGAGCACCTGATTCGCAATGCGCTCGAAGGCCAGATCGATTCGGGCCAGATGATGAAAGCGCTCTTAGAAAAGGTGCGTGCTGCGGGAGTTGAGGTACGCTTCGGTACTGCGGTGAAATCCATCGAGGACGAAGAGCAAGCAGTACGCATCCTTTGCGGCGACGGCAGCATCCTTAAAAGCAAACGCGTGCTGCTAGCCACCAACGGTTTCACAGCCACCTTAGCACCGGGCATCGATGTGGTTCCGGCCAGGGCGCAAGTGCTTATCACCTCAGCGATTGAGAAGCTTCCCTTTCAAGGTTCTTTTCATTTCGACGATGGCTATTATTATTTCCGCAACGTGGGTAAGCGCGTGCTTTTTGGTGGTGGGCGCAACCTCGATTTTAAAGCCGAAGAAACAACCGCTTTTGGCTTGACGGAAAAGGTCCAAAACCAACTCGAGCATTACCTCAAGACCGTTATCTTGCCAGGCCAAAACTACAGCATCGAGCAGCGATGGAGCGGCATCATGTGCATGGGCAGCAAACGAACACCTATCGTAGAGGCCTTGTCGAAAACTATTTTTTGCGCCGTTCGCCTTAGTGGCATGGGGGTTGCGATAGGAAGTCAGGTGGGCGAAGAGGCCGCCGACTTGGTACTTGCTTCGAATTAAGAAAACAATCCTTACTTTTGCACCCGGACAGACCCTATACGACCAGCTCCTGCTGAACTCCCCCAGGTCCGGAAGGAAGCAAGGGCAAGCGGTTGAGCGGTGCGATATAACGGTCTGTCCTTTTTTATTTCCTAAAAAACACACCCTATTCACTCATGAAATTCTTCATTGACACAGCCAACCTCGACCAGATTCGCGAAGCCGCAGCCCTTGGGGTTCTTGACGGTGTAACAACCAACCCATCTTTGATGGCTAGGGAAGGCATCAAAGGCCAGCCGAACATCGAACAGCATTATGTGGACATCTGCAACCTAGTAGATGGCGATGTTAGTGCTGAAGTGTATTCAACCGACTTTGCCGGCATGGTAAAGGAAGGCGAGAAACTGGCCTCTTTGCATAAAAACATTGTGGTTAAAGTGCCGATGATAAAAGAAGGTATCCGTGCGTTGAAATACTTCTCTGACAAAGGCATTCGCACCAACTGCACCCTGGTTTTCTCTGCGGGGCAAGCGATTCTTGCGGCCAAAGCTGGCGCCACCTATGTTTCTCCTTTCTTAGGTCGCCTCGATGATAACTCTGTTGATGGCGTGCACTTGATTGAGCAAATCGCGCACATCTATACTAACTACCCTGCTTTCAACACGCAGATCTTAGCTGCATCCATCCGTCACAGTGTGCATATCGTGCGTTGTGCTGAAGCTGGTGCGCATGTGGCCACTTGCCCGCTGACAGCGATCCTTGATCTGCTTAAGCATCCTTTGACGGATATCGGCTTGGCGAAGTTCCTTGCAGACGCTGCAAAATAGGGCATTACCCAAAACCTGCTAAATCATTAATCTTTATACCATGAAAATTGAACAAAATGCGGTTGTGACTGTGAGCTACAACCTCGAAACTAGCGAACCTGGCCAAGAGAAAGTGTTTCTCGAGAAAACAAGCGCTGAAACTCCTTTTGTATTTCTGTTCGGCAACGGCGGACTCATTCAAGGCTTTGAAACACAGATCGCAGGCATGAGTGCCGGTGACAAGTTCGCATTCGACATCGACCCAGCCAACGGCTACGGCACATTCGACCTGAATGCCATCGTTCCTGTTCCAAAGGAGGCTTTCAATGGCCCAGACGGCACGATCGACCTCTCTGTTATTCAAGTAGGCAAAATGCTGCCTATGATGGATAACGAAGGACACCACCTGCAAGGTAAGGTGCTTGAGATTACAGACAGTGCTGTGAAGATGGATTTTAACCACCCTTTGGCTGGTAAAAACCTGCACTTCAGCGGTGAAGTAATCAGCATCCGCCAGGCTACAGAGGATGAAATCGCCCACGGCCACGTACATGACGGCACGCACGGTCACTAATTAGGAACTTGGAAAAAAGTTTTTTGTTTTCTATCTTCGTGTTAAATTTTCATTTATTAACTAATAATTTTATTTTTTTATGGCAACCGGTATTGTAAAATTCTTCAATGAGAGCAAAGGTTACGGCTTCATCAAGGATGACGATTCAGAAAAAGAGCTCTTTGTACATGCAACAGGTTTGACGGACAAAATCCGTGAAAACGATCGCGTATCTTATGAGGTAGCTGAAGGAAAACGCGGCCTGAACGCTGTTAATGTTAAGAAAATAAGCTAAGTTTATTGTATCAAACATTAATGCTAAAACCCTCTCCCGAAACGGAGAGGGTTTTTTGTTTTAAGAGTATGCCCTCTCTACTTCGACATTCTTCGTATATTTGATATAGGAAATAAACCCACTATGCCTTCTATTCGCTTCACACGTTATCTTTTACTTGCACTGTTTCTAACACCTGCCCTACTCCATGCACAGGTGCTTATTAACGAGTACTCTTGCTCCAACAAAAACACCATACAGGATAACTTTGCCGCTTACAACGATTGGATCGAGCTATACAATGCAGGCAGTACGGGCGTGAATCTAGCTGGTTATTACATCTCCGACAACCCGAACAAACCCTTTAAAGATACGCTGCCAGCAATAACATTGGCACCCGGCGCACATCAACTTCTCTTTTGTTCCGGTCGGCGCGCCTTGAGTGGTGGTTATTATCATACGAGCTTTAAGCTCAACCAAACCCAACCTGAACATATTCTACTTTCGAATAACACGGGCGTCATCATCGACTCACTGCCAGCTGGCGTTACTGTTCCAGCTCAGGTGAATCATTCGCGCGGCCGAACAACAGATGGCGCATCTTCATGGAGCCTGTTTACAACACCAACACCGGGCAATGCCAACAGCGGTGCGCTACAAGAGTATGTTCCACGCCCTATACTGAGTATGCAAGCTGGATTTTATAATGGGAGCTCTATCACGCTGAACATAACCTGTGCCGATCCCGCTGCCGAAATTCGCTTTACCACAAACGGAACAACACCTACAAACACTTCGCCATTATATAGCAGTTCGCTTACGCTCTATGGCACAACCGTTATTCGTGCGCGGGCTTTCAGCAGCAATCCGATGACACCGCCAAGCTTTATCGAAAGCAATACCTACTTTCTAAATGTCAGCCATCCTATGGCTGTTATTTCAGTGTATGGCGACCAGGTGGCGACCTTGTTTGGTGGTACGCAATTAAATCCCGAGACCTGCCTGGAGTACTTCGACAAGTTCGGCGTTTTTCAAACCGAAACCTACGGCACATCAAACGAACACGGAAACGATTCATGGTCGTATAACCAACGCGGCATTGATTTTATATCGCGCGATTACTTTGGCTACAATTATGCATTAACCTATCCTCTTTTCAGCCGAAAAACACGGCCGACCTTTCAACGCATTATTTTAAAGGCTGCAGCCAACGACAACTACCCATCTGGTATTGGAGGTACCAATGGTCCTGCACATATCCGTGATTCCTATGTAAACACCCTGTCACAACGAAGCGGTTTATCGATTGACGAACGCACCTGGGAACCCTGCGTGCTCTATGTATTCGGTCCAGGGGTGAGCAATCCGTATTGGGGCGTCTATGATCTTCGAGAAAAAGCCGACGACAGTGATTTCACGAGCTATTATTACAAGCAAGATGAACAATATAGCGGCGCACCGAACGATGTGCAGTTTATCAAAACCTGGGGCGGTACTTGGAACGAATACGGAGGACCTCAAGCAGCAACTGATTGGAACAGCTTAGTGACATTCGCTACCGGTAACAGTTTGGCCATTCAAGCCAATTATAATCATGTTGACAGCATTTTTAATGTGAACAGCATGATTGACTACTTTGTATTGAATTCCTACTGCGTCACTTCGGACTGGCTCAATTGGAACACCGCTTGGTGGCGTGGATTAAATCCAAACGGTAGTAAAAAGAAATGGCGTTATGAACTGTGGGACATGGATGCCACTTTCGGGCATTACATCAATTATACTGGAGTACCAACGCAAGCTCCAACGGCTAACCCTTGCAACCCCGAGCAGCTCAGTGATCCTGGAGGACAAGGTCATGTGCCCTTGCTGAATGCCTTGCTGGCAAACCCGGGCTTCAAGCAACAATACATCTCGCGGTTTATCGACCTAAACAACACCACGCTGAGCTGCAACTACATGCACTTTCTATTGGATAGCATGACTGGCATAATCGCACCCGAGATGCAGCGACAAACAGCACGTTGGGGTGGCACGGTGACCGAATGGAACACCAATGTTCAAGCAATGCGCGACTACATGACGGCGCGTTGTGCAGCCATCGATTCGGGCTTGATTGACTGCTATTCACTGAGCGGTCCTTATCCTGTAACCTTCATCGCCGACGATCCCTTCAGAGGTGACATACAGATCAATTCTATTGTGCCTACCTCCTATCCTTTCAACGGCGATTATTTCGGTGGTGTAACGGTTAACCTAAAAGCGATAGCTAAAAATGGCGGCATCTTCATGGGCTGGGATTCGCAGGTTCATACGCTGAGTCCTTCAAACGACTCGCTGAATGTGACGCTAAACCTCAATGCTGGCGACACCATCTATGCCTACTTCTCGGCAACGGGAGTTCCGCAATTGAATGAAAAGACAAGCGCTTTCAGTATCTATCCAAGCTTGAGTCAGGATGCTTTCAACGCAGTCATTCCTGGAACTGAAAATGACAGCTACACGCTTTCAATAAGGAACCTGCAAGGCCAGCATCTTTTTAGCAAGCAGGTTAATGGCAAAAAGAACGAGCTCTTTAGCGCAAGTCAAATGGGACTAAAAGCTGGCGTTTATCTTGTTACCTTGAACGGCTTAAAAGGAAAGCAAACGCAGAAGCTTGTTGTGCTGCCTGAATAAGTTTAAGCTTCTAAAGAGCGCATCGCATTAATACGCCAAGTGTGATTCCTTTTAACTTTCGTTTGAAAGGACATTCCCATGCGAGAGCGTGCTTCGGCTTGCTCGAGAAAAAGCGTGATGGCCGATTTTATTTCCGCACTCGTCGGGGCCACTAAAAGACCATCTTTGCCATGCTCCATTACTTCGGCAACGGGTGCTGTATTGGGCGCCACGATGGCTTTGCCGAGCACACCGTATTCAAAAATCTTCACCGGAGAGCCATACCAATTGGACTTGGCCATTACACAAATATCCATGCAAGCGATATGATCGGTAACCCTTAGATGCGGCACATTCCCTGTGAAATGAATACGATCTGCAAGATCAAGTTTGATTGCCAATTGTTTCAATTCAGGCAATACCACACCGTCCCCTACAATCAACAAAACTACATTTGGAAAGGCCAAGGCTACTTCTGCAAAGGCTTTTATCATCAAGTCGACCCCGTGCCAAGGAAAGATGGAGCCCACGAAACCGATGACGGTTTTATCAACAAGGTTGTAACGCAGGCGAACGGTATCGATACCTTCCGTGTCTAGCATTATATTGGACGAATGCACCGCATTGGGAACAACGGTGAAGCGCTCGGCATCCAAACCATACCGATCCAAAAAGTAGGACTTCAAGGCAGAAGACACAACGAGTACGCGAGAAGTCATGGAGAGTAGTTTTTTCTCTGACGCATCGGCTTGTGCATCATACCAAGAGGAGCCGCCAAAGAGTTTCTTCTCTTCTGCTAGGGGCGCATTGACCTCTAGTACATGTCTAATTTTTACTTGCTTTGCCGCTTCAACACCAGATAATTGCAGGTGTGAGCCTCGTTCGTAAATCAGGTCGGGCTGTTCCTTGTGGATGATTTGCAAAAGTTTTTTCTGGAGCTCATGATCTTTGCGAAGCAAGTGCCGGTCGCGTAAGCTCGACCAGATATAGCTCGGCAGTAAAAGCTTACTTATACGCTTTGCAAAACTGCTTGCGGGCTTCACTTTATTAATACCATGCTGCTCTTGCCCACCGGCGATGAAGGGAATTACTTCATGCCCAAGGTCCTGCATTGCTGCGATCATCTCCCGCATATGCGTACCGTATCCAGACGGATCGTAAAGTCCGAGTTGGGGATTGGGTGAGTAGTAGAGGATTTTCATCAGATAAGCAGTTTTTCGAATTCGCTAGCAAGCGATTCCACGGAATAGCGATTTACATCGAAGCTAGCAGGAAAAGCCTGATTACCGGTATCGTGCTCCGCAACAAAGCGGAGCAATTGTTTATCCATGCTATCCGGCGTGATTGCAATGCCAATTTTTTCTCGCTCAACAAAGGTTCCTAGTTCTCCTTGTTTTGAAAACACGAGCACTTTCTTTTTCATGGCCATGTATTCAAAAAATTTTGAACTTGTGGAGAAGGTATGATCGTCCGCTAGAAAAAGCATTGTGTAATGGGCTTCGGCGATTCGCGCGAACATTTCTTTTAGCGGAATTGTTTTGTGAAAGCGACATGTTGCAGGAAAGCTGTTGAGCAGGAGATCGCGATAGTGTTGGGGAGCATCACCATAGAAATCAAATTGAAGACGACTAAAAACGTTCGGCTCTTGCTCTTTTAATCGTTTCAATGCGTCGACAAAAGGCATCATCACCGAATCAATAGCTTGATAGAGCGTCCCTGTAAAAACCATCCGAATGTGTTCGCCTGATGAATTCTTTATTGAAGAGGTATCGAGCCCTTGAAAATCATCTGAATCGAAACCGTTAAGAATTGTTTCAAAGCGTGTCGTATGATTCTCGCATCGCGCTTTAAAACGCTTCGTCATTGCTTCAGCCACAGAAACTACAACATCGGCGCCATTCATGACCTCCTTCTCCAATTGTTGCTCGTATGCAAGACGCTTAGCGCTTAATGCGCTATACCCCAGAAAGGATTGGTTATCGGTCCACATATCACGGATATCCATGATGAGGTTAATAGCTGGGAATTTTTTTTTAAGGTCGAGACTGTGATGAAGGCAGTAAAAAGGCGGCCCTGTAACAATAACATTGCGTATATGCTCTTGTTGGATAATTTCAGCCGCTTTGCTAATCATGGACGACTTCCAGAACAAAGCGCGTTCGTACCTATTGCCAACGCTGTAAAGATTTAAAAACAAAAGCCAGGCGCGATAAGCAATTTTTTGCAAAACCGTAGCGGGTTTTGTTTGCAGCACTGCTGGATAAAAGGACGGAAGAGCATGCACGTTAACAGATAGCGCTTGCAGGTCTTGCATCCAAGAAGAAGCATGATCAAACGGATTTTTTGCACAAATAACATGAACACGATTGCCATGTCGACTAAAATACTTTACGAATTTAGCCCAACGCCGCCCACCTACACCAGGATAGGGCGGAAAAACATAGGCAATAACGAGTACTCCTTTAGCGTCCTGGCTCAGCATAACGCTCCATCAAATATAAGACACGATCACTATCCATCACCTTCTCCTTTTGCACTACTTTGTAATGCTTTGCAAAAGCCAGCTCGAAATTAGATTGATCATAAGACAGAAAAATATCTTTGCGATTGAGCAACAAACGCTGCACTTGCGAGTCTTGTTTCGGCACGAACTCGATGATGAGCCAATTACTTTGCTTTGCTGCCATGGCAGCCACTTCTTCGAAAGGCAGGTTGTTGGAGATGCACAGGTGATGGATCAAAGCCAACATCATCGTTAGATCCACTTTAGCGCGATCTAAAAATGAACCGCGCTCTACGTTCGCCCATCCGGATGCCCCTGGAGGGTTGGTTAAATCGACTAAAAGCGGCAATAGATTTGTTTCATTGGCTTTGCAAACCTGCATATAATTCTGTTCCACCGCCGACGGATCGATATCACTAGAAATAACATGTTCGGCTTTTTCAGCAGCGATGCGGCTAAATACGCCGTTGTTAGCACCTAAATCAAGGACACGCTTTGGCGCGGCTTTATCGAGCATCGATCGAAGTGTTTCTTTCTTATGCGCAAGGCCTGCTGCTGTATAGTTTGTATCGGTATAATAAGCAGCCCATTCGGTGCCTTTGGGCTTCCAGTCGAGTCCTTTGATATACCCTCTCAATAAACTGACAAGCCCTAGAATCCCATTCTTACTAACTTTCCGCTGCTTTACCTCCTCTTTACCCGAACCGTAATTCGACTGAAAACGAGCATGCAAGTGGATGTTCGTTGCTAAGGTTAAATTAAACCTGGTTTTAAAAGGCAGGAGTCGAGAAGCCAGGTCAAGCGGAATGCCGTCGATGTGTATTCGCAACAATTGCGAGAGTTGAATATCGGTGTTTTTCATTAAGGCGAGCGGCGCCAAAAAATGCTGGCAAAACTGCCTAAATGCTTGCCATGGCTCACCTTCCTTATAGGTCGTGAACGAAAGTGTATCAATAAAAACGGGCTTGCCTTTGTGAAACTGTATGTTGTAAGCACTTGCGTCTTTTAAACACATTCCAAAAGACAAAGCGAGGGCTTGTACTTCCAAGGTAACAAGAGCAGCATCTTTGAGTTGCGAAAAGGACCACTCGTACGGATAAGAGACAAAGGATAATTGCTCCGGCTCCACTATTAGATAGGCATCAGGGTGTTCGGCGAAACTTTTAAGATCACATTCTTTATGCGGAATCAGCAGGTGCTTCTTGACTAATTCTGCATAGAGTCCAGAAGCCATGAGCAATTGGTAATCTGCAGCATAAGAAGCATTAACCTGCCTGTAATTAACACCGTTCTGTTTAAACACAAAGCCATCCGGATCACGGAAGGATGCGCTGTTATTACCCTTATTTTGCATTGCTATCAGATTTACAACAAATCGCGAGCATGTCGGTGCAGCGCTCAATATTATCCTTAACGAAAAGCAGCTTCTCTAGCGTTTCTTGCAAGGATGAGTTAGTAAAGGAATCGACCTCCACTTTAACTAAAGGCACAGCGGCATTGCTGTTTGCGTTATTAAAGAAACCAAAGGGCAGAATAAAACGGAGGCTTGTCCGAATTTTTTTTAAAATGAATCTACTCAGGGGGTGCATTATACCATGCTTAAACTTATGGGCTTGCACGCCTCCTTGATTATCCCCAGAATCGCTGCCTACGATATGAATACCCATGAGATCAACATCCTTAAAATACTCGGATAACAACTTCTTAAAACTGTATGGCGAATATTCTTGATAATGCTTTTCTACGTAAGGCTTTTGCCAAAAATAAAGCCGTAAGAGTCGGTTCACTGTTGAGATAATGAGTTTTCCGTCAGGCTTAAGAACGCGATTAATTTTCTTTAAGAATTCCTTAGGATCATACGCCAACTCAATTTGATTCGGCAAAATAATCACATCAAAGGAAGCCTCTTCGAAAGGCAGTACTCCATCCACTATAACTTTAAATTCAACATTCGCCGGCATCGTAGATTTCAGCGCAAGCTCAATATTAGCATGACTTGAATCAACGCCCAAAACAAAATCGGCATGCTCAGCAAGGATGTTACAAACCTCTCCTCTGCCACAGCCAATGTACATCACCTTTTGGCCTTTGCAATAATTAGCGGCCCAATGGTATTGAAGCGATTTTATAACGGATATACTTGAAGAAGTCATAGATTAGCTGGCCTAATTCTTTTTTTCATCGGCTCTAAACCAAAAGAATGGATCGAGTTTTTGCATTAAAGACCTAAGTTATTATTAATAATTCGAACTTAAGTAGTTTTTTGTTGCCACCGCTCATATTCGAAGTAACGATAGCCAAACAAACGATGAGACGCAAAGAAATCAGGTGTGGTGCTATTAAGCGCCTCCTGCAATTTTTTGTCTAGTTGCCCCTTTTGATTGACTGTAATGCTAGACAATGCAGAATCTTTTATTGGAAAACCAGCTATTCCGTAGCTCGCAATCAAGGTTTTAAAACCAGCGAAAAGCCGTTCGTATAAAATCGTTGAGAATGCAGCTACAGCAACATCAACCGTGTCAAAGGCGGCATCCGTTTTGGTTGTGTCGGGAGAGATGGAATACGTTAGGCCAGAAAAAAAGTCTGCGTAATAGTGGTGACTTTGGCTAACAACACTTGGGTGCCTCTCGCGAGGATGTAAAAAGACAACCAATTGAACGTTTTTATGCTCCTTCAAAAAAAGCGCCAACTCTGTCAACAAGAGCGTCTCGGCTGCTACTATATTTAACCCGTCATCACTATGATTTTTTTTCTTCCTCAACCAAGAAGCATGCGAATAAAAACCAACAGTGAGGGCTGGAGACACCACGTCTTTCTTTGCGTAAAGAGGGAGGTATTTTTGACTGTTTTCAGGAAACCACTTTTCAATTTTCTTTGCCCTGATTTGTAATGCTGAACCTTCTATTTCTTCGCGCTGATACTCGGAGGATAGCGCTAAAATATCGGCTATTACGATGCTGTTGTGCGTCATCAAGGGCCCAGGTGAAGGATGTTTCGACACGAGCACGCCTTTTTGCATTAAATAGAGAGCCATAAGATTAGCATCCTTTTCGTAGGGAGAAAAGAAGAACAGGCGTTTCACACCACCCTGTTTAAGGAGCATGGATAGGTTGATTAATTCAACATATTCAGTAAGAAGCAAAGCAATTTTAGCCCTTGAAGGTAAGAAGAGCGTGGCCAAGCAATATATAGGAAGGAATAGAATTACAAAAAAAACAAGCACTAACGATCCGCCTCTTGCTGGCATAAAGAGGAGCCGATCTCGACTGATAAAACTAGCGTTCGCGCCGTTTTGCCAGGCAACATAGGTGCTCCGGAGTTCGCTTGAGCTGACTTTACCATCAAAAATACAATGCTCGTTATAAGCCACCTTTGGAATCGATGCTCGGAAAAGCTGCTTTAGCACACGCCAAAAAACACGAAACCCTATGAGCGAATCCTTAGCGGCACTAGCCTCTAAGCGATAGCTCATGTTTCTTAAAATGGATTTTCCAGCAAGGTATGAATCAGCGTCTCTATCAAGCCCTAGCGTGTAGAGAAGTATGCATTTAATGAAATGAAAAGTAACCTGTAAAGCATTCCACATGCTCGATTGCGTCAATTATCTTTTAATCATTTCAAACTCGGTGGAGATTTTTTTTATTTGCGTAAGATCCTCCATGGTCATGGCACCCACATGTGCTTTCTCCGTGTTTTTCTGAAATCCATAGCTTAGCGTAAAGTGCTTTTCAAGATATTGCGCACCGTGGGCCGAGGCATAAATGGCAGCCGAGGTACCAATGGTATGATCACTAAACCCTTTGAAGATAGAATTTCTGAAATCAGGAAAGCTCGTTTCATCCATCATGGTTGGGTATTTCGATATGCAATACAAATAGATACCATGAGATACCATTTTCACCTTGCTCACATCATAATCGCTAGGCACTGAGATGAAGGTGGGTTTAGCATGACTCAAAATCGCATCCACAAGGGCGGGATTTTCGGCATGCATGCGCGCAGGAACTTTCAGGTATTTCAAATCGAGGTCGATGCACCAATCAAGGCGTTCTTGCGTAAACGGTGTTGCGAAAAGCGGAATGTTCAGTCGGTCGGCGTAATCCCTAAGTCGCTTTAGACCATCCTTTTTCAATTCTAAATAAGCACGCTCGGCACCAAATTGATCGGCCTCGTAAAGTTGAACCTTTACAGCGTCTGCGCCGCCTATCTTGGATTGAAGAATCATTTGTTCAGCAACTTCTAAGCTGCCGCCATGCTGTGGGAAAATTTCGGAGATAATGAACATGTTGTGCTTTTTAATTTTACAAAGGCAAAAGAAAGAAAAAAAACCGCCTGTTTAATCAAAAATTTTTAAAAATATCATCAATTAATAATAAAAACATACGATACGGTAAATGATTATGTCAAGGCATTCAGCAGATCGGTTGTGCTAATTGTAAACGCCTAGGAAGCAGTTTTATAATCAACATCAACAAAGGTATCACACTGCACACTTCTTAGAACCTAAATCAAGGTCATCAATGGCCTTCGTTAAAAAACCAATCCATTATTCAATCTTCCTGCAGCTGATCCAAAAAAATTCGAGCGTTGATGAAATTGAAAAGGAATTTTTTAAAACTGTTGGTAAACTCCCCTTCTCCCATTAACTTTTCAATACGCGACTTGTCAATCAGATCAAACACAGGTCCATCATCCAGAATTTGTGCGCGGTGATTTGGATTGGCGAAATCGAGAATAGAATTAATGGATGCATTAAACCCTTTCTTTTCACGAGACAAACGAACCTCATCGTTCAAAATCCCTTGCATTGCTTGTCGCAGAAGACGCTTCGCATAGCCTTCTTTGATTAGTAAGTTATTAGGAACAGTACTTAAAAACTGAAACAACCTGCGATCCAGAAAAGGGCTTCGATTTTCGATTGAAAAAAACATCGAGTTAAGATCATCTTCATGCAAAATAACAGGCACGACTTCATGAAACAATTCGTTCATCATGCGGTTTCTCAGCAAAGAGTTTGAGTACTCCACTTCGGTGAATGGTTCGAAAAAAGGTTTTTTTAAGTACGACGCGAATTCCGTGTTGTTTAAATAGATATGATCCCGCTTTCCTGGTTCATTAAAATACAGATCGGCTTGCTGAAAAGCTGGATGCCGCACAAACTGAGCAACATGCTGCCGCCAATCCCTTGCTAGCGAATCGTAAGATGGATCATTTCGCATCTCGTAGAGATGCAAGTTAAAGTGATCGTAATATCCTGTGAAAAGCTCATCGGCACCTGTGCCTGAAATAGCAATTTTATACCCACTGGCATGAATTGACTCGGATAACAAAGAATGCACGTAATACGATATCGTACCTAGCGGAGCATCGTGGTATTTGATTAAATTCTTTAGGCGACTAAGATGATCTTCCTTGGGAGATAACATGATCTGCGTGTTCGTGCATCCCGTATCTTTTATCGTTGCTAAAATATTGCCATACTCGTTGTAACGCGAATCAGAATCAATAATGGAAAATGTAGAAACTGCGCATCCAAGTTCTTTTGCCGCAATGGAAACCAAGCTCGCAGAATCCACTCCTCCACTTAGGCAGAAAGCAAGAGGCACATCCGAACGCATGCGCAGCCGAACGCTTTCAATCAGCTGATGCCTTACGCCTTCTACTGCGTAAGCTTCAGACATATCAGATGGCGTAAAAGAAGGACGCCAATACTTCCGAGTTGAATAAGAACCAGCTGCATCCAAAACGAGATTGGTAGATGGAGGCACTTCATGCACATCCACATAAAACGTCTCACCGCTTTTATAAATGGATTTATGACCGTTCACTAAATACCTCAACAATTGCTGCTCATTCAATTGCAGTCGCCTTCCCATCAGCTTTTTAAGAATCCGTGTTTCGGATGCAAAAAAGAATCCCTCTGGCCCTTTCCAATAATACAAAGGCTTCTCGCCGAAGGGGTCTCTAGATATAAATGTTTTTCGGGTTGCTTCATCATAGATAGCAAATGCCCACATCCCTTCGAAATGATCGACGCATGATTCACCATAAAGAAGATAGTAGTGAAGCAAGACCTCGGTGTCGGAAGAGGTATTCAAAACAACACCTTTGTTCTTTAGGTTCTGAGCCAGCTCGAGATAGTTGTATATCTCACCGTTGAAAACGAGGGTGCGACCAGCCAACGTGAAAGGTTGATTGGAACGGGGATCAAGGTCAATGATACTAAGTCGAGCATGTAGCAGGGATACAAAAAAATCGTCATCCCGGTATCGAAATATCGCCCGATGATCGGGACCACGCTGCTGCATAGCATCAAGCGCAGCGGCTTCAAAATGCTCGTCAAGGGGACTTGTACCTATATATCCAGCGATTCCACACATTATAAAGCCGACGGTTTTTGCTGCATTTGATTCGTCAAGTAATCAATATCCTCGATGGTATGCACATCCTTACATTCAGCGACAATAAAACCACAATGTGCACTGAGAAAATCGTTATTCAAGTGTTCAGAACGAATAATCCGAAAGGCGGCGTTTTGAACGCCCGAAGGATCAGCAGACATTACTTCCCAAAGGTTGTGCTGCAGCATAAAAGCAATGCCTTTTTCAAGCATAGCTGAAGTCAATTGTGGAGAATTGGCTTGGGCTATTACCAAGATATCAAATGGGCCATGCAGCGTAAACTCCGACTGCTCAACCACGGCACGTATGGCGGTAATTTTGGGTGTGTTATCGTCGGCGAATTCAGCATCGCGCTTCAATGGAATTGCTCCAGTATCCTTCGCTACTTTTAGAATACGCTCATCGTCGGAGCTTACAAAAACAGTATTTATTGAAGGGGCCGCAAGACACGCTTCGATAGTATATTGCAGCAAGGGCTTGCCCAGCAATGGATATATGTTTTTGTTAACCAAGCGTTTCGAACCTCCTCGGGCAGGAATTAGTGCTGCAATCTTCATGGTAATTTAACTGAGGCGGTTTAATATATCCGCAGCAATCACCTCTGCACCATTGGTGGTATAGGCGTGATTTTGCATGTTATAGTGTACTTGCTTGTATTCATTTTTTATAAACCTTGGAAGATATTGATGCAATTCTTCCTCAAACTGCTTAATAGAAATAAAGGATCCTAAACCTTCATTTTTTATGGCAATCATGTTTTCATTCATTTCCGGATTCATGCCTTCGCTCAACAAAAGCATTGGAGTGCGCATGGCAATACATTCTGAAATGGTGTTAAATCCCGCACGGCCTATGACTAAATCCATGTCGCTGATGTAATTGATAAACAATTCATTTTTATCAATCAATGTGACATTCGGCAATGAACAGTTGAAACTAGATGAAACATAGAAATGACAATCATCTATAAGTCCTATGAAAGACAGCGCTTTAAGAATGCTTTTTTCTAAAACGCCAGCGCCTGAATCGATCAAAAGCACATTAAACTTGCCTGCCGTCGACACGGTTTTATGTTTGATGTTCTTTCGAACAATCAAAGGCACTTCGGTAGCAATGTCTTTATAATATCTTTTAATCTCAGGCGGCGTAAAGGGTGGAAAATAAATACGTTTCGCCAAAGCTGCTTGCCTAAAAAAACGATCTAAGACACTTGTCGTTATTGGCAATGGATACAATTTAGAAAAAAACCAATCCCATGTAAAATGAGCAACTCCAAACGAAGGAATTTTCTTTTGTTCACCTACCTCGAAGGCCTCATAAACAAAATCAGATATAATAAAATCAGCCTCGTTATCCAACAATTCGGAAGCGATATAAAGCTTTGAACGTATTTCGTAATGCTGAAATAAATTCTGAATTGCCGGGATATCAGGGGTGCCATCCGCTGCCTTAGCCCAGGAAATATTATTGAATTTTGAAATGGTTTGCAAATCCGGCATGATGCGACGCACCTGCTCTATATGCGTTTCAGTTTGAACGGTAAAATCCAGCGATGGATCTATACGCCGCAACTCACTGATAATAGCATGTTGCCGAACTATGGGACCAAACCCCTCATCACTTATATAAACTTTGCCTCTCATTATTCAAACATATTCCATTTCAGCACAGTGTCCTCATCAATATCTAAAATCGCTTTTTTACCGATCACATCCTTATAAAACTTAGCCCCTATTCCATGCGCTGGTCGTTTCCATGTTAGGTGTTTCTCGGCAATTACGCTACCGGCTTTTATTTCAACAGCCGCAACTAAGCTTCGACGCGCATTGCGACGCGCCGGCTCTTCGTCCGTTAAAGAGGTTACAGCGAAGGAGCCAAGCAGCTCCTCCGTAAAGGCCCATCGGCGCCAAAACTCTTGGATATCGTGCTTATCCATCGCATGGTAATGGTCGTTGCCAGGCAGGGTTTTGTCGTGTGTAAAATGCTTCTCGATGATCGCAGCTCCTAATAACACCGAGGAATGAATAACCTCCATGTGCTGCGGAACAGTATGGTCGGAGTATCCGATAAGATGCTTTTTGAAGTGGCTTTTTAAGCCTTGAATCATGCCCAAATTGGCATTCTTGTTTGGTGTCGGATAATTGAGCACGCAATGCATCAAACACAGTTTATTACCGTTGCGCTCAATGATGTCAACGGCCTCTTGAATCTCCCAAAGATGGGAGGCGCCGGTAGACAGGATAATGGGCTTGCCAAAGCCACATTGCATCTCGATAAAATTAAAATTGGTAATGTCAGACGATGAGATTTTAAAAACAGGCATCAAATCGTTGAGGAAATGAGCGCTCTCGGCATCGAAGGGTGTGCTCAGAAATTCGATGCCAGCACTGTCGCAATAAAGCTTCAAGGCCTCAAATTCCTTTTTCCAAAACTTGTCGTATTTCTTAAAAAGCTCAAACTGACTGCGCGTCGGCTCCTTAGTGATGTCCCAATAGTAAGGACTGTCTTTTGAGGCAATGGTTTCGGCTTTATAGGTTTGAAATTTAATGGCTTGAGCACCTCCTTCAGCCGCCTCGTCAATCAGGCGCTTGGCCAAATCCATAGAGCCTTCGTGGTTAACGCCAGCCTCTGCAATCAAATAGGGTTTCCGGATTTCCGTTTCTCCAGAATAGGAACTTATTAAATCAACTAAACTCATCACCTGCTTTTTAATTTTTGTAAAAAGAAAACAATTTACGCAATTTCTAATGCTTTATGGAAAACAGCTGGGTTAAAAGCTGCATAATAGAAACTTCGGTCGGGGCTTTGCTGCTTGTTTCGGTCTTCATAAATCGCTACCGGATCGTCTCCAATATGAAAGGGAAAAGCGATACCGTCGTCAAGCACTTCTTTGCAGTAATCGGCATAGGGCGAATGTTCTTGAATGGATAAATTAAACACATCCAATCCCATCGCATCATAGAGCGTGGTTGAGTAGTATGATATTTGAATACGCGACTTCTTCAACAAAGTCATCAGGTCTTCGGTATTATCAGCAAACTCCACACAGCTGAATTCCTTCAACACCTCGTACTGCGCCTTGTCTTTTTCGGAAGGGTGATATTTAACTAGGATGCGCCAATCGGGATGTTTTGCCTGTATCACGGTGGCCAAACGCCCAATCGCTTCGATATAATACGTACCCATGAATTTCTGAGCACCAATGAAAATGATTTTTTCTTTGTTTAGAGGCTCAACCACCTTCTCATTTTCAAGATTAAACGTGTAATCTCCTGCCACCAAAATATCCTCCGGAGCATGCTCAGCTCCCTGTTCTAACTTGCGTTTCCAAAACTCCCCAAACACTAAAACTGTATCTGGAAAACAAGCGTTAGCAAGGGCAGAACGCAAATGCGCTGGGTAAACATAATAGATGTCATTCTTCGTTATCAAGCCGTGTTGAAGCTCAATCGTTTTTATGCCGTGCAATTTAGCGGCAGCCAACATACCCTCGTTGTAATTGTGATTATCAAAGACTAAGGCCTGGATTCGATTCGCAGCAAAAAGTTGATTGTAAAACAGGAAATCATCAAAAAAAACATGCGTGAAAGTTCTTATAAACCGCATTTCGTTTTTACTAAAAACGCCGCTGCCACTTACTTTTCTAACAATCTGCGAAATCTTTGATAGCATGGCCTTTGCATGCTCATCAACCGGTGGTGCAGCATACTTGCGTCGCAAATCGGATAAGTCGTAATCCCAACGCTTCAATACATTCGCATTCTTTTTTATTAAAATGCTGTATGCATTGACTGGCAATTGATCATACAACTTCGTGTAGTACATCGACACCGCTTGTCCTGCAGGATCGTATCTTTCGCGGCCATTATCGATAAAAAGGACTTTATTTAAAAGAGGCATTGGCTCTTTAGCGCTTCCTTTGAGCACCGATTTAAGTTGATAATACATCAACAAGAACCGATAAGGCAGCGAAAAATAATTCTTGATTAATCGATTTTCTCTGCCATTGGATGCATATACCAAGGCCTGTTGGACAATCTTTAACAAGCTTATTCCGTCCGCTTCAAACAGCGAAGGATCCTTGCTTTTCGATGCGAAATAGCGATTGTGTTCAGAAAAAGACAATTCTTTACTCATGACTCAACGCAGTAAACCGGCTTCCTTTAAAACAGCAACATGTTCCTCAAGATCAAAAACTGAACAAGGCCGCTTTTCGGCAATATCGATGAGATCAGTTTCGCCATCTGCAAAACTTAACAGATGCATGCGGCGATGAATAAATTCGCGGGCATCCACCGGATTTACCGAAGATGGATACAAGCCGCGTTTGCCCATTTGCGGTTCGCAAAAAGGAACGGTAGTCGTTAGCACTTGGTTAAGTTCGAGTGCACGAACGATATCAAAGCAAACAGCGACGGTATTAGCCATTGCGTCAAAGGATATAAAATCTTTGTTGTCTAAGGAGGTGTGGTATTCATTATAACGCTGATACATGCTGCGTGTCAATGACCCCACCGGCAAATTGAAACCCGGAGAGCAGTATTGACGCTCGTCGCTGCCACCAACGCTAAAGGGTATGCTTTCAAAGGGAATGGCTTGATTACGCAATACATGCTGTGCGGCTTTATCCGCTAAGCTGTCGCCTACTTTCGATTTTTTGTAAACCAATGTTCCTGCATCACCACAGCACGTGAGCACGTAGCCAGCTTTTAATGTAGCCTTTAGATGCGCACCGTATCGTTGCAAATAAGCAATCACGCCAATAGTTTCGGGTGCAAACACAAAACGATAGGTATACCAGCGATTAGGCAAGGCAGCTACTAAGCGATAGAGAAACGCTTGCACCAAAGGCCCAGCCAATTCGTTGTTTGCCATACTCGGATGGCATAGATAGGTCGAAAACAAAACCTCTTGCTCGCTCTCCCCTTTCAACACGCAATCGCCATACGTTAAACTACCAGAAAGCAAGCTGCTTTTGATATGCACGGTGTATAAACCTTGGCGCGGCAATGCTTTATATTGATTGTATGAAAGACAAAAGCCCCAGTTTTCTTTGTAATAAGAGGTGATGTATGGAATCGCATCGGGCATCGTTTCGATATGGTGCAGATGCGCATCTAATTCGGAGAACTCCATCGTGCGTTCGATGGGCACCGAGTAGTTAACAACATGAAGGTTGTTTATTGCTAAATCACAAATCTTGCTTCCGTCTGGGCTTATAATGTATGCCTCATCGATGTTCCACTCCTTTGGAATTTCCCAATCAAACACCTTTGTACCTGTTGGAATCTCATGCAACTCCAAGGGAATTACCTCTTGCAAAATACGCAGCGAATCGCGCAAACCATTGCCCGTTATACTACGACAGATCGGCCAAAGACGATCGAAATAAGATTCCAATTCAGCTTTCATTGCATGCTTTCGTTTTATATCACCAAGCCGTCCAACCACCATCAACCAACATGTTGTTTCCTGTCATATAACTGGATGCGTCACTAAGCAGATATACGAGCGCCGGGGCTACTTCATGATTGTAACTCATCCTTTGCATGGGACTAAAGTTAGCGAAGTTCTTCTCAAATTGATCCTCGTGTTTATTCCAAACACCATGTGGCGTGATCATGTTCACCCGAACACCCTTCGCAGCCCAATAAGAGGCGAGATACTGCGACAATGCATCAATGCCACCCTTGCTAGCTGAATAAGCTGCCGGGCAGCCCATGTTTGTGCCTTTGTACAGGTTTTGATTTGGAGCAACCACGCTGTATGTAGAAGGTATGTTGACGATTGAACCACTGCCCTTTTCGGCCATATAAGACCCAAGCACTTGACACAACAGAAAAGTGCCTTTTAAATTTACCTCCACAACCTTGTCCCAATTCGCTTCACTCACCGATTCAAAGGGTTCAAAGATCAAGTGTGTCTTGTTTTGGTGGGCTGTCACTAGTCCATCGATGCTACCAAAGCTGGCGATAATCTCGTCGCGAAGTTTGGTTACAGAAACTTTGTCTTCGACCGCTAAATCAATTCCAATACATTTATTTCCATGTTTTGCTTGCAGCTCCTTGGCAAAAATCGCAGGTTGAGCAGCGGCAATATCCGCAACCACAACATGAGCGCCAAACTGTGCCACGGCTTCACAAAAAGCGCGTCCGATAAGTCCGCAGCCACCGCTGATAACAACAACCTTGTCTTTTAGCTCGAACTTGCGTCGAAAATCAATCTCTGATGCGTTTGTGGTTCTTTGAGGTGTGTCCATATCAAATGTATTTTCTAAAAACAGGCTTGATGGGTTCGCCAACAAGATACGAAGCATATCCTTCTTCCAATCCTTTTTTATAAATCACACAGGCTTCGTTCATCGCATCCAGAACGTGTTGCACATCCTGCTCAGTATGTGCAAAGTTAGGACAGAATATGCCTTGAAAGAGCACACCATGGCGAATCAGTTCTTGATGAAACAGGGTGCGTAAGCCAAAGGAATTGTTCCCCTCTTGATCAAAGTAACCCAATGATGCATGCCAATTAAACTGCAGCTGCTTGATAGAATGCTGCAAGCCATGCGAAGCAATGATGTCTTTTGAACCATCGATAAATAATTGACCGATCGCTTGATTATGCGCAAGAACAGGCTTGGTTTGAAACTCTTCTAGGGTAGCCAAAGCGGCCGCGATGCTGCATGTTTCTCCACCATGCGTGGTACTTATAAGGAACAACTTCTCTTGTCCATTTCGGCGAATACCACCGAGCTCCATCACCTCTTTCTTGCCTGTCAAACAACAGAAAGAGAAGCCGTTGGCGATACCTTTGCCCCAGGTTGTCATATCGGGCACCACATTGTATTTCTTCATTGAACCCGGAAAGTCTGTTTTATATCCGGTGATCATCTCATCCATAATCCACAAAGCACCGTGTCGATGTGCAAGATCGATGGCGTCGCGCAGGTAGTTCTCCGGCAAGACATTCATCTTCTCCGGCTCGGAGATCACGCAAGCTATCTGATCAGGATATTGATTGAATAAAGCAATCAGCGATGCCATATCATCCGACTTATAAGTAACCGTGAGGGAACTGTATTCAGCAGGAATTCCGCTTTTCACATCGGTGCTACCGATGAACCAATCGTCGTAGGAATAAAAGGGATGGTCAATCGGGCGAGCAACCAACTTGCGACCCGTGTAAGCACGAGCAAGCTTAACAGCTGCGGTAGTGATAACAGAGCCATTCTTGGCAAACTTGATCATGTCGTGCGAACCCACCATGGCAAGAAATTGCTCGGCGATCTCGCGCTCCAGCACCGATGGGCGACTGAAATTATTTCCTTTTTTTAGCTCTTGCGCTACGCGATCAATCACCGGCTCATAAGCATGCCCCAAGCTGATGGAAGCCAATCCGCCTAAACATTCGATATATTCATTACCATCCTCGTCCCAAACGCGACAACCCTTGCCATGGGTAATGGATGCAGGCGATAGCGCCGGAAACTGGTCGTCTCCCTTGCTGTAGGTGTGTGCACCACCGGGAATAAGGTCGTGTATGTGCGACCGGTAGTCGTTTGATTTGCTGAAGTTTGTTATTGTTTTCATTCGATCTCCCTATCGTTTTTCAAAGATTTCGCATAGCCGGCATTGATGATACTGTCGCTGTTCAACCGCTGTATTTCAGGCTTTTTCGCCAAGAGATCCAGGACATCTGCCATTCCGAATTGACGTTCAGGCGCAAAGTGTTCAAAGATGGCAGTAACGGCCGCAAAATCGGCCGGACTGTCGACCGATAATTTAGTGTGATAATCAGCACGATATTTCTTCCATCCACACGTGTAGTGACCGCTATTCTTGATGTATGGAGTCACGTGTTCACGCTCGGATAACAAGCATGCATTTTTCCAAGCGGCCTCCAAGGCTGCAAAGGAAAAGACTTCCACATCGAAACCATCCTCCAAAAAATCCGGTTCCTTGTTGCTGTTGGAAAAATAATCTAGGCCTGAATTTATATACTCATTCACAACAAAATCGACCACTTCGGCATGATTCAAAGGACAGTCGGCGGTAACGCGCACTACGTGATCAGGATTGAAAGGCAATGCCGCTTTGTAGTAACGATCCAACACATCGGATTCACTCCCACGGTAACACGCAACACCGAACCGAGCGCAGAATTCAGCAATAGCATCGTCAAGCTTATCAGTACTTGTAGCCACTACGATGGCGTCGATGCGTTTAGCGTCTTTCAAACGACTGAGCAAAAGCGCAAGCATAGGTACTCCGCAAATTTCGCGCAGCACCTTGCCTGGAAGGCGCGTGGAGCCCATGCGGGCTTGAATTACGAGGGCAATCATTTAATAAATGTTTGCCGAAAAGTTAACCACTCTTCTAATTTTTTCAAGCTATAATGCGTCTGAATTGCCGTTTCAAAATACTTCGGATTATGGCAGCTCACTAAAATTTGATCCATCGCATGGCCATCCTTTAGATAACGACCTTCGATAACACCTTCTATGATCCAACCCGCTTTGCAATAGGCTTTCACGCTGCCAATATTATCTGCATAAATCTGTCCGTGAAGCTTTCGAATATCATAATTTTCAAAAGCGATAGTGTTTCCGAGGGCTATCGCTTCGGATGCTAAGCCTTTTCCCCAATAGGATTTATCGCCTATGACACATACTAAATCGGCAATTTTATGTTTGTGGTTAATAGGTCCTACCTTTAAATTTCCAATATGCTTTTCGCCATCACGCAAACAAATAGCATACATGGCATAAGAACCTGATGTTTTACCAAAATCGATATACTCTTGAACCATTTCAATGGTCAAGGCATTCCCTTGCACTTCAAGAAAACTAGTTACTGCATCATCGCGAAACCAGGTTAAATAGTCCGAGTTAATATCGCTATAACTTAACTCACGCAGATAAATCTTTGGAGTTTTCATTTTGCTTTATGCTTTTTGTTTAATTTTTTTGCAGCATTGCTCATTTCAGTTTGATTTTTAGTCAAATTTAAATCGTGCATCCTGTATCTATACAAAGGCAAAATAATATTGTAAACACTGTATTTACTCAAGAATCGAATGCGTAAATCTTCTTCTTCTCGAGCTCGAAACGATTCATCATATAAGCCGATATCAAGAAGCAAATCCTTTCTAAACATGATACCGCAAGCGATGGGTTGTTGTTCCGCATTCACATGCTTCAGATGACTTCCTCGGTCGTCTACAAGATAATAATCAACAGACACGGCATCTAAACTGTTGTTTTCGGTTAAAAACGTTTTTTGAACCAGCAGTAAATCACGTTGGATATAATCATCGGCATCAACAAAAACGACAAACTGACCACGTGCTTTTTTAACAGCGAAATTCCGAGCTGCAGAAAGACCCATGTTCTTTTTCAGGTGATGCACCTGCACTTCGTCTTCGTAATTCTCGAGAATTTTAGCGGTGTTGTCGGTGCTGCAGTCGTTAACTACAATCACTTCGTATTGCGAACGCGATAAACTTTGATCCAAACAACTGCGAATGGCACGCTCGATGTACTTTTCGTAATTGAAGGCCGTTATAATGAGAGATATCATACAAAATCTTTTTTTAGCTCATCAACAAACTCACTGTAATTAATCGATGCGTTATACGCATGCATAAAGGTTGAGCGCGCAGCTTTCCGCTTTGCCAGTACAGCAGCTGGATCCATCCACCAGGCATTGATCAGTGCACTTACTTCCGCAGGATTAAAATCGATCGGAATCAAGAAACCATTGGTATTATCAACAATCTCTGGGTTGCCCACCGTATCAGTAGCAATCATCGGAACTGCATAGGATGCCGCCTCCATCAAAGATACCGGAATTCCTTCGGCTGTGCTAACATTGATAAACAGATCAACATGCTGCGATTCATAATACGTGATAATGGCAGAATGAGGCACTGGTCCTTTGAGTTCACAGCGTGCTTCTAACCCAAGCTTTAGAATTTCGGCTTTCAAACGCGCAATATCATCATCCTTCCCACCCCCAAAGTGCACCCATTTAAAATCGCATTCAAGCCCCGCCAAAATCGACGGAATCAGGTACACTCGCTTTCGGGAATCAACACCTGAACAAGACATAATAAGCAGTGGAGCTGATGGCTCGCGCACGTCGTCAAGAATCGTCTTTTGAGGAGCATTAACTCCTAATCTTGAAAGTACAAATCGAGCTGAGTTGCTTGGAAAAATGCGATTAAAGTGACGCAAACCATGGTTTGAAATTGACATTATTCGATCACATGCTTCAATTTTAGTTTGCTCAAATGGCAGAAACATAGTTTTCGGATTGGCTAGCATAGTAAGCCAATCGCAATGGTATAGATCATACGCATGAGCACGACTTAAAATACGAAACTTGCATCCTGTTATACGTTTCAAAATTTCGGATAAAACCACGCCACGATGCAACCAGTAATTATAGGCGACGGAACGCTGATCATCTGCAAACTCCTGTTCAAACGCTCTTGCTAATATCCATGCACTACTATATAAATGTCTTAACTGCCCTAGCAGCGAGTAGAAATTCCGCAGGTGTTTAATGGGCTCCCGGCCTTTTATAACTTCGTAAAAAAACAAAGCAAGAACAGACACCTCACGCTTGATACGTTCTATCAACCCAAGCTCAACATGCTGCTTGTTAAGTTCAAAAAAAACAACATTGGGCAGATTGGGAAGTCTGTTCTTTGCTGGATCATAATCATACTCATCGTATGGAATAATTACAACCTTTTGAAAACCAGCAGATAGATAGGGAAGCTCATTAAACAAATAGGTTTCCTGAACACCAAACGGGAATTTCTTGGTAAACAGGAAGAGCACTTTTTTTTGAATCGGCGAGTCCAAGATAGTTCGGATTTTTGCAAACAGATTGATAAAATCTACGGTTTTTTTTGAAACACCGCCAACATGGTTTGCCCATGAATCTTATGTCTTAATCGGGTAACGAGTTGCAAAAGGAGTTTGCGGAGCCCTGTACGCAGATAAATTGCGCCCACGATCGGAATCTTTGTAAAACCGATATCCTTCGTAAAAAGAAAACCATTTACTTGGCTCTCTAATAGGGGCTCATAGATCGTTTTAATATGCCTTACCCCAAGTATCGATGTTAACGACAATACGGAGCGAGGATCCCATAAAATAACGTGATGAGGAGGCATATTCATAAAATGAGTCAGTTTTCCAAGATAGGAAAAGTTGTTCGGGACACTAAATATCATTAAACCACCTGGCTTTAGCGACTTTTCAACAGCTGTCAGGAAGGATAACGGGTCTGCAATATGCTCTAATACTTCGAAGAAACACACAACATCATACTTTTCAGGATTAGCACTTGCATGTTGCTGTATATCTTCGCCGATCACGTCAAGACCTTGCTCTTTGGCTCTAGAAAGACTAGCAGGGTTAATCTCTAAGCCGGTCACGCGATCGCCTCTTTTTACCAAAGCATTCATAAACCCAAGGCCGCCCGCACCAATTTCCAATACGCAACTTCCTGATGGGATTATACCGAAGGCCTGTTCATGTGACCATCGCCAAAGAGGATAGTACGTATTTGCTTGTGCCAACTCGAGCTGTGCATAATATGCTCCGTCTCCTGCTAAGCTGGCTGGATTTTGGTAGTATGTTAACCCAGTCATACTGCAGCGTAGGATAACGATACTTGTAATACCTTGAAAGAAACGCTCTACATCGATATTATATTGAGCATAATATGCCCTGATTGGATCCACTGGCAACCGCTTTACTTCATGCGCCAACGAACCTGGTGAAAGTATGGATACAGATGTCATTTTAACTGAATTTAAAATCGCAATTACAAATAACAGAACCAATGCCGCCCGAATTAGCTGTGCGGTCAGGCTCGGTGTGTTCAAAAGCAACGCAATCTTTGTCCTCAAAAAAGTCAGCACTACCATCACCAAACCAAATGGAAACAGAATAACGCCCACTTCTTAAACGGGGCTCCCGAATGTTAACATACACTTCGCCCTCACACTTCGCTTCAGTCATTTTTGTTATTCCAGAAAGTCGAGGGTTGCTTCCAAAAAGCACATTTCCATAAGCGTCATTAATTGTGAAGCCAAAATTCGGCAATATCAAGGGTATAGTATGCTGATAATGCAAACGCAGAAAAAGCGAATTTCCATCGTTCCCAACTTCAATGGAACGTACAGGGCCATGAGTAAAGGTTTTAATAGCATTTAGGCCTACCTGTAAGTAACGACGAATAATTTCTGTAGGGTCACCAGAATCAACCAACATGCCTTTGTCAAGCATAGCAACCCGTGAGCAAAGACTCATCATTGCAGACATGTTATGACTCACAAATAAAATCGTGCGCCCCTCTTTACTCACATCCTTCATTTTTCCAAGGCATTTGGCTTGAAATTCAGCATCGCCAACTGCAAGCACCTCATCCACTATTAATATTTCAGGCTCCAAATGCGCCGCTACGGCAAAACCCAAACGCACAAGCATACCGGTTGAATAACGCTTAACAGGGGTGTCTAAATAACGCGACACGCCACTGAACTCAACGATTTCTTCGAGCTTCCGCTGAATCTCCGCCTTGCGCATTCCAAGAATGGCACCATTTAAGAAAATATTCTCTCGTCCGGTTAACTCGGGGTGAAAGCCCGTACCAACCTCGAGCAAAGAGGCAATGCGCCCTTTGATCTTTACAGAACCAGTGCTTGGAAGAGTAACGCGTGATAAAATCTTCAGCAAGGTTGATTTTCCTGCACCATTCTTGCCAATGATTCCTAAAACCTCCCCTTTATAAACGTCTAAATTAATATCGCGTAATGACCAAACATAAGAACTTCCTCCTGTTTTTGTTCGATCATTCTGTTCACCAATCTTCAAATAGGGATCCTCTAAACCGCGCATTAAATGCCACCACCGAGTAAGGTCGTGCGATAAAGTTCCCGTTCCAGAAACTCCGAGCCTATATTGCTTTGAAATACGATCAATCTTTAGAACGGGCGATGGCATTGCATTAATCTAAACGTGAACTTAAACGGTATCAATAAATGAACGCTCCGTCTTTCGGAAGATGAACAGGCCGATAGCGAGCAAACAAAAAGTGAATAAAAGACTGTATAACAAACCAAACCAACTTAACACACCTACTCCCAAGAACCCAACTTTGAAAGCTTCTAAGATACTCGTCATCGGGTTTAGCATAAAAACCCATCGATGCTGCTCGGGCACTAAAGAGAGCGGATAAACTACCGGAGAAGCATACATCAATAACTGTACACCAAATTGAATAAGAAATTTCAGGTCGCGATATTTTGATGTCAGCGAAGTAATAATTATTCCAGCCCCCATACCAAGCAGCCCCGTAAAGAGAACAAGCAAAGGGAAGAGCAGAAGAACAAGCCCCGGCTGAACATGGGATCCACCGCTAAGAAAAAACCAGCACCAACAAAGTATAAAAAGAAAGAATTGAACACCCATTTTTACCAAGTTCGATATCGCAATTGACATGGGCACTAATAATCGCGGAAAGAACACTTTTCCAAATAGATTCGCGTTGGCTGTGAAGGTATCCGCGCATTTCAAAAAGGTGTCCGAAAAATAATTCCAAAGGGTGATGCCTCCAAGGTAAAAAAGGATGCGAGGCTGCCCTTCGGTAGAAATACCGGCTAGTTTTCCAAACACGATTGTGAACGTAAAGGAAATCAGCAAAGGCTGAATAAAAAACCAAACAGGACCTAAAATAGTTTGCTTATACTGAGATACAAAATCGCGCCTGACAAAAAGAAACAAGAGGTCACGGTAATGAAGCAACTCACGAATCTGAAAGTTGTCTTTTCCACCACTTGGTAAAATCACCAAATCATAATCCGTATCGTTATTCGATGCTAAAGGCATTTGCTAAATTAATTTCATCCTATTCACCTATATGCCGCTTATTTCTATTCCTGCGAAATTATAAAAAAGGATTCTGTTTTGTTAGAAACAAGACCACCACTTGCTATATCCAATTCCGGTCGCCAAAAATATGCACCAAATAAGCAACCCCTGAAATGACATGAAGTAAAAATACTAAGAATGGCATCCATCTCGATAACAGCAATCCATCGCGTGTATTAAATTGCTTGTACAACGATACTGCAGAAGCTAAAAACAAAAGGTAAACACCGATAACCACTTGCCAAATAAAATCATATGCTGCAATATTTGAACCATCCGTTTTTTTTTCGATAAATAAAACAAAAACCAGCATCGCTATTAAAAAATAGAGCATTGTAGACTTTTGAAACCGATCCGCAATTGCTTTTTTAAAATTAAAAATCCAATAGGATAAAGGGAAAGCCAACGATGCAGCGGCCGCAAAAAAAACATTGCCGGTTTTTAAGCGCCATGCCTCAAAGGGAGAATAGTGTATAACAACCGAATTATAGGTTGTTACTCCTGCATATTTGTTCCAAACAAAATAGAGGTACCAAAATTGAGCAATCAGTAAAAACAGAGATGGCAAATAATACAGCACCATCATCCAAGTCTCCTTTTTAAATCGGTATCGAAGAAAAACCAACAGAAGAAAAACGGGTCCATGCACCAATGCATAGTTTGGTTTTACACATAAGCCAATAAGCAAAAGAACAGAGGACCATCGAAGATATCTGATTTCCCCTTTATCCAAATATAAATACGAGGTGATAAAAGCACCTAGCGCCATCGGGAAAAGGAACATGATTGTTGAATTATGCCAGGCTATCGCTGGAAGTAATCCTACCCACCAATGGTAATAAGGAAATGGCATTAGCAGTCCTAGAGCCCAGCAAAAAAAACTTATCCGAAAGCCATTATACGTACTAAATTCTCCTTCAGGTAGAAGCTTGGTGAAGATGCGATAGCTTATTAAAAACCGAATAGCAAAAGCAAAACCCAGCAATAAACAAGATGCTAAGTAAACATAAGAGAGATTGAAATGAAACAAGGCAGGCAAGCCTGTTAAAAGGAAGAATAGAAAATGAGGTGGCCACAAACCGCCACGACTGAACATGCTAAATGCAATCTCATCATGAGCTTGTATATCGCTATTTATTCGACCGAAAACGATTCCAGAAAAAACAGCTGAACCTATAAGAAATGCAAGAAAAACTTGCAAGAAAAGAAAACTACCAGGAGGTGCTTTAAATAAAAATCGAACTCCCTTTATAAATGCGCGTCTTATTTCTTCAAAAGCGTTGGATAATTTATTTTCAGAAGGCATACTAGACGTATTCGAATGCACTATCAATTGGGTTGTTTAGAATCAATGTACCCAGTATCGCTTCCATAACCATTACCGTAGCCATTACCGTAGCCATAACCGTAGCCATAACCATAGCCATAGCTACCGTATTTATAGCTTAATCCACCACGCCCTCCTTTAACACCATTTAATAATAAAACAAGGTTCTTTGGCTTGAAGTTGTCTTGAAGGTGTTGGATATTGTCTAAAATCGAAATGCGAGCAGCACGAGCCTTAATAACATAGATATTAATATCCGCAAAACGCATTAAAATCAATGCGTCACTTAAAATTCCGAGCGGAGGCGTATCCATAATAATGAAATCGTATTCTTTTTTCAATTCATCGAATAAATCGATCATTGAATTATGGAGAATCAATTCTGATGCGTTAGGCGGAAAAGGACCAGAAACAAGAACATCCAAATTTTCAATCGGTGATTTTTTAATACAATCCGCAAGCGTGTCTTTTCCTATTAGTATGGTTGTTATACCCTTCTCGTTCGACATCTGAAAGGCCTTTTGAACCTTTGGTTTGTGTAAATCGAATTCAAGGATTATAGTTTTGCGACCCGCTTTAGCTAGAATTGTAGCTAGATTAATAGTTGTGAAGGTTTTACCTTCTCCAACCATGGAGGAAGTTACCATGATCACTTTTTTCTTTGAATCGGTGACCAAATACTCCATATTGTTTCTGACACCCCTAAACGCCTCAGCAATAATTGACCTAGGCTTACTTTCAACAAGAAGATAGTTGTTCATACTGTCTTTTTCATGGTTAATCACTCCAATAACAGGTAACGTGCTGCCTTGTACAATATCCATAAGGGTATCGATCCTTTGAAAGAATGTGATTCTTATAAAAATCACCAAGAGTGCCAAAACAATCGATATGCCAAGAATATAGTTTATTATCGCCTCACGATTAGGACTAATCTGAGCGGCTGTCTTTGCAGACTCAACAACTTTTTTTCCAGCAACCAAGCCTGATTTTCTAATCATAAACTCCGACCTCTTTTGGAGCATGAATTCGTACATCGTTTGGTTAACATCAATAGAACGTTGATAGTTTAGCAAAGTTTGCTGTATTGGCGACAATCCTTTAAATTTCGCTTCTAGATTCGAGCGTTCTTTTGCTAAAGAAAGCTGGCGATTATTTATTGCTGGTATAGTTACATCTATATAGGCAATCAAATTTTTCACCGTGTAATCAAGTGCCGTGTATAGCGATTTGTATTCGGAGTTAGCTTTTTTCTTGCTCAAACGATAACCACTCATTTTAATAATAAGATCGTAAACAGATTGCATGCCAGAAGCGAGAAAGGGATCAGGCGCTGTAATGTTATAAACGGGCGTATAAAAAGAGGTGTCGTTAACTGAATTAAGAAGATAGGTTTTGGATGCCAATAAATCCTTAATCAAAAGATCATTGTTCTGAATCAATACGTCATATTGCGATAATTCTTGTGACTGTTCTGAAGCAGCATTGCTGAACTCTGTAATCGAATTCTTGTTCTTGAAATCTTGGATCTCTGCCTCGCTCTTGTTTAAATTATCAACAACATCCCGTATTTGAATATCGATAAAATCAATCGTTTTATTCATCTCCAGTTTCCTAGCCTCAAGAGAATTATCAATATATACAGCACACAAAGTATCTAAAAAACAAACTCCCCGCTCTGGTAAGGCATCAACTAAACTAACCTCGATGATGGACGTAAAATCCAAATCTTTAACCGAAACTGCGCCCTTGTATTTCGAGATTAGATTAGCGCGATTATTCAGCTTAAAGAAGTAATCAGCTGCTCTGTAATTATCCAGATCCGTCTTTTTAAAATTATCCGACGTGTTGAGCAGTAAAGAAAAGCTTTTCGTTTCAATGGGTTGGCCAAAAATCCCTTTAATAGTCTTAATAGGCTGATTTAAAAGTTGATACTCAATAATAAAACGGTGTGCATCAAGAATTCGGGTAGTGAAGTTGATTTGATAAAACTTGGGATTGATTACTTCCGCTTTAACTGTAAAAGGCAAGGAACGATAAAACTCTTTGTTACTAAAGCGGCCTTTTATAAAGTAGGATACTTCAAGATCCATTTTATCTACCGCTTTTGCAATCACTTCCCCGGATTGAATGATTCGCATTTCGTTTGCAAGATCCTCCCCTCTTCGATTAAACCCAAGCGACTTAACAACCGATTCGGCCAAATTCTCTTGCTCGATAGTTTTAACAAGCACCGTGGCGGATATGCGATAAGTGCTAACAGAACGCTGAATGATTAGGTTGCCAATAATCAACCCTGATCCAATGAACAAGACAAGGATATACCAGTTTTTTTGTAATATCCTGAACAAGGATTGTAAATCCTTTTTGTCTAGTATGGGTGCGTCTTTCTTTTTTTCCATTGTGGATTTGAGGAAAGGCTATAATGGATGCCTTTAATGCTTAATTCCTAAACAAAATTAGTCAATTTATTTGAATGCCTTAGTAACCGGGAAGCTCCTCGCCAAGAACTTAATCTTCGATTAATTAGAATTAAGTTACAAAAAACTAAATTCTATGTAATTTCACACCAAAATTCTCCATGAAAGAAGTAACCGCCTCCGAACTCAAAGCCCTGCTCGACAGCGGCCAAGCCATACAAATCATTGACGTACGCGAATCCTACGAATACGAAGCAGCCAACATCGGCGGCGAGCTGATCCCCTTATCCACCATTGGCGATTCCGCCGACCGCATCCGCCGCGATATTCCCGTCGTGGTGCATTGCAAAGCCGGTATGCGCAGCGCGGCGGCCATCTACGAACTCGAAGCGCGCCACGGCTTCACCAACCTGCACAACCTCAAAGGCGGCATCCTGGCCTACGCCAACGACATCGATCCTACCCTTCAGGTAATCTAACTATGCAGCTGCTCCTCGAACACATCGGCACGCTCGCCGGTATTCACCCCTCAACCGCTGCCCCACTGAGAGGCGAAGCGCTTTCCGCTTTGCCCTCTATCAACAACGCTTTTCTTTTGTTGGAGGATGATAAAATCGCGGCCTTCGGCCCGATGGAGGAGCTCGACAAACAGTCGCTTAACACCAATATCAAACGCATCAGCGCCGCTGGCAAAACTGTGTTACCTTCCTGGTGCGACTCCCACACCCACATCGTCTTCGCAGGTAGTCGCGAGCAAGAATTCGTTGATCGCATCCGCGGGCTCTCCTACGAAGAGATCGCCAAACGCGGAGGCGGTATCCTCAACTCCGCCGAAAAACTCCGCGCGGCCTCCGAAGAAGAACTCTTCGAAAGCGCAATGGGCCGACTCAACGACATCATCTTGCAAGGCACCGGAGCCGTGGAGATAAAAAGCGGCTACGGCCTCTCCATCGAATCGGAACTCAAGATGCTGCGTGTCATCAAGCGACTCAAAGCAAGCAGTCCGCTAAGCATAAAAGCCACCTTTCTTGGTGCTCACGCTATTCCCAACGAATACAAAGGGCGCAAAAACGACTACCTCCGCATGCTCATCGATGAGCTGCTGCCCATTATCGCTTCAGAACAGCTCGCCGACTATTGCGATATCTTCTGCGAAAACAATTATTTCGACGCCAAAGACACGAAAACACTTTTAGCCGCCGCCTCCAAACTCGGCATCCAAGGCAAGGTGCATGCCGAGCAACTTTCGCATAGCGGCGGTATTCGCGCTGGCATCGAAGCGGGTGCGGTCAGCGTCGATCACCTCGAATACATTAGCGACGAGGACATTGAATTGTTAAAAAATTCATCCACCATTCCTATCCTCCTGCCGGGTGCGCAGTTCTTCCTCAACCTGCCGCTGCCGCCAGCGCGTAAGATGCTGAACGCCGCACTACCCGTGGCCATCGCTACCGATTTCAACCCCGGCTCAGCGCCTTCGGGCAACATGGCCTTCAACTTGTCGCTGGCCTGTGTTTTATACAAAATGACGCCCGAAGAAGCCATCAACGCAGCCACCATCAACGGGGCCTTCGCCATGGGACTCGGCAGCTCACACGGCAGCATCACGGTGGGTAAAAAAGCAAACATCCTCATCACCCGTCCGATTCCCGGACCGGCCTTCATACCCTACTCCTTTGCCAACAACCTGGTGGAACAGGTCATTTTAAACGGAAAAATCATCAACACCCTCTAACGCTCTCTTTTATGCAAAAGCTCATCGAATGCGTACCTAACTTCTCCGAAGGCAACGACCTCGGCATCATCAAACAGATCACCGATGTCATCGAACAGGTAGACGGAGTGAAATTGCTCAATGTGGACCCGGGCAAAGCCACCAACCGCACCGTAGTAACGCTTGTGGGTGAACCAGAAGCCTGTATTGAGGCCTGTTTCCAAGCTATTCGCAAAGCAGGCGAACTCATCGACATGAGCAAGCACACCGGTGCACATCCGCGCATGGGCGCCACCGACGTGTGTCCGCTCATCCCCATCGCGGGCATCAGCATGGAAGAGACCGCCGAATACGCCAAGAAACTCGGTGAGCGGGTGGGCAAAGAGCTTAACATTCCTGTTTATTTATATGAATTTGCACAAGCCAACCCGGCGCGTAAAAACCTCTCCATCATTCGCGAAGGCGAATACGAGGGCTTCTTCAAAAAGATCGAGAAGCCGGAATGGAAGCCCGACTTCGGTCCTGCTACCTACGACGCCAAGCGTGGCGCCACCGTCATCGGTGCCCGCGATTTCCTCGTGGCATACAACGTGAACCTCAACACCACCTCGGTGCGCCGCGCCAACTCCGTGGCTTTCGACGTGCGTGAGGCAGGGCGTAAAGTGAAGGACGCCAGCGGAGTGGAGACCGTGCAGCCCGGCAAACTCAAGTCGGTGAAAGGCATCGGCTGGTTCATCCAAGAATACGGCATCGCGCAGGTCAGTATGAACCTCACCAACATCCGTGTGAGTCCCTTGCACATGGCTTTTGACGAATGTGTGAAAAGCGCAGCCAGCCGCGGCATGCGTGTCACCGGCTCGGAGCTCGTGGGACTCGTGCCTTTGCAATCCATGCTCGAAGCCGGTCGCTTTTTTCTTAAACTTCAAAAACGCTCGGCAGGTGTTTCCGAGAAAGAACTCATCGATACCGCGATTCGCACCATGGGACTCAACGAGCTCGCTCCTTTCAAACCCGAAGAACGCATCATCGAGTATGTGATGGCTGGCGCTAACAAAGGCCGCCTGATCAGCATGACACTCGACGGCTTTGCCGACGAGACAGCCAGCGAGAGTCCGGCACCCGGCGGTGGAAGTATCTCGGCGTATGTAGGCGCACTCGGTGTTTCTTTAGCCACCATGGTGGCCAACCTCTCCTCGCACAAACCGGGCTGGGACGAGCGCTGGGACGAGTTTTCCAACTGGGCCGAACAAGGACAGCTCATCAAAGACAAGCTTTTGAAGTTGGTGGATGAAGACACCAACGCCTTCAACAAGATCATGGACGCATTCGGTTTGCCAAAAGGCAGCGACGACGAGAAGAAAGCGCGCACAGAAGCCATTCAGGCCGCTACGCGCTATGCCACCGAGGTGCCCTTTCAGGTGATGCAGCTCTGCTTCGACTCCATGCCGATTATCAAAGCCATGGCCGAAACGGGCAATCCCAACTCGGTGAGTGATGCCGGTGTAGGCGCTTTGTGTGCAAGAACAGCCGTGCTCGGTGCCTTCCTGAATGTGAAGATCAACGCCTCCGGGCTCAAAGACAAGACCTTCGTAACTGAGATCGTGGCCAAAGCCCAAGCCATCGCCGACCAAGCGGTGCAGATGGAAGCCGAGATCATCGACATCGTCAATCAGAAGATCGCTCAGTAAAGCCGCAATGCCTTGCGGCTAATGGGGAATGGGAATGAGAATGAGAATGGGAATGGGAATGGGAGAGCCCGCTTCGACTTTGCTCAGCGCATCGCTTCGACGGGGGTTCGGCTGCGCTCACCCTAAAAGCTCAGGGACCGGTGGCTGAGTGCCGAGCTTCAGCTCGGTGTATCGAAGCCCAGGGACCGGAAGGCGAGAATGAGTCCCGAGACATCGGGAGAAAATGAGAAAGTCATCGCCCAGTAGAGCCGCAATGCCTTGCGGCTCTAAAACCATAAAACAGCCATTTAATTGAATGTATTAAGGATCATGAATCCGCAAAGAGAAAGCGCAGGAGTATGAACTCCTGCGCAGCGGGTTCTATAGGTTTCACGCATGCGCCGAGCGAAGCCGAAGAACACACGCACACTGATTTTTAGGGCGCCTACCTTCGGCACCGGGCTGTTCCGGGGGTTCCGCTGCGCACTTCGTCCCCTCCCATCCCTGGCGCAAATAGCCGAAGACTCCTAAGTTGAACCTAAGACGGAACTGAATTTCAGTGCTTAAAGCCAATTTGGGGCCTTGGCGGGCTGGGTTGATACAACAAATGTTTTAAAGCCTCAAAAATTCGCTGAATGTCTGCATCGTGCAAACCAGCTTGACGCTCTAATTCATCTAAACGCAAAAGCAACTCAGCATGTGCTTGGGTCATTTTGCGCACACGCGCAAAGATTCGGATAATCTGCACATGCACCTGGATGGCCTGCATACTCTTCAGCACACCTGATAACATCGCAACCCCTTCTTCGGTAAAGGCATAGGGCAATTTTCGTGTACCACCCCAACTTGATGTTCCAATTTGGAATATCAAGTTTTCGAATTCCGTCTGCGTCAGTTGAAACATAAAATCATCCGGAAATCGGGCCCTGTTTCGATGCACCGCTTTATTCAAATTGCCGGTTGTAACATGGTACAATACTGCAAGATCTTTATCGAGCATCACGCGATGTCCGCGTATTTCATAAATTTTACTCGGAATTAAATCGTCAGGAATCAGTGTATCCATGTGCCGATGAGGTATTTTTCACGCACAAAATTAATTTCAGTACAAGTAGAATTTTGACAAAACAGAAATTCGGCCGAAAAGAATAAAAATTCGGCTGTGCTTCTAGATAATTCGGCAAATTGCAACCTTTGCAAACGGTGACCGCCCTTCGTCCGATAGCTATCGGACTCCGCTCAGGGACCAAAAGACCGGTGGCTGAGCGAAGTCGAAGCCCAGGGACCGAATGAGAATGAGAATGAGAATGAGAAAGCCCTTCGACAGGCTTCGACAAACTCAGCCCAAGAGCTCAGGGACCGGTGGCTGAGTAGCGAAGTGTATCGAAGCCCAGGGACCGGAAGGCGAGAATGAGTCCCGAGACATCGGGAGAAAATGAGAAAGTCATCACTCAGTAAAGCCGCAATGCCTTGCGGCTCATGG
>CANFOZ010000007.1 GCA_947448795.1 Bacteroidota bacterium
GCCAGCAAAAGCCACCGCGAAAGATTACCTAGCTAAAACGGTAGTTTTCAAACTTACGCCCGACCTGCGCTCAAAAGCCGGACTCAACGGGATTGATGACGCTTCGCTCAATGCAGCCTTTACAGGCATTGGCGCACAATCGGTTACCAAGCTTTTTCCACATGCAGCTGCACCAGCGCAAGAAAAAAACAAAATCGGGTTGAAGTATGCTGACCTTACTCTTATATATGTAGTAAAATACAACAGCGCACTCACGGTTGAACAAGCTGTAAATAGCATCCTTGCGGCAGGACATGTTTTATATGCCGAGCCGAAGTTTGTGCACCGTGCAAGCTTTATCCCAAACGACCTTGTAACAACAGGAGGAAGTTCTCAATATGCTATCAAAAAAATCAAGTGCGACTCGGCTTGGGATGTGAACACCACAACAGCACGTGGCGACACCAATGTAGTTATTGGCATTGTTGACACAGGCACCGATACCGATCACCCGGATTTGGTGGGCAAAATAAAATACAACTATGCTGACCCTGTTAACGGCATCGACGACGATCTTGACGGATACATTGACAACTACACCGGTTGGGACATGGCCGACAGTGATAACAACACGTTGGTGGCTGCCACAGGCGGACCTGCACACGGATCGCATGTTTCTGGATGCGCTGCTTCGGCAACAAACAATGGTGTTGGTGTTGCAAGCCCTGGTTTCAACTGCAAATTTTTACCTGTTAAGGCTTCGCAAAATGCAGACGCCAATGCCTATTTAGTAGCTGGTTACGAAGGCATCACCTATGCTGCGGATCATGGCTGTCAAATCATCAATTGCTCATGGGGTGGTGGCTTTTTTAGCTCCATGGGACAGGATGTAATCAATTACGCAACCATCAACAAAGATGCATTGGTATTTGCAGCAGCAGGTAATGACGGTTTACTTTTGGACTCCTACCCTGCCGCTTATAACTACGTAATTTCTGTTGGTTCAACCACCAGCACCGATACAAAATCATCGTTCTCTAACTATGGTTACACCGTCGACCTTTGCGCACCTGGTAGTAGTATTCGATCTACCTATTTCAACAATACCTACTCTTCTCTAAGCGGAACTTCAATGGCTTCGCCAACTGCGGCTGGTGCTGGTGCAATCGTAAAATCATTTTACGGAAGCACCTACAACGCTTTGCAAGTAGGTGAAAAGCTGCGCGTTACCTGCGACAACATCGATGCATTAAACTCAGCCACCTACCGTGGTTTGATGGGCACAGGTCGTGTTAACTTGTATCATGCGCTTATCAACGCTAGCAAATCGGTGCGTATGATTAACATGTCTTACACCGACAACAACGACAACGGTTTTGTTATTGGCGATACTGTTCGCGTGCTCGGCGACCTTATAAACTACTTGGATGCTACTACCAGCCTAAGCGCAACCATTACAACCGCTTCCACTTCGGTAACTATCGTTAATCCAACTATCAACGCAGGAGCTATCAGCACCCTTGGAACATACAACACCAACGCGAGTCCTTTTTCTTTTAAAATAAATCCGACTGCCGCTGACAATGAAGTTATCGTGTTCAAAATCACGTTTACCGATGGAAGCTACACCGACATTCAGTACTTCAGTGTAGTTGTCAATGTCGATTTCATCAACATCACTGTGAACGATGTATTCACCACCAATACTAGCAAAGGTTCTACCTGCTGGAACGACCAAAGCAACACCCAAGGCCTTGGCTTTAGCTACCACGATTCATCGTTGGTTTATGAAGCAGGACTCATGATTGGAACGGCAGTTAATGTTAGCGACAATGACCGTGGAGCAACAGCAGGCACCAACGATGTGGATTTTACAAAAACAGCTGCGATCCGCAAGGATTATCCATCTACAATCTCTGATTTTGATTTATCGGGATCTTTCAACGACAACGGCGCGGGTGCTACTAAACTCAACGTTAGCGTGAATCATCGCTCTTTTGCTTGGGTGGCAGCTCCTTACCGCAAGTTTGTAATCTACCGCTATGTAATCAAAAACAACAACACAACGATGATGGATGGTTTGTATGCTGGTATGTTCGCCGATTGGGATGTTACGGATGCGACCTACATTACAAACCGCGCCTCCTTTGATGCAACAAACCGCGTGGGTTATGTTTACAACCCAAACACCAACATGCATGGTGGCACGAAACTGCTCACTCACGATGCCGTGCATGCGTATGCTATCGATAACATTGCTGGCGGAGCTGGTGGTGTGGATGTGTCGGCAGGTTTCACTGCAGCACAAAAATTCCAAGTACTTAGCACCGATCGTTTCAACGATGGAACAGGCGGAGCAGGCGAAGACATGATGAATGTTGTTTCTTCTGGTCCGTTCACTTTGTTTGGTGGCGACTCTGTAGTGGTTGCATTTGCAATGCTTGCCGGTGATGACCTTGCCGACTTGCAAGCCAGTGCAGGCAATGCACAAATTAAATACGACGGTGCCTTTCCGAACGATGCAGCTGCATCGGCCGTAACCACTGTTTCTCTTGCACAAAACACCCTTTGCATCGGTGAGGCAGTAGATGTGAGCTTCACGGTATCGAGCGGCTTCAGCCCATCGAACACCTTCACTGCTATCCTATCCGATGCTACAGGTAGCTTTGCAGGTGCTGTTACCACAATCGGTACAGCCAACGCGGTAACTGGTAGTGGTGTTGTTCATTGCACCATTCCAGCAGCAGCAACAGCAGGCACAGGCTATCGTATTTTGGTTAAAGGATATAATCCAGCGTATACAGTTGGTCCAGACAATGGCACCGCACTGACTTTAGAGGCCTGTGTTGCAGGAATCGAAGACGCTAACCTAACTAGCCTTTCTGCCTACCCGAACCCGTCTAACGGCAGCTTCGAACTGAAAGGAATTACTGTACAAAACGCAAATGTGAAAGTCACAGACATCACAGGTCGCGTGGTTTTGAATGAAAGCAAAAATCTTCCTGCAATGCTCGATCTTTCAGCTCAAGCGAAAGGTGTTTACATGGTGGAAGTGAGCAAAGGCAGCCAAAAACAAATGATCCGCCTGATGGTTAAATAGCACTTTTTCGAAGGAGCTCCAGGATGTGTTGCTCATCGGCCAGAATCTCAAGAGTCTTAAATCTTGTGGTCTGTCCCTTGAGCAACACTATTTTGGTACGGGGCAGATCCAACACCACTGCAAGATAAGAAACCAGTGCTGCATTGGCTTTTCCATCAACAGCTGGAGCCGCAATGCGCACTTTCAATTCGCCCGCAGCATCAAAGGCATGTGCGTTTTTCGAAGCGCCTGGTTTAATAGTCAGATGAAGTTTCATACCTTCGATAAAGAGTCCATAAACAGATACGAAAGTACTCATTCGACAAGAACGTGAAGATTACCTATATCAGTCATGCTACCTTGCTTATCGAAGCCGATGGTCTAAAGATCGCAACCGATCCTTGGGTGATGGGCAGCGCTTATTGTGAGCAGTGGTATCTTTTCCCAAAACCAATAGCCCCCGAACTGATACACAAGGCTGATGTGGTGCTGTATTCACACGGCCACGAAGATCATCTGCATATCGAGAGTTTAAAAACCATTGACAAGAACGCGAAGGTGTTCTATCCTTACTCGTGGTATCCAGGCACCCCTGCCTTTTTCGCAGGACTTGGATTTTCAAATAACAAAGAGCTTCTTAACGAGCATACTATTCACTTATCAAAGCATGTTCGCGTTACCTATCTTGCTAATAATTTAGACACGGTGATGGTGATTGAACATGGGACGGAAGTGCTAGTCAATATCAACGACGCGCTCCCCTCCGCTTCGCCGGCAATGATACAACACATGCTTGCTAAAATAAAAAAGCGGTGGCCGAAAATTGATTACGTATTCTCCAGCTACGGCTCTGCTAGCTACTTTCCAAACACTGTTCACTATGCTGGCAAGAACGACGAAGAGATAGGTCTGCTGCGCGAACGTTTCTTCTTGAATAATTTCTGCACACTCGTAGATAGCCTGTCGCCAAAGGTCGCCGTGCCTTTCGCTAGCGATTTTGTATTGTTGGATGACCATCAGCGGTGGATCAATAAAATAAAGTTTCCGAGGCACGAAATCGCTGCTTATTTTGAAAAACAAACCAAGGCTACAAACATTCACATTGCAGCAGCCTATCCTGGCGATGTCTTTCAAGACATGCAGCATCAAAAGCTTTCTCTATATCACAAGGATGTTCAAGAGGATGGTCTCTTAGCCCGTGTAGATGGGGATTTCAAAGCGGAGATTGCGCATAAGAAGAATATCCAGCCATTGCCAATAGAAGATCACGAGGACTTGCTATCACTTATAAAAAGACATATCCTGGCCAAGCAATACATCATCCCTGATGCGACGCGAGCAACACTAAAATTCGGTCTACAGGTGACTGATGCACCATCAAACACTTTGTTGGTCGTGGATTTCAGACAGGGAGATGTGCGTTTTAACACCTGCGACACCTTACCGCCGGATTTGGACCTGCATATTGCGATTGGCAGTAAAATCATTCGGTATGCCTTAGAGCAGGAATGGGGTGGCGATGCAATTATCATCGGCTATGGCGCGGAAGTGCATATTTATCACGAAGATGCGGTGCGAAAGGAATTGGAGAACTACTGCATTCGCTTGCTAAGCCGTTATCCCAACATGAAGGAATATCTTCCAAAAGCTCCTCTACGAGGAATTCGCTATTTATTATCGGACGATATCAAACGCAGCAACCTACTTCGGCGCTTCAGTGGGAAGGCCGGAAACCAATTGGAGTATACCGATTCCTTGCTAGGTATGCGCGATCTTTGGCTCACAAAAGGCAAGTGCGAGGTTTGCAAAGCCTGCAACATCGCCTATGAATAAAATTGTTAATAGTTTATTGATAAGTAGAAAAAGGCGCACCGGCCGGGCATAATAATTTTCGTAATATTGCATCCCGGATAGTCGTTTGCCTTCCGGGTTTTTGATTCTCCACCGGCCTTATTCATTTTCATTTAACACATTCTTGCGGAATGCCTAAATATATTTTTGTAACGGGTGGTGTTACATCTTCCTTGGGTAAAGGAATCATCGCCGCTTCTCTTGCCAAACTTTTACAGGCCAGAGGCTATACTGTAACCATTCAGAAGCTCGACCCTTACATCAATGTTGATCCAGGCACACTGAATCCGTATGAGCATGGAGAGTGCTTCGTTACTGACGATGGCGCCGAGACCGACCTCGACCTTGGGCATTACGAACGCTTCCTCAATGTACCAACATCACAGGCAAATAATGTAACTACGGGCAAGATCTACCAAACGGTGATCAACAAGGAACGCGAAGGTGCTTACTTAGGTAAAACAGTGCAAGTTATTCCGCACATCACCGACGAGATCAAACGACGCATCAAGTTGCTCGGTGAAACTGGCAAGTTCGAGATTATCATCACCGAAATCGGTGGTACAGTAGGTGACATCGAGTCGCTTCCTTATATAGAGGCCGTTCGTCAAATGAAATGGGAGCTCGGTTCGAATAATGGCTTGGTTATCCATCTCACCTTGGTGCCTTATCTGGCAGCCGCAGGCGAATTGAAAACCAAACCTACACAGCACTCAGTGAAAGCGCTTTTGGAGTCTGGTGTTCAGCCCGACATACTCGTTTGTCGTACCGAGAAACACATCACCAAAGAGATTCGACGCAAGATTGCCTTGTTCTGCAATGTCACGCCCAACGCGGTTTTAGAGAGTATCGACGCCGAATCAATCTACGATGTGCCGCTATTGATGTTGAAAGAACACCTCGACGAAGTGGTGCTTTCAAAATTAAAACTATCACAACGCAACGAGCCGAACCTCGATAATTGGAAAAGTTTTTTGGCGAAGCTAAAGAACCCTACCTCGGAGATCCGCATCGGCATCATCGGCAAATATATTGAGCTTAAAGATGCTTATAAATCCATTGCCGAAGCCTTGATTCATGCTGGCGTTTCAAACGAGTGCAAGGTGAATGTGAGCTGGATTCACTCGGAGCACATCACTGCCGAAAATGCGCAATCGCAGCTCGGCAAACTCAAAGGTATTTTGGTTGCACCTGGCTTTGGCGATCGTGGCATAGAAGGCAAGATCGCTGCCATCAAATTCGCCCGCGAAAACAAGATTCCTTTTCTTGGCATCTGTCTTGGCATGCAATGCGCAGTGATTGAGTTTGCTCGTAATGTATTGGGCCGCGCCGACGCACACTCCACTGAAATGAACCCAAGCACCAAAAATCCAGTGATTGACATCATGGAGAGCCAGAAAGCGATAACCGCAAAAGGCGGCACGATGCGCTTGGGTGACAACCTCTGCCAACTCACAAAACCGTCCAAGGCGTATCAAGTATATGGTAAAATCAAGATCCATGAACGCCATCGTCATCGTTACGAATTCAACAACAAATTCCTAAAAGAATTCGAAACGGCGGGTATGCTAGCCACTGGCATCAATCCCGAAGGCAACTTGGTTGAGATAGTAGAATTGCGCGACCATCCATGGTTCATAGGTGTTCAGTTTCATCCTGAATACAGAAGCACGGTGGAAAATCCGCATCCACTCTTCGCCCGCTTTGTAAAGGCAGCATTAGAAAATCGTTGATCATACGTTTCTTCGCACAATGCTTCGAGGCCTTCCATCGATGAGCAAAAAACACAGCGCGCATTATGTTTATTTTCTGTTGTGTCTTGTTCTTTGGATCTACCTTGCCCTGCGTGCCTACCATGTGCCTTTGGCGCACGATGAAATTTCAACTTTTCACCGCTATGTGCACACAGGCCGATTCATGCCTCCTGGTGCGCATCCAGATGCCAACAACCACATTCTTAACTCGGCCCTGAGCTGGGCTTTTTATTCCCTCTTTGGCTCATCGGCCTTTGTGCTGCGACTTGGTAATTTACTCTGCGCACCGCTATTCTTTTATTTTTGGTTCCGAATAGCTAGCCAACTTAAACATCTTGCTATTCGTTGGATCTTTCTCCTTTCCTTTGTTGGCTCCACCTATTTCCTTGAATTCTTTGCGTTATCGCGCGGCTATGGTATGTCAATGGCCTTTTTAGCAGGCGGTCTTTGGCATCTTATCAGGCTGCTAAAAGACAATCGGCAAAAAGATCGGGTACTCACCTTGCTTTGGCTCCTTCTAGCCGTATGCGCCAACCTTACACTGATCAATACGCTTTTGCTTGTTTCTGCTGGAATGGCAGTGCATCTCTTTAGTCGACAAGGCAGCAGGTGGCTAAGTGCAACCATCATCCTTGTTATGGGCTTTCTACCCGCAGCCGTTTTTACGGTGCTGCTTTTGCACATGAAAAAACTTGGCTTGCTGTATTACGGCAACACCAGTGGCTTTTATCAATTGACGATAAAATCACTTGCTGCAGTAATCACTGAATCAGACAGCTTGCTTTTTCCCTTATTTGCACTTCTTTTATTTGGCCTAAGCACCGTGCTTGTTTTTTTTAAGATAAAAAAAGACAAGAGGCATTGGTCATCGCTCTTTCAAGAAAGCTATCTTTTCTATTTGCTATTGCTTGGCAATCTAGTAGCTGTTATCCTTTCCGCCAAACTCTTTCATGCCAACTATCCAGAAGATAGAACGGGTTTGTATTTCTTTCCCTTACTCATCGGCGCCTCGTGCTTCCTTGCTAGTGATCACCTACAAAACACCCGCGGACAAGACGTGCTGCTTTTTCTTGTTCCTTTGCTTTTGCTTCCTACTCACCTCATTAAAAAACTCAACTTAGACCATTCCTCGTATTACCACGAAGACACCATTCCTGCCCGATTCTACAAGACGGTTCACGCGTTTCAAAAAGAGTGCGATTACCCTCCATCTATTGGTGGTTATAGACAAAGACAATTGTGTTGGTACTACTTGAATTACAGAAACGGCGGCACGGGCAGCGCAATTCACTACAGCAACTATCCAGACACCACGGATGAGTATCAGATTACCCGTGGCTCTTTATTTCCGAATTGGCAGCTGTGCTACGATTCATTGGACTACGAGCCTGCCTCCGACTTTTTGTTGTTGAAACGCAAAAAGCCATTGCTCATCTCTACACTAGCCACAAGTATAAACATAGCAACGAAAGGCGTTTGCAAGAGCGAATACACGACCTTGATGGAGGGCGCGCTAGACAGTACCTGCGGCAGAAACATGGAATGGCGCTTCGACCTTACTGTTGAAAGTGCATCCGCACCCTTCGAAGCATGGGTGGTATTGAGCTTGTTTGATGCCGACGGCAAAGATGCGGGATACGAATACATCGCATTAGATTGGCTAAAAACCCAATGGAAAAAAGGAGACGGTCACTTGTTGAACAGCTTACGCGCCACACAGATCGATCCGCGCGCTGTGCGCTATGTCTTGTATCTTTGGAATCAGCGGCAAGTCCCTTATGAGTTGCGTCAAGGTAAGGTGGAGGCATGTCGGCTTTACTAGGCAATTCTACTTTTTAATCAGTCAATTTATCGTAGTTTTGTAAAGCGAAACACAATTAGCACGCCATCGAACCGATTTTTAAAATACACGACGAATCACTGAAGCATGAAGAGAGTGCTCATTACTCTTTATCGCTTCGCCTATCTGGGCACGGATTCGCTTTCGCGATACAAGATAGCAAGCGCAACAAATTCATAGCCCTCGAGAGCTACGACCTTAGTCAGCAGGCAGCAGCGGGGCTTTATACAAAAGAGCTGCAAGACATCATTAGCACCAGCGCCTTGTTAAAATTAAAATACGAGCATGTGCATGTGGCTATTGCCAATGTACCTGTAACTCTTGTTCCTGCTGCCGTCTATGAGGAGTCGACGCGATATAAATACTTGGCATTTAATCATACATTGGAAGCATTAACCCGCATTCAATCCGACCCAATAAAAGCAATTGACGCCTGGAATATTTATGCAATGCCACAGGCAACGTATGAATTGATGCAACGCTATTTTCCTGGCTTCACTTTACATCACTGCTCAACGGCTTTGCTTACCGCAGTGCTTGCGCAATTCAAACACACTGTAGAAAAAACCTTGATTCTGCATATACAACAAGAAGGTTTCGAAATTGTGGTGACAGAAAACAACCGACTCAATTATTACAATGCCTTCAAACACCAATCGCCTGAAGACTTGATGTATTTCCTCATGTTTGTTTGCGAAGAGGTGAAGCTCAATCCGGAGCAAATAGAGGTTGTGTTGATTGGGGAGTTGGAGAAAAAATCAGCCATCTACGGATTGCTTTTCAAATACTTCCGGAATTTACGCTTCGGTGAACGCAGCGATAGTTTTAAATACAGTTATGGTTTCGACGAGCTGCCAAAACATTTTTATTACAACCTGTTAAGCCAGCCACTTTGCGTATAATATCCGGTCAATTCGGTGGAAGACAAATTCTCTTCCCAAAGAACTTCCCAGTGCGGCCAACCACCGACTTTGCCAAGAATGGCCTTTTCAATGTCTTGCAAAACAGGGTTGATTTTGAATCCTTGAGCGTGCTCGATTTATTCAGCGGAGCGGGTGGCGTGAGTATGGAGTTTCTATCCCGAGGAGTAAACGATTTGATCGCTGTTGACAACGATATCCGCTGCTCCAAATTTTTAAAAGAAGTCTTTCTCTCCTATAAACTAGATAATGCGCGAACGGTGAAGAGCGACGCCTTGGCTTTCATTGAACGCTGCACCATACCTTTCGATATTGTTTTTGCCGATCCTCCCTATGCATTCCCAAAAACCAAGCTCATCCCCGACCTTGTTTTTAACAAAAACCTTATAAAGCCCGGCGGCAAATTAATTTTAGAACACGGCAGAAGCAATTCCTTCGAAGCTCACCCGTTGTTCACCGAGCAAAGGGTTTACGGAGAAGTGCGATTTAGTATCTTTGAACCAAGTCCAATAACCGTTGCACCATGAGTAGGATAGCCGTTTTTCCTGGGTCCTTCGACCCTTTAACCATTGGCCACGAAGATATCGCTAGGCGCGCCCTTGAGCTTTTCGACGAGCTGATAATCGGAATCGGAAGCAACTCCGACAAATCCTATTTACATGCTGCTGAAGAGCGGAAAAGCATGATCGAGAACGTATTCGCGGATGAAAAACGCATACGTGTACTAATCTATAACGGACTCACGATCAATTTCTGTAAACACGTTGGTGCTCAGTACATTCTCCGTGGACTGCGCACCTCAGCCGATTTCGAATTCGAACGCGGCATCGCTCAAATGAACAAAGCGTTGGCAGAAGACATCGATACCATTTTTATGATGAGTAGGCCGATGTATTCACACATCGCATCATCCATCGTTCGTGACATCCATAAGAACAAAGGCGATGTGAGTAAATTCCTTCCAAAAGGAATCACGCTTTAAACAGCCTCGAAAACTTTTCGAATAGCTGGATACGAATTCTCCAAGGCCTTTGTAGCGGATGCAAAATCCATCCAACGAATATCGCTTATACCCTCCTCGGTCTGCGGCACAAGTTTTTCTTTTCCGGCATATTCCATGCGATACCAATGCGTCATCTTGAGCATATGTTTACCATGCTGTGTATAGGTATGGTAGGTTGATGGGAGCTCGCCTACTATTTTCAAATCATGAATTCCGCATTCCTCGGTTACCTCTCGTATTGCGGCTTCACGAGGCTGCTCACCCGCTTCTATCTTTCCTTTAGGCAAGTCCCAAAAGCCAAGCCGATGGATTAAAAGAAATTGGTGCTGCACGTTGGACACCAAGCCGCCAGCAGCTTCAATCCAATGATACAGAGCCACAAAATCTAACCAGGACTGACGCTCATCTTCACACACTAAATAAAAACGATCCTGCGTTAAACCCTTGGTATGCGCTAATGAATCAAGGAACTGCAACAAATCATCTTTGGAACGAATTTGCACCAGGTTCACCGGTTTAGCAAGATCAACCTGCATTAGATCAGAAATAAAAAGAAGGCATTTGCCTTGAATTGAAACTTCGTACATAAGTCTTACAAATCGTCTTGGATAAATCGCTATATTTGCACCATGATGCGTGACGAAACTGCTATAAAGATCGCTGATTTTTTAATGCAAATCAAGGCCATTAAAATCAGTGTTGCCGAGCCCTTTACATGGGCCTCAGGACTAAAGTCCCCAATATATTGTGATAACAGGGTAAGTCTTTCACACCCAAAGATACGAACCTATATTCGCCAACAGTTGGCAAAAGCGGTAGAAGAGAGCTTCGGTAAGCCCGATGTGATTGCAGGTGTTGCAACAGGAGCCATCGCACAAGGTGCCTTGGTAGCCGAAGCACTTGGACTTCCTTTCGTGTATGTGCGCTCAGCACCAAAAGGACATGGCCTTGGCAACTTGGTTGAAGGTGAAGTAAAGCCGGGCCAGTCGGTTATTGTCATAGAAGATCTTGTTTCTACTGGATCTAGCAGTTTAAAAGCTGTGGACGCCCTTCGCGAAGCCGGTTGTGAGGTAAAAGGCATGGTGTCGATTTTCTCCTACGGATTCAAAATGGCTACCGACAATTTCAAAAAACACAAATGCCGCTTAGTTACCTTGTCTAATTACGATACGGTTATCCAGCAAGCCATTCAGCATAATTATGTGGTGGATAAGGACCTCAAGTCGCTGAAAGCATGGAGAGATAACCCTGAAGACTGGAGCAAAGAGCGCCAATAGCACGATTTCTTTTAGAAGCTCGATAAACCAATTTACATGACGCGCTTAAGCGGACAAACAGCCACCTCTGATAAATCGACTGCTGCGGTTTTTGAATTTTTATCGGAGTTCTCTAATTTTCAAAAACTACTTCCACCCCAGGTCATTGACTTCGTACTTGATGAAGAGGGCTGCTCTTTCACCATCAAAGGCATGGCTAGCTTGGGTTTGGCGTATCAATCAAAAAAACCCAACAGTGAAATCGTAATGGTTAGCAAAGGCAAGGTGCCCTTCGCTTTCACTATGACGGCCTTGATTGGTGAGCAAGGAGCTGGGTCAACGCTTCAGTTTGTTTTGGATGCCGAGCTCAATCCATTCTTAAAGATGATGGCCGAAAAACCCTTGACCAATTTCCTCAACCTTTTAGCCGAAAAACTGGGCAGCAGCATCTAAACTAAATAAGAAATCGAATTTCTTTGAGATCGTAATAGCGGTGTTTTTCTGCCACTAGTACTTCGAGTTTTCCATCGGTATCCACTCCCGTTATCTTTCCATGAACAACACCGTCGATGGTGTAAAAATCGTGCGCTTCATTGAACCGATAAAGCGCAGCCAAGTAGTCTGTTTTAATTTTGTCAAACTTACGCGCCTTGACCTGCAGATAGCGGGCTTCCAAAAAATGAAATGCCTGCTGGATGGTGTTCTTTAAATCAACATCGTGTCCAGTGATGCGGCGAACCGAGGTAGCTTGACTTAGCTCGGATGCGAAATCGACTTGGTTAAGGTTAATACCGATTCCAACGATTGATGTTTGAATGGATTCCTTTCGCAAGGAATTCTCAATAAGAATTCCGCCTAGTTTGTGGTTCTCGTGATACAAATCGTTGGGCCACTTCACATGCAACTTCGTGGCATCAAGATCCGACTGCTCGGCAACAATACACTTCATTAAATCTAAAACACCAAGCGCCATTGCCATGCTCAGATAAAATTGTTCGCGTGCAGCAAGCGTTTCTGGATACAAAATCAAGCTCATCATGATGTTCTTGCCAGCTTGGCTAGACCAAGTAGTACCCCTTTGACCTTTACCCGAAAATTGATAGTGAGTAAAAACAACCGTTCCCTCTATTGGCCGAACAGTCGATGTGTCCAACATTTGGCGGGCGTAAACATTGGTTGAATCAACCTGATCTAATTCGATCAGACTTTGACCGATGAACAAAGTTGAAGCGTGCATAAAGACAAAGGTACTAAAGCGAGGGATGTCGCAAAATACGTTGTTTTAAGCCACACGCATTAGCACTGCAACAAAAGCCCCATATCACCGAATATTTGTTTAATTTTGTACAAAAAAAACAAAGAATGGCCAAAACTGTCAAAGCAAAGAGCGCACCTGCACCAGCAAAAAAAGCGGTAAAAAAAACCGTAAAAGCAGCTCCTAAGAAAACGAAAGCGGCAGCACCGAAAAAGACGGCTGCTAAAAGTCCTATAAAGAAAGTAGCAAGCAAAACAAAGGCAGTGGCAGCTTCACCGAAAAAAACGGCCGCAAAAAAGCCCCTAAAAAAAGTTGAAAGCAAAGCTGCCGAGATCGCTGTTTCAGCAAAAAAGCCGGCGATAAAAAAAGTCGCCAACGGCGAATCGGAAGTATTGGCAGACTTGGTAATAAAAGGCATCTTAGAGAAAAAAGGCAAAGAGATTGTCTCTTTTGATCTTCGCAATTTAAAATCCACCGTCTCTGATTTCTTCATCATCTGCCATGCCGACTCACCTAACCAAGTGACGGCCATTGCTGATTCGGTGGAGGAAACCGTGCGCAAAGCCAATGGAGAAAAACCATGGCACAGCGAAGGGTATGAGAACGCGGAGTGGTTGCTCATGGATTATAGCAATGTGGTGGTTCACATTTTCAGAACCGAACAGCGCGAGTTTTATGGTCTAGAAAAACTTTGGGCAGATGCCGAGGTGACGAAAGTGGCCGAAAGTTTCTAGAATAGCATGACATTTTGATCTATTCTCAAAATGGCACAATGATTGAGCAGCAGCGGAACAAATCCTAAAAAAAGCCCCATGGCGGAAGAAAACAAGAACAGCAAGGAGAATAACAAAGACCGCAAGCCACTCGATGGCTTTCGCAAACCAGGAATACCGAAATTCAATTTTAGCTTTTATTGGATATACGCCATCATCGCGATTGTTTTTTTCGCCGTGCAATTCCTCTCTTGGGGAGGCGGTGCAGCTGAGGTGAATTGGAATAAGTTCGAGTCGCAGATGTTGATGAAGGGCGACGTAGAAAAGATCGTGGTCATTAACAAAGAGCGTGCTGAGGTTTATATCAAGCACGACCGCTTGATGAAGAACGACACGTTATATAAGAGTGTTCGCACCAAGCCTTTTGGCAACATGGAGAATACGGGCCCTCATTTCTACTTCAATATAGGCTCGGTCGAATCCTTCGAGAAACAGCTTGCCGAAGCCCAATCAACTTTGCCACCGGAAGATCATGTCAACCTTACCTATGCAAAAGACGATAGTATTTGGAAAGAGCTCATGAGCTGGCTTCCCTTCGTTTTACTGATGGTTTTCTTTTGGGTGTTTGTTATGCGGCGCATGGGCGGCGGCGGCGGCGGCAGCCAGATATTTAATATCGGCAAATCAAAAGCAACACTATTCGACAAAGATTTAGTTGTTAAAACCACCTTCAATGATGTTGCTGGCTTAGAAGAGGCGAAAGTTGAGGTGATGGAGATTGTTGACTTCCTTAAAAATCCCAAAAAATACACCACGCTTGGTGGTAAAATTCCACGTGGCGCCTTGTTGGTTGGCCCTCCTGGTACAGGTAAAACATTACTTGCAAAAGCCGTTGCAGGCGAAGCGCAAGTTCCTTTCTTCTCGCTTTCCGGTTCCGACTTCGTAGAGATGTTTGTTGGCGTTGGCGCATCGCGCGTGCGTGATCTTTTCCGTCAAGCCAAAGAGAAATCACCGTCTATCATCTTTATCGACGAGATTGATGCGATTGGTCGTGCGCGTGGCAAATCCCCTTCGTTTAGCTCGAATGACGAGCGCGAAAGTACGCTGAACCAACTGCTCACAGAAATGGACGGCTTCGGTTCAAATAGCGGTGTTATCATTATTGGCGCTACGAACAGAGCGGATGTTTTGGATCGTGCACTGTTGCGACCAGGTCGCTTTGATCGTCAGATCTATGTGGAGCTGCCTGACTTAAACGGCCGTAAAGAAATTTTTGCGGTGCATCTTAAGCCATTGAAAATAGACAACACGGTAGAGATTGATTTTCTTTCGCGTCAAACACCTGGATTCTCCGGTGCAGATATCGCCAATGTATGTAACGAGGCGGCTCTCATCGCTGCGCGAAAAAACAAAAACATCATAGGCAAACAAGATTTCTTGGATGCTGTGGATCGTATCATTGGAGGTCTAGAAAAGAAAAACAAGATTGTAACCAAGCACGAAAAAGAGGTTATCGCTTATCACGAATCGGGCCATGCAACCATCAGCTGGCTGCTTGAACATGCGCATCCCTTAGTTAAGGTATCTATCGTTCCACGCGGACAATCGTTAGGTGCTGCATGGTACCTTCCTGAAGAGCGCCAGATCACAACCACAGAACAACTTGAAGACGAGATATGCGCAGCACTTGGTGGCCGTGCAGCTGAAGAAGTGGTTTATGGTAAGATCTCAACAGGTGCTTTAAGCGACTTGGAAAAGATTACTAAACAGGCTTACGCTATGGTAACCATTTACGGTTTAAATGACCGCATCGGAAACTTAAGCTTCTACGATTCATCGGGACAGCAAGATTATACCTTCCAAAAACCATACAGCGAACAGACCGCTCAGATCATCGATCAAGAAGTAAGCAAGCTGATTGAAAAATCGTATGCGCGAACAAAGAATTTGCTGGTGGAAAACAAAAGCAAATTGGAAATGCTTGCCAAAGTTCTCTTAGAGAAAGAAGTTATTTTCAAAGAAGATCTTGAAGGCATCTTTGGCAAAAGGCCTTTCGCCTCACACGATGATGAGATGCAATCGATAGCACCAAAACCGCCTGTTGCCACCTTACCGGAAGCAAGTAGTGCGGATGATCAAGCCGCACCTGCTGGCGTGATAAACTAAGCGAGGCATTATCCTTTATCCATCATCGGGGCAACCTCATGGAAGATAGCAAGACCAAAGAGAAAGTGCTGAAACGCGTCCGTCAAGCGTTGATGCAGAAGACGGAGAATCGCTTTCCTAAGCTCGACTTCGACAGCGCTCTATACGCAGTAAGCGACGCTCCTTTGGAACTTCAATTTGCCCTAGAGTTAATTAAGGTGAATGGTAAATTCATCTATTGTGCCGACGAAACGGAATTCTGCAGCAACTTAAAACTGTTGCTGAATTCGGTAGATATTGGAAAGATCTTCTGCAACAACGAGGCACTTTGTTTGCATCTAACAAACATGCAAATCCCACATCTCACGATGAAGGATGAGCTCGTTAATTCGGATACAACAATAACGGACTGCGAAGCATTGGTTGCACGAACGGGTAGTGTAATCGTCTCTTCACGCCAAAGCTCAGGAAGGCGTGCTTCCGTTTTTCCCGACCATCACATAGTAGTTGCACGCAGCTCGCAAGTGGTGGCTGATTTAAAAGATGCACTGCAACTTATGAAGGTTCGCTATCAGGATCAATTACCATCCATGATAACAGCTATCACAGGGCCAAGCCGCACAGCTGATATAGAAAAAACCTTGGTGCAAGGAGCACACGGTGCGAAAGAAATATATGTTTTTCTAATCGATGAATTGCCCCTCTAAAGCACAATGGAAAAAAATTGGGTCAGCATCTTTAGTACCAATCAAACTTATTTGATTCAGCTTGCTAAGGCCGTGCTTGAAGAAGAAAACATTGAGACCGTTGAAATAAATAAACAGAATTCGGCATACACTATTTTAGGTGAGATCGAACTCTTTGTAAATATTCAAGACGTTGTTAAAGCTAGACATCTAATCCAAGAATTAATCCCTTGAACAACTTCACACAACGCACCATAACAGGCACAGTGTTCGTCGCTGTATTGCTCTCATCCATGCTCTATAGCGCATGGACATCCACCCTACTCTTCGCACTCATCACCATGCTTGGTGTATGGGAGTTTTACACCTTAGCAGAAAAAGCAGGTGTTCAACCGCAAAAGAAATTCGGAACTGTAATTGCAACGATCAGCTACTTGCTTATCGCATTGCATACAATGGGTTATATCGAACATAGCATGTTGTTACTTTGCATTCCACTTGCATTCATGGTGTTCATCATTGAGTTGTACACACGATCAAGCAAGCCCTTTGAGAATATTGCGTATACATGGCTAGGGATGTTTTACATTGCTGTTCCTTTCGCTTTACTATGTGCACTATCGTTTCAGTCAGGCATCTATCATCCGCATTTGATGCTCGGCTATTTCTTGTTGCTTTGGGCTAGTGACTCTGGCGCTTATGTCTTCGGGATGACATTGGGAAAAACAAAATTATTCGAACGTATATCACCTAAGAAGACGTGGGAAGGTACCATTGGCGGTGGACTATTAAGTGTGACGCTTGCATACGTTTTATCCAACTATTTTCTTGAGTTGAGTCGTATGGATTGGATGGTTGTATCCATCATCATCGTGATCACTGGTAACCTTGGTGATCTTGCTGAGTCGATGTTTAAACGCAGTATAAATGTAAAAGACTCTGGCACATTATTACCAGGACACGGCGGAATTCTTGATCGCTTCGATGCGGTGTTCATCTCTGCGCCCTTTGTGTTTACCTATCTTTTATTGCGAGCATAATAGCTTCGTGCATAGGCATTCGTTCTAAAGAACAGAAAAAGAATTTGGTGTAAAAGAAAAATCCCCTCGATTACTCGAAGGGATTTTTTGTTCTCTCGCGGACATCACGTCCGTGATTCGCACTGAGCTAAAAGTAAAATTACTTCTTCGCAGCAGCTTTCTTCTTAGCAGGAGCAGCTTTCTTCTTTGCAGGAGCAGCTTTCTTCTTTGCAGGAGCAGCTTTCTTCTTAGCAGGAGCAGCAGCTTTCTTTTTTGGGGCAGCAGCTTTCTTTTTTGGAGCAGCTTTCTTTTTTGTTGCCATGGTAAATAGTTTTTAATTGTTTATAATGAAATTGTATTACAAAGTAACTCACATTTAATTCACATGATACTTTTATAGATTTGTATTTATGAACAGAGAAATGTTAATACAACTTCCTGTTATAATATTTTTAAGTGATGATGAACATCAATGATAACAGCACTTTCAGAGACACATAAAAATATTGCGCGCAGATATCAATTGTTTATAAACGAAAATAAAAAATTATATGCGTCAAAAAAAAACACAAAAGACATGCGATGTTTTGCTTTAAAAAAAATTATAAAATCTATGTGTTATATTAATCCAATTAAAACAAAACCTTTGAAACACCTATAAACATTGACTTTAAAGGGTGTTGATAATAAATCATCTCGTCATACACACGCAAAAAAAAACCGACGAAGAATATTCGTCGGCTTTTTAATGCATTGAAAAATAAAAATTACATCGCTAATTTCTTTTGCAGATTAGCATCTAATGCATTTAAAAAATCTTCTGTGTTTAAGTAGTGCTCGGGTTTTGTTTCATTGCCATAGATACACACAGCAAGATCTTTCGTCATCTTACCAGACTCAACAGTCTCGATACAAACATGCTCAAGAGCATGACAAAAATTAATCAACTCTTGATTGTTATCGAGCTGGCCTCTGAACTCAAGACCTCTTGTCCAAGCAAAGATTGAAGCTATTGGATTCGTTGATGTTGGCTTGCCTTTTTGATGTTCGCGAAAGTGACGCGTAACAGTACCATGCGCTGCTTCAGCCTCCATGGTCTTGCCATCAGGAGTAACGAGTGTAGACGTCATCAAGCCAAGTGAACCGAAGCCTTGTGCAACTGTATCACTCTGCACATCGCCATCGTAGTTCTTACAAGCCCACACAAAATTGCCATTCCATTTCAGCGCTGAAGCAACCATGTCATCAATCAAACGATGTTCGTAGGTGATACCTGCTGCTTTGTACTTGTCTTTAAATTCTTTTTGATAGGTCTCCTCAAAAATATCTTTGAAGCGTCCATCGTATTTTTTCAGAATGGTGTTCTTCGTAGAAAGATACAAAGGCCACTTCTTCATCAAAGCCTGATTGAAGCAAGCGCGTGCGAAACCATAAATGGATTCATCGGTGTTATACATTGCTAATGCAACACCATCGCTTTTAAAGTTATATACATCAAACGACTGCACAGCACTTCCATCTTCAGGTGTGAAGGTGATAGTAAGCTTGCCTTTGCCTTTGGTAACAAAGTCAGTAGCGCGATATTGATCGCCGAAAGCATGACGACCAATACATATAGGAGCAGTCCAATTAGGAACGAGACGAGGGATGTTTTTCATAACGATTGGCTCGCGAAAAACAGTTCCATCGAGTATGTTACGAATAGTACCATTAGGCGACTTCCACATTTGCTTTAAGGAGAATTCTTTCACGCGTTCCTCATCCGGTGTGATGGTTGCGCATTTGATGCCAACGTTGTATTTCTTTATTGCTTCAGCTGCATCAATAGTAACTTGATCATTGGTTGCATCGCGATGCTCCATACCAAGATCATAGTAATGAATCTCCATATCAAGATAAGGAACGATTAATTTTTCTTTGATAAATTTCCAGATGACACGCGTCATCTCGTCGCCATCGAGTTCGACAACCGGGTTAAGAACTTTGATTTTCTTCATAACAGATTTGAGGTTTAATAATTAATTAAGGGCTCTTGGATAAATTTTTAATCGTTGAAATTAATACCCGAAGATATCTTCGAGGGATAGATATTTTATCTTTCCATATTTTTGAAGCGTGTTTAGATCAAGCAGGTTTTTGTCGCCAAGAACAAGTAAAATATAGGGACTGCCTTTTATATACTTGCTTTGAAAAGCACTAACTGCATCGTAGTTCATTGCAGGTAATTGCTCATACAAATCTTTACGAGCATCGTGATTAAGACCAAATTTCACAGCGCGCTCGTAATTGAAAAGAATCGATGCACGCGTGATTCGCTCTGTTTCAATTTTGTTTTTTATAGCCTCTTTAGCAGAAGCAAAAGCGACTTGTGACTCAGGCATTTTATTAAGCAGCGCATACATAGCAGTCATTGCCTCTGGAAGTTTATCGGCTTGTGTTCCGATGTATGCCATGTTATAGAATGCGGCATCAGGACGACTAGGCGTTTGATAATTAGAAAACACGGAATACGCCAAGGCCTTTGATTCGCGTATGTCTTGAAAAACAATCGAAGACATACCTCCACCAAAATACTCGTTGTAAAGTCGAATATCTGAATACAAATTTGGCGAATAGATTCCGCCTTTGGATAGCATGATAATCTCGGCTTGCTTCATGTCGTAGTTGACAATATAAACGATGGAGTCAGAGGTTTCGCGTTCAGAAAAAACCTGCTCAGGAATTAACGGCTTACGTATTGCCGGCACTGGATGATTTGCAAGCAGTGATGCCATCAAAGGTTCTACCTCTGTAGGTCCATAATATAGAATGTGATGCTCATACGAGGTGAGTCCACTGATAATCGCGGTCAGTTCTTTTGGATCTAAGGCCTTCAATTCAGTTTCAGAAAGGATATTTGTGAAGGGAGATTTCGCACCGTAATGTCCATAATTATAGAGGCCGCTCCATAGAATCTGATCCTTGTTTAACTTAGAATCTGTGCGGCTTTTAAGAAGGTCTGTTACCAAGTTATCCAAAGCCGGCTTATCTGCTTTAGGATCTTTCAATAATTTCTCGAAGAGTTTTACCGATGGCTCAAAGTTATCCGACAAACCAGTCAGACTAACATAGATTTGATCATTGGAACTGTTCACATCAAAAGAGCAACCCAAACGATAAAATTCTTGTTGCAGGGCTTCCGGACTGAGGTCTTTGGTGCCAAGGTATTTTAGATAGTCAAGAGCAACACCAAGCTTGCGATCGCTATTGCCACCCATCTCTACAATATAATATAAGGAGAAGGTGTTGTTCTCTGTATTGCGAAGATAGTTGAGCGGGATGCCGTTGTCTAATTTGCGTTTTACGATATCCTTGTCGTAGTTTAAGAAAACGGGTTTTGATTCAGCAGCAGGCGTATTTAAGATGGCCTGTACAAAAGGCGAACGCGACTCGCGATTAACTTCAACCGGAGTTATAGCTGGCTTCTCTACTTTCTGTGCATTCTTGTTTTCACCTGTGTGTTTATAAACAACAACATAATTATCGTTGTAGTTTTTATTCGCAAAATCAACAATTTGTTGTTTTGTAATTTTCGATAAACGATTGATTTTTTGCGTACGGTCGGACCAGTTTATTCCAAGAATAAAAGACTCTAGCATCGCATTCATCCGACCATAATTGCTTTCGTAATTATGGATTTGACGCAGCTTCAAATCGTTGATAGCGGCTTGCATGAGCCAATCGGGGAAAGCACCTTTTTTAACCGAGTCAATTTGCGCAAGCATCAGCTTTTTTACATCCTCAAGCTTCTGGCCTTCGCGAGGCGATCCAAAAAAAGAATGCACGGTGTAATCCTTTAGCATGTCAACAGATGTTCCGCTGCTTAATACTTTTTGTTTTTGATTTAAATTGAGATCCAACAGACCTGCTTTTCCGTTACAAAGGATCATGTCGGTGAGCTCAAGCAATTCAGCATCTGCGGTACCGGCACCAGGAAAACGAAAACCAATCATCACTTGCTCTGCTGCAGGACCATAGATGTCGCGCACCACAGGCTTCATGATAGGCGCCTCTACTGCCGGGATAAATGGCGTCAACGCTTTGCTCTTCAATCCACCGAAGCGTGCGTCAATCCATGCGATCGTGCTATCCGGATCCATATCTCCTGACAAACAGATGGCCATGTTGTTCGGCACATAATTAACATCATAAAACTTTTTGATCTTGGTGATAGACGGATTTTTTAAGTGATCAATCGTTCCGATGGTAGTTTGAGTTCCATAGGTGTTCTTTTGAAAAAGGCCAGCATAGAGCGTCTCCCAAAGCTGCCAGTCGTCGTTGTCCAAGCCGCGATTCTTCTCCTCATAAACGGCTTCAAGTTCGGTATGAAAAATACGCAGCACCGGTTGGCGAAATCGTTCCGCCTCAATAGTAAGCCATTTCTCCAACTGATTAGATGGAACATCATTCACATATACAGTTTGCTCAAAGGAAGTGAAGGCATTGGTGCCTTTTGCGCCGATGGAAGAAAGCATCTTGTCGTATTCATTGGCGATCGCATATTTAGCAGCTACACCAGAAACACTGTCTATCTGATGATAGATGGCTTTGCGTTTTGCTGCCTCCTTGGTTGCACGATAGGATTCATACAACACCTCGATTTTATCGAGCTCAGGCTTCTCTTTCGCATAGTCGAGCGAGCCATAGCGATCGGTTCCTTTAAACAACATGTGCTCAAGATAGTGAGCCAAACCTGTAGCATCCGACGGGTCGTTCTTGCTACCCGCGCGAACAGCAATTGCCGTTTGAATGCGCGGTGCATCTTTATAAACAGAAAGATAGACGGTGAGTCCATTATCCAAGCGATAGATACGCGCATTCAGTGGATCACCATCAACATGCTGATAGGTGTAAACTTTTTTATCAGCTGCATGCAAATCCGTTAAGGATACTGCAAAAAACAAAAGGACTAGTAGACGAACGACTTTGATCATGTTTGGTTTTATTTTAATGGTTTTGTTCTTGGTAAATAAAGAGGAATTAAAAGTCAAGCTCTAGATTGAACTTGCTTTTAAAGTGGTTCATAGCAGGATTCTTTTCGGCCATCTTTTTGAATTTTTCGGAGATGGTGTATGGCACCGGATTTTCATCCTGCTCCACGCTTACCGTTAAAATCAAACGTATCGCATAGTTATTCAAGGTCTTGCGAAGATGCTCGCACAGGTCAGTATGAATTGTTGAAAAGCTAGCTGAATTTCCAACTGTATATTCAACATCTACTTGGTTATTGATAATTGGCTTGGACGAAGTTAATGCGGCATGCACACTTTTTTTTCCTTGCTCTAAAGCAATCATTGCGTAATCCAACCACGCTGCATGAAGCATCTCTAAGGTGAATGGATCGGAACCAAAATTACGCTGCTCTTGCTGCACCTGTTCTTCAACGGGCGATTTTGTTTGCTTGCGCAAAGCGCTTATTGAAAGCGTACGCTGCATATTTCCTATGGGCGTAACACTTGGCGCTGCAGCTGGCGTTGGCGTTGGATCAGCAGCCTTTTCTTGAATTGGCATATCGCGCTCTTGCTCCGTCTGAGGTTGCGAATTTAGAATGACTGAATCAGGAGAAACTGGCGTTGGCAAAATTGCAGCGGCAGGCATTTCTACTTTGGGTTCAGCAACGATCTGGGGTTCAGGCGGAGTACCTAGTTTTGCAACAGGTATAGCAGCAGTCTCTACTTGGGCTGGAGGAATTACTTTCGGTGTTGAAATCTCCGTTACGGGTTGTTGCTCAGGCTTTTTTTTTTCGTCCGTGCTAGCCACAGACGCAAAAGGCTTTGCTAAGTTGCACATTTTCATCAGGGCCAACTCAACCAGTAGGCGCGGATGTTTAGCCGCTTTGTATTGAAGATCAGCTTGGTTAGACATATCGAGCCAAGCTAATAAAAGCCCAGTACTACAAGCCGCTGATTGACTCCTGTATTTCTCGCGTGCAGCCGGACTCGTTTCTAAAAGCTGCAAGGTGGCTTCGTTGCGACACACCATCAAGTTGCGAAAATGACCACTCATTCCAGCGATGAAATTATGTCCATCGAAGCCATTGTTAATGACGTCGTTAAGAAGCAATAAAGCGGGGGCTAAGGTTCCGCTGATAAGATGATCGGTGATGCGAAAATAGTATTCGTAATCAAGGACATTCAGGTTGTCGATGGCATGCTGATAGGTAAGCGTGTTGCCTGAATAGCTTACCACTTGATCAAAGATGGACAAGGCATCACGCAAGGCACCATCGGCTTTTTGAGCAATCACATGAAGTGCTTCAGGCTCGGCGTTAACATGCTCTTTGCTTGCTACGAACTGCAAATGATTGGCAATGTCTTCAATCTGAATGCGATTGAAATCATAAATCTGGCAACGCGATAAAATAGTAGGTATTATCTTATGCTTCTCGGTAGTAGCCAAAATAAAAATAGCATACGATGGCGGCTCCTCCAGTGTTTTCAAAAAGGCATTGAAGGCAGCATTCGAAAGCATGTGTACCTCATCGATGATGTAGATCTTGAATTTTCCTTTGTGCGGAACAATACGAACCTGTTCAACCAAGTTTCGAATGTCTTCTACTGAATTGTTCGAAGCGGCATCCAGTTCATAGATATTAAAAGAAGCGTTCTGGTTGAAAGAGACACAGGAGTCGCAGGTATTACAGGGCTCAATCTCCGGTGTTAAATTTTCGCAGTTGATCGTTTTGGCCAAGATACGCGCACAGGTTGTTTTACCAACTCCACGCGGACCGGTGAATAAAAAAGCCTGTGCCAGATGGTGATTCCGGATAGCATTTTTTAATGTAGATGTAATTGAATGTTGACCCACCACCGAATCGAAGGTGATTGGACGATATTTCCGAGCGGATACGACGAACTGTTCCATGAGTGTATAAGGTCTGCAAAGTTAGCAAATAGTCGCGTATAAAAAAGCGTTAAAAAAGCCAAAAAGGTGTTCTTATTCAATTAAAAGCGACTTTTCTAAGATTCGGTGCTTTTTGCCGATATTTGCACAAAGCAAAATAGCACATGAAAAAAGTGACCACCCTTGGACAGTTCATCATCGAAAGACAAGCTGAATTCCCTTTTGCAAAAGGCGAACTCTCCCGACTTTTGCGCGACATCGGCATAGCCGCAAAGATTGTAAACCGCGAAGTTAATAAGGCAGGCCTTGTGGACATCCTCGGTGACGAAGGCAATGTGAATGTGCAAGGAGAAGAAGTAAAAAAATTAGATGTATTTGCGAACGAGCAATTCATCTCTGCTCTAAGTTCAGGTGGCGAATGTTGCGCCATCGCCTCAGAGGAGAATGAGAACATCGTGCATGTGTCCAACGACGTTTCGCAAAATGCAAAGTATGTGATCGCGATGGATCCATTAGATGGTTCATCAAACATCGATGTCAATGTTTCTATTGGCACTATCTTTTCAATTTATCGCCGCATCTCTACTAGCGGTCACGCTACACTAGAAGACTTTCTTCAAAAAGGAACCGAGCAAGTTGCTGCAGGTTATATAATTTACGGCTCGTCCACAATGCTTGTATACACAACAGGTTGTGGGGTAAATGGGTTCACACTGGATCCATCGATCGGTGAATTTTGTCTCTCCCACCCCAACTTGAAGTCACCAACTACAGGCAAGATTTATTCTATCAACGAAGGCAACGCCTTACACTTTCCAGAAGGTATAAAAGAGTATATAAAATATTGCCAAGCAGAAGACAAAGCAACATCACGACCGTATACATCGCGATACATCGGTTCCTTGGTGGCTGATTTTCATCGCAACCTTATCAAAGGCGGCATCTATATGTATCCATCCACAAGCAAAGCGCCGAATGGCAAGTTGCGCCTCTTGTATGAATGCAACCCTTTGGCATTCATCATTGAACAAGCTGGCGGTGCTGCTACAGACGGTTTCGAACGCATCATGAGCAAACAAATTAGCTCCATTCATGAGCGCACTCCGATAATCATCGGCTCATCTGAAATGGTAGAGCAAGCGCATGCCTTTATGCGCATTCATACCGAAGTGAAAGCTTAATTTGCTTTTCCATAAACCATGAAGAATCGCCAAGCGCAGTTTAAGGCCGGCAAGCATGAAGATGCAGCGTTGCGCATCGAAGCATCAAAAAGCACTCCTTGGAAGTTCGCATTCTTATTGGCTTTCTTTGGCTTTCTGTTGTATGCCAACAGCATTCCCAACGACTACGCCTTAGATGACGCAGGTGCCGTAAACAACAACCTCTTTGTTCAAAAAGGATTACGAGGCATTCCCGATATTCTTACTGTTGATCTTTGGCATTTCGACAATGTAAACCTCGGCTATTACCGACCCTTATCGCTGATTACGCTTGCCGTCGAATACCAATTCTTCAAGGCAAATCCGCACATCAGTCACTTCATTAATGCCTTGCTCTTTGCCTTAAGCATGCTTGTGCTTTTTCTGCTTCTGCAACGTATTTTCAAAAATGAACACCCCGCCTTCGCATTTATTGTTACGGCTCTTTTCGCATGTCATCCGATACATACCGAGGTAGTAGCCAACATCAAAAGTCGAGACGAAATTTTAAGCTTCCTGAACCTCATCGCAGCGCTGTATTTTCTGCTCCGGTTCAACACAAACAAGAAGCTCTCCGCATTCGTTTTATCCGGGCTTTTTTTCTACCTCGCCTTAATGTCTAAAGAGTCGGCAATCACAGGCATTGCACTGGTGCCGATAGTGCTTTACTTCACAGGGCTTCGCGACCTAAAAAAAGGGGCTTTCCAAATCGCACTTTTTGCAGGTGTTGCGGCGCTTTTTTTGATACAGAAAATAATATTGATGGGTACATTATCCGGAACTGTACCAGACGACATCATCAACTATCCATACATTGGAGCCGATGCCAGAATGGCAACTTCGATACTGGTCTTGACTACGCTTATAAAGCAACTAATCTACCCGTTCAACCTGTGTTACGATTATTCCTACAATGCTATTCCCGTTGGCGCTTGGAATCAACCGCTTGTTTTGTTAGGCTTACTTTTACTTATTGGGATGGCTATTTATCTTTATCTGCGCTGGCCTAAGCTTGATCTGTTTTCATTATCAATCGTAATTTTTATCATAACCCTAGCACCCGCTTTAGGCTTTATCATCGTGCGCGGTGGTATTATGGCAGAACGCTTTCTCTATGCACCTTCGCTTGGCTTCTGTATCGCATTGGCAGGACTCTCAACGAAGGTATTCAAAGCAACATCAGAAAAGGATGATAGCATAACAAATTGGTTTAAGAAGAACGCAAATTTATCATTCGCATTGTTGTTGATTATGCTTGTATTTTCTATAAAAACCATTCGACGAAACACAGAATGGAAAGACAACTTCACCCTCTTCTCCACCGATATTCTTAACAATCCGAACAGCGCACAAAACCATCGTCATCTGGGCAGTGAATACATCAATAAGGCCATTGCTGAAAAGAACGATGAAGCCAAGAAACGCGAGTACTTCAACAAGGGTGTTTTGGAGCTTCAAAAAGCAATCGCCATCCATCCAAAATTCGGAGATGCCTTCTTTAAGTTAGGCGTTGCTTATCATGCCGTTTATCTGAATGTTGATTCGGCGGTATACTATTACACCAAAGCATCGGAGTATGCGCCAGGCTTCGCGTTGCCTTATAACAACATGGGCATCATCTATCAAAGTTTAAAGAAATACGACATGGCTTCGTATTATTATAACATGGCGATGGATGCGAACCCAAACTTCCCCGATGCAAAAAAGAACGCTGCTGATTTAAAAGCGGCAACAGGATTAGATATTCACCTCATGCCTGTTGACATGAATCTTGACAGCCTTCAAAAAAACACAGAGAAGAAAGACGACAACTTCTATTTCAACATGGGCACCTTCGCCGCCTCCAAAGGCGACTACAATGGAGCTATCGCTAACTTACAAATGGCAATAAAGCTCAATCCTAAGAACGAAGACGCCTTGATCAACCTAGGCAATTGCTTTGGTGTAACCAATCGTTTTCAAGAATCTATAGAAGTTACTTTACAAGTATTAAAGTTCAATCCGCAAAACGAAAGAGCATGGCAGAACTTGGCGATATCCTACACAAAATTGGGGAACAAGTCAAAAGCTGACGACGCACTCGATCAATTGAATGCATTGAAGAATCACTAATTCGTGCTTTGTGCAATGCTATCTGGCTCCACATGGATCAGCACATCCATAAGCTGAGGCAGCTCCTTTAGTAAGGCATCTTTTAAATTGTGAGAGATGTCGTGCCCTTCTTTAACAGTCATTCCGCCATATACTGTTATATGCAGATCAACATGATAGTACAAACCTGTTTTTCGCACCAAGCATTTTTCGGTATCTAACACCCCTTTTACTTTTGCTGAAACGATTCTTATCTCGCCTACAAGATCATCGTGAAGATGCTCATCCATTATCTCGCCCAAGGCTGGACGAAATATACGATAGGCATTATACAGTATAACCACTGCAGCAACTAGAGCCGCATAGTTATCGGCATGCTCAAAACCCTTGCCCATAAAAATGGCGATGGAAATACCTACAAAGGCGGTAAGCGAAGTGATGGCATCGCTGCGATGGTGCCAAGCATCAGCCTCAAGCAAGCTGCTTTTGGTCTTCTTGCTTTGATGCAACATGAGTCGGTAAAACAACTCTTTGAGAAGAACTGCGCCTCCTAAAATATAGAGCGTATACGACTCCGGCATTTCGCGGGGTTTATTCAGTTGCGTGATGTTTAGATAGAATATCAACACCGAAGAGGCAACCAAAAAACCAACCACAACAAAGGTTAAAAGTGGCTCGGCTCGACCATGTCCGTAAGGATGATCAGCATCGGCGGGCTTGGACGCGTATTTCAAACCAAAGAGCACAAGAAAAGACGAACAGATGTCTGAAGCAGACTCGATGGCATCAGCAATCAAGGCAAAGGAGTGGCCAATAATACCGAGTAAAAACTTCACAACGAACAAAAGGGTATTTCCGAGCAATGTCCACCAAGTCATGCGGATGGATTGCTTTTCAGCGCTTTTGTGTTTATTCAACGAGTGTTCCATACGAATTTGCAATTCCGTTCAAATGTAATTAGAATTTTTAACGACAAAGGTTATCTAGATCACTTAATTTAAAAGCGACAAAAATAAAATACCTTTGCAGCATGAATTACGGCACTTTGAACAGTGAACTCTATTCGATGCTGGAGCAAATCTCCGGTGCGCATAATGTGCTGCGCCGTCACGAAGACATGGAGCCGTTTTCGCACGACGAGACAGAAAATCTCCGATTCATGCCTGAGTGCGTTATCAAACCTGCTTCGGCTGAAGAGATTTCTGCAATCATGCGTATTTGTCACGAGCATCTCATCCCTGTAACACCCCGTGGTGCAGGTACTGGCTTAAGCGGTGGCGCTTTGGCTGTCCATGGAGGTGTAATTATAAGCATGGAGCGATTTAACAAGATTCTCCACATCGATGAACGCAACCTGCAAGCCACTGTTGAGCCCGGCGTTATCACACAGGTATTTCAAGACACAGTTAAAGAAAAAGGACTTTTTTATCCACCCGATCCAGCCAGCAAGGGATCTTGTTTTCTTGGTGGTAACTTGGCTGAGTGCAGTGGCGGACCGAAAGCGGTCAAGTACGGCGTAACTAAGGATTATGTGTTAAACATGGAAGTGGTGCTGCCAAGCGGCGACATCATTTGGACTGGTGCGAACGTACTTAAAAATTCTACCGGATATAATCTTACCCAATTGCTAGTAGGCAGCGAAGGCACGTTGGGGATAATTACGAAAATCGTTTTTAAACTGATACCACTGCCTAAAGTTGATCTGCTTTTATTGGTGCCTTTTTTCTCTGCCGAAAAAGCGTGCGAAGCCGTGTCGGCAGTCTTTCGGGAAGGGATAACGCCATCCGCCATGGAATTCATGGAGCGCGACGCCATTGATTGGGTCATGCGCTATGTTGATGTTAGCATCCCTGTTAAGCCGGAAGTGCAAGCTCACTTATTGATTGAAGTGGATGGAAACGACAGCGATGCATTAATGAAAGATTGTGAACTGATCTCTGAGGTGATGATGCGTTACGAATGCGACGAGATTCTCTTTGCTGAGACCTCAGAACAAAAAGCCAACCTCTGGAAAATGCGTCGATCAGCTGGTGAGGCTGTAAAATCGCACTCTATATATAAGGAGGAAGACACGGTAGTGCCTCGCGCCGAATTACCCCGCTTGCTTAGCGGTGTAAAGTCGATCGGAAAAAAATATGGCTTCCGTTCGGTTTGCTATGGTCATGCAGGGGATGGGAATCTGCATGTAAATATCGTCAAAGAAGAAATGAGCGATATCGACTGGAACGAAAAAGTACCCCTGGGCATACGTGAGATCTTCACGCTATGCGTTGAACTTGGTGGCACTATCTCGGGTGAGCACGGAATCGGCTATGTTCAAAAGAACTATATGGATATTGCCTTTAATCCAGTACAGATGAACCTCATGAAGAACATTAAAAAGGTATTCGATCCAAAGGGCATATTGAATCCCGGAAAGATTTTTGTTTAAAGCTGATTACGTGAAAATTTACTCGCAAATAAAAGTCTATTTACCGCGTACAAAAATCAGTACACGCTTCCTACTCTTATTCCTCGTTTTTCTTTTACCCTCGCTTTCGAAGGCTCAAGAAATGGCTGGTATCGTGAACAGCAATTATGCCGGGTTGCAGAGCTTGAAGATAAACCCAGCCATGTCTGCCGACAGCCGTTTGCGCTGGGATGTCAATCTATTTTCAATGGATATTTTTGCATTGAACAACTATGTTTTTCTTCCGCGTAAAAGTGTTAATCTGTTTAAAATTATTGACGGAGGAAAACAAGATAACTTAGCACAGTCTGACTTTTACAGCCCATCCGACAAATGGATATACGCCAACACCACCATACAACTTCCTGCATTGATGTGGACCTATAAAGGGATATATACATTTGCCGTGCATAGCCAAGTGCGAACGATGACCAATGCCGAACATGTACCTTTTCATATTGCAAAATTCTCCTACGAAGGCATCTCGTACAAACCCCTACAAGATAGTGCTTGGACGGCAGGCCCTTTTGATATAAGCAGCATGGCTTGGCTTGAAACAGGTTTTTCATACAGCGGATTCGTTTACCACAAAGCAAGGAACTACCTTTCTTTAGGTGGCACTTTCAACATCCTTAAAGGTGGTGCCGCATTGCAGTTGCACAACCGCGAGTTGCAATATATGGTTCCAAATGCAGACACCGTAATCGTAAACAAAGCCAATACAGAAATTGCGCATGCCGTTCCGCTCGCTGATGGTGAGAGCATTCTTTGTGGATCCGGTTTCAGTGCCGACCTCGGTGCGATGTTCGAAAAGAAGCGACGATACACATGGAGCTCTGTCTATCGCCGCAACCTGATCACTACCTATGATTATAAGATCGGCATTTCTATTTTAGATTTAGGAAGAATCAACTTCAACAAAAATGCTGCAACTGTTAACCTAGCCGACCGCGCAACTATTTGGCCTGATATCAACAAGCAAAAATTCTCCTCCGTGAACGGCATGGATAGTGTGATCAACGAGCACTTCTACGGAAGCAAAACAGGCGGCTCTATCGGCAACGCATTTGCTATGATGACGCCCGCTACTTTAGCTTTGCAAGCAGACTATAACCTCAACGACCACGGCTATATCAACCTCTCCTGCCAACTGCCGCTCACTAAAGCAGGTCAATCTGTAGCTCGAAAAAAGTCCATCACTTTAACACCTCGATTGGAGTCGAAATGGACCGAACTGCAATTCCCGGTATCCTTCTATAATTTCAAAAAAATACAAGCCGGTTTCGCCTTTCGATTCCACAGCTTCTTTTTAGGATGCGATAATTTATTGCCGCTTATCGGCCTCGACAAGATCTACGGCTCTAGCTTTTATTTCGGAATAAAAATATCCGCTTTTAAGGAGCGTTATTCGGTGCCTGACCAAAGCAAGTTCTTGCCATCAGTCAAGGGTATCTTTAAGCCTTTTCAAAAAAACAGACTCTAGAATAGAATATAAAAAAACCCGCATGTAGCGGGTTTTTCTATTCATTCATTGAATACGTATTACTCCACTTTTATCAGGCGTTGATAATGCGATTCGCTTCCGCTGTGGAGTCGCAAGAAATAAACACCCGGCTTCACACCTTGCGAGCTTAAGTCTATCTCGACGATTTGTCTTCCCAATACACCTGTTGTTTGAGATGCGGTAAACACCACGCGTCCAAGAATATCAAGCACATCAAGCGTTGTAGCATAGGAACCAGATAAAATATAATCTGCAGTAAATGTATTTTGAAATGGATTCGGACTAACATCAAGTCCTAATACAGCGGGAAGAAAAGAGGAAAAACCAAGATGCGTGCGATTAATGGAAACATGAATCAATACTGAATCGGGAAGACGGCATTGCGTCAGTAATTCTTGCTTCACCCAATAGTCTCCATCAGCCATATACTGATGTATCGGGTTGGGATCTTGACTTGTGTTTCCATCGCCAAAATCATAAAAAAGATTCGTGCTAACACCCGGTGTTGTATTCACAAACTGAACAGTGCATATATCCGTATTACCAGTAATAGCATAGGTAAATGAACAACTGTCGGTCAAAGGAGCTGTTCCTTGAGCGCCCAATGCAACTGGCACTGCTGTCCAATTATTTTCATCGTCAAACTCTAAAAAATCGTTGTTGGGGTCCGTTATTGAAACAATGTAATACTCCCCATTGCAAAATCCAGCTAGGTTGATGCCCATGTTTAAACCAGCCGAGTAAATATCTAACATGCCCGTGTAAATACCTTGATCGATTCCACAGCCAGACACAAAGCCCAAGGGATAATTCGGCACGCTGTCTGTTGTCAAAGTATCGCCATTAGCGCGCACACAATATCCAGGATTACTACTGCAGTTACCAAGATTGATCAAGCAAAAACTCTGCTTGGTTCCTGTGCCAATGATTGGCCAGGTGCGTGCATCGGGATTGTTCGTTTTGCGACGCAAGGTGAAGTCAGCCCAATGATCGACATGGATATGACCATGTGTAGGGTGATAACTCATTAAGCCCGCCGAATGGTCGTAGGTCTCCAAGGTATCGCTGTTGTTAATTTTACGATAGATACGTTGATGCACCCGCTGTGTAACAGCCGATCCACCTGGACATGTGACTGTGGAACAAGGAACAAGAACACCATCGCAATAGCAGCTATCCACGCCGTGAATCTCCATAGGACCCCATCCAATATTGGGTGTTGCGTTACCAAAGTTGATATTGCCATTAATCTCCACGATTGATTCTTGAATGATCTTGCCTGAGGCCGTCATGTCTGGCAGTAAATCGCAAGGAGGACTCATCCCCGGAGGACATTGACAACCCGAACATGTTATTGCGGGCGGACCCGGATCAACTGGAGGGCTAGTTTGAAAAGTCAAGGTGCATGAAGTAACATACCCAGAGTCTGCAGCAAACGTATCTTGAAAAAGAAAATACCATGTGCCGTTTGCATCCTGCATATTATTGAGCAGGTTCAGTGACTGCATAGGAAAATAACTACCTATAAACGGAGGAGTACCGCTGCTAATATACATTGCCCCGTCTTCAGCCAAACAGGTATTGCTGAAATTATCACCGCTATTTCCCGCACCACTGGCCAATTCGATAACGGTGCCATCGGGAGAGCGGAGTTTGATTACCAAATCTGCATCGTAGGTGTGAACCACATTGATGCAAGCAGAGCGCAAACCAAAAATCGTGTTGATTTGCCCTGGCAGACCACTTACTATGACAGGCACTTCAACCACTGCACCCAAATCGGGTATATTCAAAGTGCTGCTATTGCTAAATGTTTGTGCCTGCATACAAAAAGACCATACAAGTAAAAATAGAAAGGGTATGCGTTTCATAAACCTAATTTATTTACAATTTAATTAATTTTAGAGGCTTTCATTCGTGCGATTTCAGTTTGAAATGCAGAATTTGTTCTTCTTGCTCTTGAAGGGCTTTGAGGACACTACTGATTTATTGGTTTTGCTAAAAAATCTGACGCAAAAAGATTTGAAGCGTATTTTCAAGAACGATACAGTTAACTAAATTAAACTATTATTTTCAGTTTAACATGATATTAAAGCTAGTTGAATTTATTATAAGACATATATAGTGTATTTTTGCAATGCTGTGGTTTAAAACACCCCTCTTTAAATATGTCATCTAGGCTTTCACGCATCATAATCATACTGCTTTTCACTTTGTTTCTTAACAAAGAGAGCAAAGCCCAGTTTTGGTCCGAAACATTTTCGAACGGATGCGCATCGGGATGTTTAGCAAGTGGATACGCTGGCGCAAATGGCGCCTGGTCGGTTACTAATGTTGGCGCAAATGGCGCTGACGCTAACACCTGGTTTGTTAGTGGCTCCGCATGTGGAAACACGGCAGGTGCATGCGGCACTTCATGTGGTGCAACAGATCCTTCCTTGCACGTGGCTAGCGTCTCCTCCTCCCCAAACGCCGCGGTCTTTTGTCCAACTGGTGATTGCGGCGCAGCATACGATCCCGGCATCGGAAATGGTGCAGTGAATACAGGCAAACGAGTCGAATCACCGAGCATCAATTGTACTGGACAATCGAGCATAACCCTTTCCTTTAATTATATGGAAGGCGGGGCAGCCATGGATGACGCAACCCTTTGGTATTTCGATGGCGCCGCTTGGTCGCAGTTATCAAACACCCCTGCCACAAACAATGCAAGTTGCACACCAAACGGCCTGTGGACGGCATTCTCTGTCAACCTGCCTGTTTCTGCTAACAACAATCCTAGTGTTAAAATCGGTTTTCAATGGATGAACAACGACGATGGTACGGGCTCTCCACCTTCTTTCGCCGTTGATGATATTAACCTAACCGCAGCGAGCGTATCCATCGCCACAGGCACAGTCAATGGAAGTCCACTTTGTCCTTGCGCATTAGTCAATGTGCCATACACAAGCATCGGAACCTTCAATGCTGCCAACACCTATATGGCACAATTATCCAATGCGGTAGGCAGTTTTGCCGCACCAACCGTGATCGGATTTTTAGCAAGCAACGCAAACGCAGGCACTATCAACGCAACCTTGCCTTGCACCACGCCAGCAGGCACGCAATATCGAATTCGTGTATTAAGCAACAATCCGGCAATCGTGGGTACTGATAACGGAACGGATCTAGAGGTATCAGCAAGTATTGCAGCAGCCGTGAGTATCAGCGCAAGTCCATCGAGCACGGCCTGTCAAGGCATCAATGTTACCTTCACTGCTAACAACACCAACAACCTGCAATCGCCAACCTATGCTTGGTTTGTGAATGGTGCACCGGTCGGAAGCAATAGCCCTACATATACCAGCAATACCCTCAACAACGGCGATCAAGTTAGCTGCACCATCAGCTCTTCTACTGGCTGTGTTAGCGGCTCTCCGGCCAATTCAAACACCATCACCATGAACATCACCGGCGCCGCGATAAGCGCTGCCGTAAGCATCAGTGCCAACCTCAACCCTGTCTGCACTGGCACTTCTGTGACATTCACTGCAACCAATACAAACGCAATCCCAAGTCCGAGCTACCAATGGTCAATTAATGGAGCACCTGTTGGCGGTACAAGCAGCACGTATACTTATGTTCCTGCAAATGGCGACCTCGTGCAGTGCTTCATCTCCTCTTCCAATGCATGTGTTAGTGGAAGTCCCGCTATTTCCAATACCGTTGTGATGTCCGTAACCAACAGCATGTTGCTAAGCTGTTCGATCACCGCAAGCGATGATACCATCTGTCACGGACAAGCCATCACCTTTAATGCCGTCGGTGGCAATGGAGGCAATGCACCGATTTATACATGGACCGTTAACGGCGCCAATGTTGGAAGCGGAACGACCTATTCCAGCTCAAGTTTAAACACAGGCGATGTGGTGCTTTGCACGCTGCAGTCCTCTTGGGCCTGCGCCATCAGCAATCCAGCCTTATCAAACCCCATAATGCCGTATGTGATACCCAACGGCACACCGCCAACGGTAACCATCACCTCCAACCCGTCAGGAACGATCTGCCCACACATGCCGGTTACATTTACGGCAACAGCAACGAATGCGGGCACAAATCCCACGTACAATTGGATTCTTGTGGGAGTTGGAAGCATGGGTACCGGCTCCACCTATACAAACACCACCCTCACCAACGGCGACCAAGTGTATTGTATCGTAACATCCAATTCGCTTTGCAACAGCGGATTAACCGCTACCTCCAATACCATTACCATCGACATGCAGTACCTCTATGCTGCAGGTGTTTCTATTAACCCATCCTTGACCACCGTTTGCGCTGGTGATCCGGTAACCATAACTGCCACTCCAAGCAATGCTGGAACACCAACCTATCTTTGGACGATCAACGGCGGTGTGCCAACGCAAGGTACTGATGTATTCACTAGCACCTCTCTGCAAAATGGCGATGTGATAACATGCCTCATGTTCTTCACCGATCCCTGCGCTTCGGGATCACAACCTGAGCAATCCAACACGGTAACCATGGTTGTGGAAGAGTGTCCTCTGCCTGAAGTGCATTTTTCGGCTTCTCAAACAGCACTTTGTGAAGGCACTTGCATCAACTTCACCGACATGACCTTGCATTCACCTACAAGCTGGAGCTGGACTTTCGAAGGCGCTAATCCTTCATCCTCGACAGATCAAAACCCAACAAACATCTGCTACGATGCAGCAGGATCCTACGCAGTAACGCTTTTTGCAACCAATTTCCGCGGAAGCGATGAGCTCATTGAATCCAGCTTTATAACCGTTGAAAGCAAAGACACATTGAAAGCAAGTGACGATGTGGAAATACTAAGCGGAAGTAGCACCACACTTCAAGTAAGCGGCGGAAGCCATTACAATTGGACACCGTCCGACAATCTCAGTTGCACGGATTGCGCTTCACCCGTAGCATCGCCAAGCGTATCTACAACCTATATCGTTACTGATGCTATCGGCTGCACCGGTTCCGATACGGTGCTAGTGAAAGTCTTCGATGAATATATTTTGTTTATTCCGCAAGCCTTCTCACCCAATGGCGATGGGCAAAATGACATTCTGTATGTTCGAGGAAATGGCATTCGAGATTTAAACTTCATCGTTTATGATCGCCTCGGCGAACGGGTGTTTTTAAGCAATGGCCCTGAATTCGGGTGGGATGGCACATACCGAGGCAAAACGCTTAATCCAGGCGTATTTACATATATGGTAGAGGCTACGATGCAAGATGGTTCTGTTAAAAAACTGAAAGGAAATGTCACACTTGTCAGGTAAAAACAATCGCATCGGTCTGTTGGGATTAATAACCCTCGTGCTTCTATTTCATGCAGCAAAGGCGCAGGATTACCATTTCTCGCAATTCGACAACTCACCACTACTATTGAATCCGGCGCATGCTGGTGTATTTATGGGTGAGGTGCGGGGGGCCAGCATCTACCGCAAGCAGTGGACTACCGTTTCGGGCATGAGCGCCGATTACAGAACCATGTCGGCATCGGTCGATGGGGCCTTGTTTAAAAGAAAAAACAAAAAAGGCAGCTTTATGGGCCTCGGTGGCATGTACTTCAGCGACAAGGCTGGCGATTCGCATCTTGGCACAACATCTTTCAATGTTATCGGGTCGTGGGTAAAATCCATTTCCAATCTACAAAATCAATTCCTTGCCTTGGCTGGACAAGTTGGATACAACCAAAGAGCTATTTCAGCTGGTGGATTAACCTGGGATAGCAATTGGGCAATCGACCATGTGGATCTAGCTATTCCTGGGGAGAATGTGAGTGGCGGACGTTCTTTTTTTGACGAAACGATAGGGGCTATGTATTTCAATTTGCGAGATGATCGCCGCAAATACCATGCTGGCGCAAGCATCGCCCATTTACTCAAACCCAATGTCTCATTCCTTGGTTCAGAACCATACAAACGAAAACTAACCATTCATGGCGGAGGCACCTTTACCAATGCAGCAAGCAACAAGGTGCTGCAGCCAGCTTTTATGATTACCAAACAAGGTAGACAGATGGAACTAACCGCTGGCACCTATTTCAAATATGTCATGAAAAATGCGTCGGTTAGAACAGGCTTAAAAACCGAAACAGCCATCTCTTTCGGTGTATGGTATCGATTCAAAGATGCAGTGATTGGCTCGGTGCGATTCGATTACAACAACTTTAATGTGGGCTTGGGCTACGACTTTACCCTTTCGAAAGTTGCCAAAGCCAATTCCTTTCTTGGTGGACCCGAAATTTCAATCGTCTATACATCCCCTGCAAAAATGACGAGAACAGCAGGTCGTTACAAAAACGTGAGATACCTTTGATTTCGTTTTCTCAACCCGCTCGTTCTACCCATTTTATGAACAAGCTCTGTTGGATAAAAAAGGTTCAATATTATTTGCTAAAAGCCAATAATATGCCGTAAATTTACCTCGGTAATTACTTAAAGGCATGGTTTTAAGCGCGACAAGCATCCCCTCCGACTTCTTTCCTATCGCCATCCAATTCTTCGCTGCCTTGGGCTTTGTTGGAACCACCATCGTGGTCACCCACTTAGTAGGCCCCAAAAGGTACTCGAAAAAAAAGATGGAATCTTTTGAATGTGGCGTCGAATCGCAAGGCAATGCACGTATTCCTTTCTCCATCAAATATTTTCTCGTTGCTATCCTATTCGTTCTCTTCGATGTGGAAGTGATCTTCATGTACCCGTGGGCTGTGAACTTCAAAACCCTTGGCGTACAAGGTCTACTCGAGATGATGTTGTTTCTCGGCTTGTTTCTAGTAGGCTTTATTTATATCATAAAAAAAGGCGCCCTTAAATGGGAATAGCTCTTTAATTATAAAAACCAATCACGGTGAACACCATACCTGCCTCTTCTACAAATGTAACGCTAACAACGGCGCCTGAAGGTATTGATGGGCCCGGCTTCTTCGCCACCTCTATTGACAAAGTGGTAGGCATGGCCCGCAAGAACTCGATCTGGCCACTTCCCTTCGCCACCTCTTGCTGCGGCATCGAATTTATGGCTACCATGGGTGCGCACTACGACTTCGCACGCTTTGGTTCTGAACGACTCAGCTTCTCTCCTCGCCAAGCCGATCTGTTGATGGTGATGGGCACGATCTCTAAAAAAATGGGGCCAATTCTGCGCCAAGTATACGAGCAAATGGCGGAACCAAGATGGGTGCTCGCAATGGGTGCCTGTGCAAGCAGCGGCGGTGTGTTCGACACCTATAGCGTATTACAAGGAATCGATAGGATCATTCCTGTTGATGTGTATGTACCCGGTTGTCCACCGCGACCAGAGCAAGTGCTGGATGGCATCCTGAAGATTCAAGAGCTTATTCAAAACGAATCGGTGCGCCGTCGCGAAACACCAGAGTACAAAGCATTACTCTCAAAATACAGCATCGAATAATGGAGACTAAGGCAACCATAGAACAGGTAATGGATCGTTTGGTGGCGCGCTTCGGCAGCGAAATTCGCTCGTCCGAAATGTGCTACGACATGATGACCATCGAGGTGCCTGCTCATACGATCATAGCTGTTTTACAAGAACTGCACGACGACACCGCGACGCCTTTTCGCTTCCTAACAAGCCTCTGCGGCATGCATTACCCGCATCTTGCTAAAGACAAGCAATTCGGTGTCGTTTATCACATGCATTGCCTTACCTCCAACCTCCGCCTGCGCATCAAAATCTATCTTCATGCCGACAAACTGGAAGTGGATACGGCGAGCGCACTTTTTGCTACCGCAAATTGGATGGAGCGCGAAACCTTTGACTTCTATGGCATCCGGTTTAAAGGTCATCCAAACCTGATACGCATCCTCAATATGGAGGATATGGTGCCCTTTCCGATGCGAAAGGATTTTCCACTTGAGGATCAACGCAGAGAAGACAAAGCAGATGAAATGTTTGGACGTTAATAAAGTATAAAGTGGCTCAGGAAATAAATAAAACGACAACACAGGTAGAGGAAAAGCAGTATTCCACGCTGAACCTCGGACCTACGCATCCAGCGACACACGGGATCTTTCAGAACATCCTAACCATGGATGGCGAGATCATCGTGGATGCGGTGCCAACTATCGGATACATCCATCGTGCCTTTGAAAAAATCGCGGAGCGTCGCCCCTATTACCAAATCACCGTGCTCACCGACCGGATGAACTATTGTTCATCACCCATTAACAACATGGGTTATCACATGGCGGTGGAGAAATTGCTCAACGTCGAGATTCCGAAGCGTGTGCAATACATGCGCGTAATCGTTATGGAGCTAGCACGTATCAGCGATCATATCATTTGCAACAGCGTTATCAGTGTGGATAGCGGCGCATTGTCAGGCTTCGTTTACATGTTCCAGTTTCGTGAGCTCATCTATGAAATATACGAAGAGATCTGCGGCGCACGACTAACCACCAACATGGGACGCATCGGTGGATTTGAGCGTAACTGGCCTAAAACAGCATGGGAGAAGATCGATAAATTCCTGCACGAATTCCCGGTCCAATTGGATGAGTTCGAAAGCCTGCTTATTCGAAACCGGATCTTTATGGACCGCACCATTAATGTAGGTCCAATAAGTGCTGAACGCGCACTGAACTATGGCTTCACTGGTCCAAACCTAAGAGCGGCCGGTGTTGATTACGATGTTCGTGCAATGAATCCATACTCCTCCTACGAAGACTTCGAGTTCACGATTCCCGTTGGTACCAATGGCGACACCTACGACCGTTTTGTGGTGCGTCAAGAAGAAATGCGACAAAGTTTGAGCATCATTCGCCAAGCTCTCACAAAACTTAAAACGCTGCCCGACACCGTTTATCATGCAGAAGTGCCCGATGTCTTCCTGCCTCCGAAGGAATTGGTATACAACCAAATGGAAGCATTAATCTATCACTTTAAAATAGTGATGGGCGAAGTGCCTGTGCCTGTTGGCGAAATCTACCATGCAGTGGAAGGTGGCAACGGCGAATTAGGATTCTACTTAGTCAGCGATGGTGGCCGAACACCGTATCGTTTGCACTTCCGCAGACCTTGTTTTATCTATTACCAAGCATATCCCGAAATGATCAAAGGCGCTATGTTGTCGGATGCGATTCTTACCTTGAGCTCGCTCAATGTAATCGCAGGCGAACTAGACGCTTAATAATACGTAGTACCGTGGCAGAACAAAAGGAAATTAAATTCTCAGAAGAAAGTTTAAAGGTGGCTTTAAGCCTCATGCGGAGATATCCGGTGGGCAAACAGAAATCCGCAATGCTTCCGCTGCTTCATCTAGCCCAGGCCGAATTCGACGGATGGCTGAGTGTTCCTGTGATGAACTATGTGGCCTCCTTGCTTGAAATTAAACCCGTTGAAGTGTATGAAGTAGCTAGCTTCTACTCGATGTTCAACCTCAAGCCTGTTGGTAAATGCCTGCTTGAAGTATGTCATACCTCGCCATGCTGGCTAAACGGAGCAGACGAATTGGTGCAGCACCTTCAGAAAAAACTCAACATCAAAGTGGGCGAAACAACAGCCGATGGTATGTTCTCCCTTAAAACCGTAGAATGCCTCGGCTCCTGTGGCACCGCGCCTATGTTACAATGTGGTTCAAAATATTACGAAAAACTCACCCACGATAAAATGGATGAGTTACTCGATCAATTCAAACAAAAGGGAGAGCGACCTACTTACTTAGATCCTCTTCAATAAGTACTCAACGCTAGAAACACCGATCAGCCCGTGGCCCGTAAAATACTTTTAGTTAACGATCATATAGAAGGTCTTGCCAACATCGATGTATACCGCCGTAACGGTGGCTATGCAGCTGTGGAGAAGGCGCTCAAGACCATGACGCCAGATGCTGTGACCGAAGAAGTGAAAAAATCAGGACTGCGCGGTCGTGGTGGTGCGGGCTTTCCTGCCGGCATGAAATGGAGCTTCCTCGCGAAGCCTCCTGGCGTGCCTCGCTACCTCGTTTGCAATGCAGATGAGAGTGAACCAGGCACCTTTAAAGATCGCTACCTCATGGAGCGCAACCCGCATAGCCTCATCGAAGGCATGATTGTGTCGAGCTTCGCTTTGGGTGCCCGAACTTCCTACATATACATCCGTGGCGAATATTACTATGTGCTGCAAATACTCGAAAAAGCCATCGCCGAAGCCTACGAAGTGGGCCTTTTGGGTAAAAATATCATGGGAACCGACTTCTCGCTCGACCTCTATGTGCAACCTGGAGGTGGCGCCTATATTTGTGGCGAAGAAACAGGGCTCATTGAGTCGCTTGAAGGCAAGCGCGGAAACCCAAGAATAAAACCTCCATTCCCTGCTGTGGTAGGTGTTTGGGGCTGTCCAACAGTGGTTAATAATGTTGAAACAATCGCTGCGGTGCCACACATCGTCAACATGACCGGCGACGAATATGCCAAGATTGGTATCGGTCGTAGTACGGGCACCAAACTCATCTCAGCAAGCGGACATATAAATAAGCCAGGTGTTTACGAAATCGAACTTGGATTACCCGTTGAAGAATTCATCTATTCCGATGCCTACTGCGGTGGTATCAGCGAAGGCCGCTCCTTAAAAGCAGTGGTCGCTGGTGGATCATCGGTGCCGGTTTTGCCTGCCGAACTCATATTAAAAACCGCCGCTGGAGAACCGCGACTGATGTCTTACGAATCCTTGTCGGACGGTGGTTTCGCAACAGGAACCATGCTCGGATCTGGGGGCTTCATCGTGTATAGCGAAACCGCTTGTATGGTGCGTAATCTTTGGAACTTCTCCCGCTTCTACCACCATGAATCGTGTGGCCAATGCAGCCCTTGCCGCGAAGGCACCGGATGGATGGAGAAGATCCTACACAATATTGAATCGGGTCATGGCAAAGTAACCGACCTTGATCTTTTGGTGGATATCTGCAAAAAGATTGAAGGCAACACCATCTGTCCACTAGGCGATGCTGCTGCATGGCCCGTTGCTTCGCACATACGACACTTCCGCGAGGAATTTGAATACCACATTAACAATCCTGAAAAAGTAAAAGATCCAAGGCATTGTGAGAAACAGCCCTTCGTAAGAAAGGCCCAATCAAACCCTGCATAATATGTCTGCTATGTTTAAGGTTACCATTGACGGCATTGAAACCGAGGTAGAACCCGGCACAACCATCCTCCAGGCTGCTCGTAAGATCGGCGGGGAAATCGTGCCTCCTACCATGTGCTACTACTCTTCCTTGGAAGGTAGCGGCGGCTACTGCCGTACCTGTATCGTAAAAGTCAGCGCGGGCTCTGCAAAAGACCCTCGCCCGATGCCTAAACCAGTAGCCTCCTGCCGCACCCCCGTCCAAGACGGAATGGTGGTGCAAAACATCACCTCACCTGAATTATTAGAAGCACGCGCAGGGGTAGTCGAATTTCTACTTATAAACCATCCCTTAGATTGCCCCGTTTGTGATCAGGCCGGCGAATGTGATCTGCAAAACCTAGGCTTCGCTCACGGTAAAGAAGAGTCGCGCTACGATTTCCCTAGACGTGTTTTCGAAAAGAAAGACATCGGCAATAAAATTCAACTGCACATGACGCGTTGCATACTCTGCTACCGCTGTGTAAAAGTGGCCGACCAACTCACGCCAGGTCGTGTTCACGGTGTCATGAACAGAGGCGATGTGGCCGAAATATCAACCTATATCGAACAAGCGGTTGACAACGACATGTCGGGCAATATGATCGATGTATGTCCTGTAGGCGCTTTGACCGACAAAACCTTTCGCTTTAAAAGCCGTGTCTGGTTTGTGAATCCTACCGATGCTCACCGCAACTGTACAAAATGCAGTGGCAACGTGGTGCTTTGGTTTCACGGCACAGAGATCTACCGCGTTTCGGCACGCAAAAACGAGTGGAACGAAGTGAAGGAATTCATCTGTAACGACTGTCGTTTCGAGAATAAGAAAATCGAAAATTGGGTAGTGGAAGGTCCGCGTAAAATCGAACGCAAATCCGTTATCTCCCAAAATCACTACGAACAATACAACCAACTGAAAGCACAGATAGAAAAACAACGGGCTAGACTCGCTAATGGCGAAACTCCCGATATCGGTGATATCAGCCTGAGAACGTAATATATCCAACATGCTCGCTGTCCTGATTTATAAATTGATTTTGGTTTTCGCCATCCTGGGCATATCCCTCGTGGTAGCCATGTACTCCACCTATGCCGAACGCAAGGTGGCTGCTTTCATGCAAGATCGCCTCGGACCTAACCGTGCAGGACCATTTGGCCTTTTACAACCCCTCGCTGATGGTGTGAAGATGTTTATGAAGGAAGAAATTATTCCTTCCGTCTCCAACCAAACCCTATTCATCATAGGTCCTTGTATTGCCATGACCACCTCGCTCATGACCAGTGCCGTTATCCCCTGGAGTAGCGACCTGAGTATCAACGGCACCTCCTACCCTTTGCAAGTAACCGATGTCAACATCGGCATCCTTTACCTTTTTGGCGTTGTCTCCATCGGTGTTTACGGCATCATGATTGGCGGCTGGGCTTCCAACAACAAATTCTCGCTGCTCGGCGCCCTGCGTGCTTCGTCGCAAATGATTAGCTACGAAATCGCCATGGGCCTAGCGATCATTGCCTTGGTGATGATGACAGGAACACTTAGCTTGCGCGAAATCGTTGAACAGCAACCCGGAGGTCACTGGAATATACTCTACCAACCGATCGGCTTCATTATCTTCATCGTTTGCGCTTTCGCCGAATGTAACCGAACACCATTCGATCTTGCAGAATGCGAGACTGAGCTCGTTGGCGGTTACCACACCGAGTACAGCAGCATGAAGCTTGGCTTCTACCTCTTCGCTGAATATGTCAACATGTTCATCTCATCGGCTATCATCTCTACCTTGTACTTTGGTGGATACAACTTCCCATTCATGCACGAACTAGGCCTGTCTCCAAACATGCTTGCCTTGCTTGGCGGACTGGTTTTCTTTGCAAAAATATTCTTCTTCATCTTCTTCTTTATGTGGATTCGGTGGACCATCCCTCGTTTCCGCTACGATCAACTCATGAACCTGGGATGGAAGGGGCTCTTGCCTATCGCCCTCGGCAATATCGCTTTAACGGGCCTAGTCATGTGGCTCACAGGCAAAATCAATTAATTCAATCTGAACCCATATAAATGCAGCTCTCCGGTAAATCAATAGTAGTCTCCAAGAAGGAAATGTCCTTTCTTGAAAAGCTCTACCTGCCTGCTATTTTAGGCGGTCTCCGCATCACGCTGAAACACTTGTTTCGTAAAAAAGCGACCATCAACTACCCGGAAGAAAAGCGTCCATTCAGTCCCATTTATAGAGGAATGCATGTGCTGAAACGCGATGAGCATGGCGCTGAGCGCTGCACCGCTTGTGGCTTGTGCGCCGTCTCTTGTCCTGCTGAAGCGATCTCCATGGAGGCTGCAGAGCGCAAACCCGGTGAAGAAAAAAGCTTTCGCGAAGAAAAATACGCCGCCGTTTATGAGATCAATATGCTGCGCTGCATCTTCTGTGGTTTATGCGAAGAAGCATGCCCCAAAGAAGCTATCTTTTTAACCGACCGCATCACCCCGTCCGATTTTCAACGCAACAGCTTCGTATACGGAAAAGACAAGCTTGTTGAACCCGTTGATGCTGACAAACGGGTGGATGTTACCAAGAGACAAAGCACCGCTGTGTTGGATTTTAAAACAAATACAAAACTAGCACACAACAAATAGTCACCGTTTCATTAACGGATTAAAGAGCCCCTATGTTAACGCAATACCTGTTCTACTTTCTTTCCTTCCTTGCCATCTTCAGCGCACTGCTGGTGGTGTTCTCGAAGAATCCCGTGCAGAGCGTACTCTCACTCATCGTCACGTTCTTCGCTATTGCGGGTCATTATGTACTGCTCAATGCACAATTCCTAGCGGCGGTTCATGTTATCGTATATGCCGGCGCAATCATGGTGCTTTTTCTATTCGTGATCATGCTCCTCAATCTAAACGAAGACAGCGAGCCACAAAAACCAGGTTGGATTAAATTCGCAGCCACTATCACCGGCGGACTCTTAATGGTGGTTATGATCGCAGCGCTTCGCAGCGCCGCTGAAATGCCTGCACCGCAAAAAGTAGATGCAAGCATCGGCATGATAAAAAATCTTGGGCATGTACTCTTCACCGATTTCGCATTGCCTTTCGAAATATCGTCCTTGCTCTTTCTTGTAGCCATGGTTGGTGCCGTCATGCTGGGTAAAAAAGAAATACATAATCCGTAACAATCATGAGCGCTATACAGGTCGTTCCTATCTCCTATTACGTTTGGCTCAGTGCTATACTTTTCAGCATCGGTGTCATGGGCGTGCTTTTCCGACGCAACGTAATCATCGTTTTTATGTGTATCGAACTCATGCTTAATGCAGTGAATCTATTAATGGTTGCTTTCTCTTCGATGCTTAACGATGCTGCTGGACAAATATTCGTGTTCTTTATTATGGCTGTGGCTGCTGCGGAAGTAGCTGTTGGATTAGCAATACTCGTCATGATCTTCCGCAACACAAAATCAGTCGACATCGATTTCTTGAATAAATTAAAACGATAATCCCGGGGATTCCTAAAAAAAAATATGCAGATAGCAACCTACGCCTGGTTAATCGCCCTTATCCCTTTGATGGGCGCCATCCTGCTCGGACTTCTTGGAAAAAAAGTGAACGGAAAATCCGCTGCAGCTATAGGTAGTGCAAGCGTCCTGGCTTCTTTTGTACTAGCTCTGTTGATTTTCTTCAGCATCAATAGCAGCACCCAGAAATCCTTCGACATACACCTCTTCAACTGGATTCACTCCGGCAGCTTGAGCGTACCTTTTAACTTCCTCCTCGATCCGCTTTCATCGATCATGCTGTTAGTTATTACAGGGGTCGGATTCCTTATTCATGTTTACTCCTATGGATACATGAAGGATGACGAGGGTATCCAACGTTTCTTTGCCTACCTCAATCTCTTCATCTTTTTTATGTTGCTGCTGGTGCTTGGCGATAACTATGCTGTGATGTTCACCGGCTGGGAAGGGGTTGGGCTTTGCTCCTACTTGCTCATTGGATTCTGGTTCAAAAACACCAACTACAACAACGCAGCCAAAAAAGCATTCATCATGAATCGCATTGGTGATCTTGGGTTCATCCTCGGCGTATTCTTAATTTACAACACCTTCGGCAGCATCAGTTACGATAAAGTATTTGCCGCCGCTGCTGGCTTTTCCTCCGGATCTTCAATCATGGTCGCCATCACCCTACTCCTCTTTGTAGGGGCCATGGGTAAAAGTGCCCAGATCCCTTTATATACATGGCTCCCAGATGCGATGGCTGGTCCAACTCCAGTATCCGCCTTGATCCACGCGGCCACCATGGTTACCGCAGGTGTCTATATGATAGCGCGTTCGAATGTGTTGTATGTGCTCGCTCCTTTCACCTTGTCCGTAATCACACTCATCGGAGTGTGTACTGCTCTTTTTGCCGCCACCATTGCACTCACACAAAACGACATAAAAAAAGTATTGGCATACTCCACCGTGAGTCAGCTTGGCTTTATGTTCGCCGCGCTCGGTGCCGGGGCTTTTGCTAGCGGGGTTTTTCATCTCGTCACACATGCCTTCTTTAAAGCACTGCTCTTCCTTGCTGCTGGTAGTGTGATTCATGCCATGAGCGGCGAGCAAGATATCCGCCGCATGGGTGGACTCCGCAAACTACTGCCGATAACCTACCCCGTTTTTTTAATTGGCACAATCGCTATTTCTGGTATTCCTCCTTTTGCTGGATTCTTCTCAAAGGATGAGATTCTAGCCCATGTCTATGCTTGCAGCCCAATCCTCTATGTGCTCTTGATGGTGGCATCGGTACTCACTTCCTTCTATATGTTCCGCCTGCTATTCCTCACTTTCTTCGGAAACTACCGAGGAACAAAAGAACACATGCACCACATGCACGAATCACCTTCAGTGATGACTATCCCCTTGATGGTGCTAGCGCTTTTATCTGTTCTTGGTGGTTTTATTGGTCTGCCCGAGGCTTGGGGCGCTAACCATTGGCTTAACGGTTTCTTGGCTCCCGTGTTTGAACAAAGCAGCGGGCGCGTAAATGCACTCGAGCTGTCGCACACGACCGAACTAACACTGATGGCCTTCGCTTTAGCCGGCGCGTTCATCGGACTTGCCATAGCCTATTCAAAATACATTGCGAAAAACCAAGTACCAGCTGAGGATAACAACCAGCCTGAAGGATTATATCAACTGTCCTACAACAAATATTACGTCGATGAGCTGTATGATAAGGTAATCGTTAAACCACTTCACAAGATCTCTGAATCGGCAATCGCATTCTTAGAAAAAAACGTGATCTCACGATCCGTTGATTCTTTTGGCAGAATAACATTGAATGGCTCTCGCCTTTCTCGCAACCTGCAAACAGGATACATCGGATTCTATATTTTCTTCATGGTTATGGCAATCCTGTTGATTCTTCTTTTTAACCGCATCTAAGCACATGATCACAGCTCTTCTAATCTTCTTACCGCTGCTGTTCGCTGCCTTGTTGCTGCTGATCAGATCCGATAAGTCAAAATACTTGGCATTAACGTTTGCACTCGCCCAACTCGGCCTTGCAATAACCGCTCTCCTAAGCTTTGACAAAACAGCCGGAACCCAATTTGAAATCCATATCGACTGGATCAAGCAACTGGGTATCCACTTCCATGTCGGAATGGATGGCATCAGTCTTTTGCTTGTTCTGCTGACGTGTGTACTTTATCCGTTAATCATTCTATCCTCTTTCAAAAACAAGCGCTCGGCCTCCTTCTATGCGCTGATGTTCATAATGCAAACAGGTCTACTAGGTGTCTTCACGGCGCTTGACGGATTTTTGTTCTATGTGTTCTGGGAAGTTGCTCTCATCCCGGTTTACTTCATCTGCTTGCTTTGGGGCGGTGTTAATCGTGTAAAAATTACCTTCCGCTTTTTTATTTACACCCTCTTCGGAAGTCTGCTTATGTTGGCTGCGCTCATCTATATCTACCTGATGACTCCAGGACAACATTCTTTCGAACTTGCCGACCTCTATCAAGTTCAACTCGATCGCATGACGCAAGGCCTGCTCTTCTGGGCCATCTTCATCGCCTTCGCTATTAAAATGCCAATCTTCCCGTTCCACTCGTGGCAGCCCGACACCTACACCGACGCGCCACAAGAAGGCACCATGCTGCTATCAGGCATTATGCTAAAAATGGGTATCTACGGACTCATTCGTATACTCATCCCAATGACCCCATTGGGTTTGGAAGACTGGGGAACAACAGCACTCGTACTTTCCTTAATCGGTATCGTTTATGCATCCCTTTTGGCTTGGGTTCAAAATGATTTTAAACGCCTCATCGCATACTCATCAATCGCGCACATCGGCCTTATCGCGGCGGGTATCTTTTCGCTCAACACACAAGCGTGGCAAGGCAGCGCTATGCAAATGATTAGTCACGGCATTTATGCCACAGGACTTTTCTTCGTTGCTAGTTTATTCGAAAGCAGAACAGGCACCCGTAACATGAACGAACTTGGTGGCATCCGACTCCAATCACCTCGATTCAACACCCTTTTTCTTATTATTTTGCTTGGCAGTATTGGCCTCCCTCTAACAAGCGGCTTCATCGGTGAATTCCTCCTCTTGGGTGGCCTTTTTCAACACCAAGCATGGATGGCCGGAGTAGCTGGTTTATCGATGATCTTCGGTGCTGTGTATATGCTAGGCGCTTTTCAAAAAACCATGCTTGGCGAACAACGCAGCACGGTGCTATTCCAAGAATTAGACACAACTGAAACAATCACCTTGACCATCATTGCTGGACTAATCATCCTGCTTGGTGTTTATCCTCAGCCAATTCTCGACATCGCAGGACCTTCGATGGAAAAAATACTTGCTATCATTCACCACACAAGTGCTTCGGCACATTAATCAATCGCTCGCCAACGGATGAACGCGCTACTCATATTATCGGCCCTCGGGATCTTCGCCCTATTAACAGACATATTGGGTCTGAAGAAAATTCTTTTCCCGGCATCCATCGTCGCACTTATAGGTGCAATGGTTGCAAGCGGCTTAGAATGGGGACATCATACCTCCTACTTTAATGGTATGATGTGCACCGATAACACAGCCATCCTCTATACCGAACTTTTACTATTCGCTGGATTAATGTGGTTTCTTATCTGCGGATCGTCCATTCGTGAACACCAAACCGAACACTACGCCATTCTCTCCTTTGCATTGGCTGGCGCGGTAGTCATGGTAACCTTCTCCAACTTGGTGATGCTGTTTTTAGGTATCGAGATTCTTTCAATATCGATGTATATTATGGCTGGAAGCCAAAAAGACAAGTACAGCTCTAACGAGGCTGCGCTCAAGTACTTCCTCATGGGCTCCTTCTCCACTGGCTTCTTGTTGTTTGGTATCGCATTAATCTATGGCTGCACTGGCTCCTTCTTCACTAGTGGTATTGCGGCGGCTATACAACAACCAATGACCTTGCCGCACGGCATGCTGCTTGCGGGAGTACTTTTAATCTTAACTAGTTTGGTTTTTAAAATAGCCGGCTTCCCCTTTCATTTCTGGGCACCCGATGTTTACCAAGGAGCACCCGATACGATTACAGCATTTATGGCTAGCGTGGTAAAAATTGCTGCTACCGCTGCATTCTTCCGACTCTTTTCAATGGCCTTCGGCAGCATGGTTCAAGAGTGGTCGTTCACGCTTTGCTTAATCGCTATTGGATCGATGATGATTGGAAACATGGGCGCAGTGCTGCAAGACAACCTTAAACGCATGCTTGCCTTTTCTAGCGTTGCACATGCCGGTTACATGCTCATCGCCATCATCACACTAAATAAATTCTCAGAAGCGGCGCTGCTTTTTTACATCACCGCATATACACTTGCAACCCTCGCCTCTTTCGCCATCATTATTCGTGTAGGCCAAGAAAATGGCAATGGCGATGTTTCTTCCCTAGCTGGTTTGGGTAAACGAAATCCACTCGCCGCCGCCACCATGACTATTGCCATGCTTTCTCTTGCTGGTATTCCTCCCCTCTCTGGATTCTTTGCAAAGTATTTTCTGTTCAATGCGGCCCTGCAAGAGAATTATACATGGCTTGTATTAGCTGCTGTAGCCGGAACATTGATCAGCGTGTACTACTATTTTCGTGTAATTCACAGCATGCTCATCCTCAAAGGCAGCGAAGAAAAAATAAGCAATTCGCCTATACAAATCATAGTCATGCTTGTCTTGAGCGCATTGCTGATTCTGCTGGGCATCATGCCAGACCTCCTGTTGAGCAGAATAGGATCCTAAAATTATTCCTTGTCGGTAAATTTATATCCGACTCCACGAACCGAAACAAAAAACGTCGGCTTGTGTTGGTCCTTCTCAAAGTATTTTCGAAAAGCCAGAATGAAGTTGTCTATCGTTCGCGTCGAAGGGTAAATATCATACCCCCAAACAGTCTCTAATATCGACTCCCGAGATACCACCTCGTTCTTGCGATCAATCAAGAGCTTTAATAAACCGGCTTCCTTCTTGGTTAGCAATATCTTTTCACCACGAAAGGTTTTGACCTCGTAGTTACTAAAATTCACCTCGTTGCCATCAAAGTTAAAAACATCGGCCTGCAGCTGTTGACCTTGAGCAGTCATACTACGATTAATCAACTTCTTCACGCGCAACAGAAACTCCTCTAAGTTAAAAGGCTTCGTAAGATAATCATCGGCGCCTATGCGAAGCCCCTGAATCTTATCAGCGGTAGTGTCTTTCGCAGTAAGAAAAAGAATGGGTACACGCGTGTCCGTTAGCCGTATCGCCCTACAAACACTAAAGCCATCCAGCTCAGGCAGCATCACATCAAGAATCACCAGGTTGAAACGCTCTTCACTAAATATAGTTAAAGCCTCCTTGCCATTGCCAGAAACAGAAACAGTATATCCCTCCAACTCCAAGTTCAACTTCAATGCTTCTTGAAGATGCTCCTCATCTTCAACCAATAATACGCGAATCTTGTTTTGCATAGTATCACAAATTTACACAATCGTGTTCACAATAAACCCTTCATATTGAATTAACAGAATCAAGGTTTTCAAGGCCTTATTCGTATCTTTGATTTACTAAAGTCGTATCAAATGTCACATACATCAAAAACAAGAATCATTCTTGCGATGATTCTCCTCATTGGAGGCCCTTCTTTCGCTCAACAAATGAAGCGTTGTTCCAGCATGGAATACCTGAAGGACCAAATTCAAAAAGATCCATCCATCGCCGAAAAAATAAAAGATTTGCGCAACCTTATAGCCAATAGCCAAGCAAATCAACGCCTTGAACAATCAAACGCCAACATTACCATTCCTGTGGTGGTGCATGTGGTTTACAAAACTACCGCCCAAAAATTATCCGTCGCGCGTGTGCAGTCGCAGATCGATGTACTCAACGAAGATTATGCTCGCCTGAATGCCGATCGGGTGAATACCCCCTCCGGCTTCTTGTCAATTGCAGCAGACACCAAAATACGATTCTGCCTGGCGCAACGCGATCCATACGGCCGCCCAAGTACTGGTATAACATACGATTCCACGACCGTCGCCACCTTCATCGATGATGACAAAGTTAAGTTCCATAGCTTAGGTGGTGCTGATATTTGGGATCGAAACCAATACCTCAATATCTGGGTTTGCAACCTCGGCAGCAGCCTGCTCGGCTATTCACAATTCCCAAATGGCGGACAACCTACAACCGATGGCGTGGTTATTCTATACACGGCCTTCGGTCGTCCTGGTACCTTAACCGACTACACCCTCGGTCGCACAACAACCCATGAAGTTGGTCACTGGTTCGGACTCTATCATATTTGGGGTGATGATGGCGGGGCCTGTGCCGGTACTGCCCAAGGAGGAGATGACGCGGTTGCCGATACACCGGATCAAGCCGATCAAACCTTTGGTTGTCCTTCAGGCGTCGTAACTGATGCTTGCAACAACACGGCAAACGGTATCATGTACATGAACTACATGGATTATACCAACGACAACTGCATGAACCTATTCACCCAAGGGCAAACGACAGCCATGACCTCGATTCTTAACGCGGTTCGTAAAACACTCAAGACATCGAAAGGATGTACGCCTGCGGTTACTGGCATGGAAGAACAAGCGATCGCTTTAGCGGCTGTTCAGGTTTTTCCAAACCCAACATCCGAAACCGCAACTGTCGATTTTGGAGGAGAACCAATACACGAGATTGCTTTGTACGACCTGCTTGGCAAACGAATTTGGATGAAACAGGTAACCGTTGGCGCACCTAATGAAACAATCGATTTCAGCAACCTTGGCGATGGACTTTATACTTTGCAAATCAACAGCGCTGATAAGCAAACGCATCGTAAAATCGTTGTGAAGAAATAAACACGTCTCATGAAGATTGTAGTTAAAATCCTGAGTCTTTTAGTTCTGCTTTTCGCTGCCTTCGCAGCCCATGCACAAAACCCTGTGCGCTGCGCCACTAAGGAAAAATTCAAGGAGGCGCTTGCAAAAAATCCGGCCATCGCAGCGCAACGCGAAGCCCTTGAGCAATTTACCCAAGAACAGATTCTACGGGCTAATTCAACAACAGATACAAGCATCTACACCATTCCAGTAATCGTACATGTGGTCTATCATTCTTTTGATGCCGCTGCACAAAATATATCAGACAGCCAGATTCAAAGTCAGATGGACGCCATCAATGAAGACTTTGCGCGTCTTAACGCTGACACATCAACTACACCACTCGCTTTCCAATCCGTTGCTGTAGACACAAAAATTCGCTTTCAACTCACCAACAAAGATCCCAACGGCAATCCTAGCAGCGGTATCGAGCGTATTTCAACAGCAAAAAACAATGTTGGATCCGACGACTCCTTGTATTATATCGCTCCGGCCTGGGATCGCACCTGCTACTACAATGTATGGGTGTGTAACATAGACGGAGGAAACACCTTGGGCTTCTCTTACCTGCCTGGAACCGTTGTTGCCGATCACGACGGAACCGTTGTCGACTACAAAGCCTTCGGTCGAATCGGCAACCTTTTTCCGAGCTTCAACAAAGGACGAACCTTTACGCACGAGGCGGGGCATTTTTTGAACCTGCTGCACACTTGGGGCGATTCTCCATCCTGCATACCTGATGACGATGTTAGCGACACCCCACTAGAATCCGATGCTAGCACTGGGTGTCCAACGTTCCCCCTCACCGATGTTTGTACAACATCCGCACCGGGTGTCATGTTTATGAACTACATGAATTATGTCGATGACAACTGCATGAACCTCTTCACAGCTGGTCAGCGCGATCGCATGCGGGCTGCACTCTACTTAGCACCACGCGATAAACTGCGCGACCGCTCGCTCTGCAATGTGCTATCCATACAAGAAACTAAACCAAAAGCGCTACGCATCTACCCAAACCCCGTCGAGAAAATCGTGTTTATCACGATACCCGCCGATTTTAAAGTGCAACAAATAGCAATCTACAATATCCTCGGACAAGTGGTGATGCAGTCTATTAATAGCACCCAAAACGATAACCTACTTAACCTCGACATTTCGTCATTATCACCAGGCATGTACTTCCTTCGCATCGTGTCGAATCAACAGGAGTTACAAGAACGATTTATAAAGAATTGAAACCATGAATAACGCTTTACAAGCCATCGCCGACAAAGTCGAAGCCGGAACGCGACTAACACCTGAAGAAGGACTTTTTCTCTATCAACACGGCGAACTTGGATTTCTTGGCCGCTTGGCTAACGGCGTGCGTGAACGCAAAAACGGACAGTACACGTATTTCAATCGCAACTTTCACATCGAGCCCACCAATGTCTGTGTCTTCAGTTGCGCTTTCTGCTCCTATTCGCGCATGTATAAAAACAAAGAAGATGGTTGGGAAATGACCAAAGAACAGATGCTCGACATCGTTCGCTCATACGATGGAAAACCAGTTACAGAAGCCCATATCGTTGGTGGCGTGCATCCCAAAATGGATCTCGACTTCTTCTGCGACCTTATAGCATCGATCAAAGCACACCGTCCTGATTTACATGTCAAGGCCTTCACCGCAGTAGAGCTCGATTATATGTTCCGCAAAGCCAAAGTGAGCATCGCCGAAGGCATGAAGAAACTCATCGACAGCGGTCTCGGATCACTGCCCGGCGGTGGCGCCGAAATTTTTGCTCCTGAAATTCGCACAAAAATATGTGCCGATAAAGCAACAGGCGATCTCTGGCTTGAAATTCACGAAACAGCTCATAAGCAAGGCATACATTCCAATGCAACCATGCTGTATGGACATATTGAAGCGTACGCAGACCGCATCGACCACATGCTTCAATTGCGCAACCTGCAAGACCGAACCGGGGGTTTTAACACCTTCATTCCGCTGAAGTTTAGAAACAAAGGCAACGATATGTCGCATGTGAGCGAGTCAACCGTTATTGAAGATTTACGCAATTATGCAGTCTCTCGAATCTTCCTCGACAACTTCAATCACATCAAGGCCTATTGGCCAATGATCGGACGAAACACGGCACAAATGTCGCTCGCCTTTGGCGTCGATGATGTGGATGGAACCATCGACGATACCACAAAAATTTACACCATGGCCGGTTCAGAAGAACAAGCGCCTGCCATGTCAACAGAAGAGCTTGTGAAACTTATACTGCAAGCTGGACGAGTACCGGTTGAACGCGACACATTGTATAATGTAATCGAGGAATTTGCAAAGCAATAGGTAAATAAAGAGTCTGCAACCCGAAGAAAGAATTTTTGCGCAGATGGTGCTGCAAAAAACAGGCTAAGACCACCTTATAAAACAAAGAAACGCCCCTCGGCAATCGCTAAGGGGCGTTTCTAGTTGCTTATAAATTATTTAGAAGCAGCGGCGTTCATCGTGTCTAAAACACTACAAACCTCTTTCACTGCTGTCGCAGAAGCGTTCAAAAGATCCATCTCCTCGTTGTTGAGTTTCAACTCGATGATTTGCTCAAGTCCGTTTTTACCCAAGATACATGGAGCTCCTAAATAAATGTCTTTCAAACCATATTCGCCTTGCAACCAAGCACACACTGGAAAAATACGGCGCTGATCACGAACAATGGCTTCAACCATCTGAGCTGCTGCTGCACCTGGTGCATACCAAGCTGATGTACCCAAAAGATTAACGATTTCGCCGCCACCTTTTTTAGTACGGTCAACAATTGCGTCCAAACGATCTTTAGCAACAAGTTCTGTTACAGGAATTCCGCCAACAGTAGTGTAACGTGGCAATGGAACCATAGTGTCGCCATGACCACCCATAAGGATGGCTTGGATGTCTTTTGGTGAGCAGTTCAATTCAGTTGCAAGGAACGCACGGTAACGCGCAGTATCCAAAATGCCAGCCATACCAAACACGCGCTTCGAATCGAAATTCGCAGTGAGGTAAGCACAATAGGTCATTACATCTAAAGGGTTAGAAACCACGATGATGATCGTGTTCGGAGAATATTTAATTATGTTCTCAGTTACTGTTTTAACGATGGCCGCATTCGTCGAAATCAAATCGTCGCGGGTCATACCGGGTTTGCGAGGCAAACCAGAAGTGATCACCACTACATCCGAATTAGCAGTCTTTGTATAATCATTCGTCACACCCACCGTGCGGGTGTCGTACAAATTGATTGGGGCAGTTTGCCACATGTCAAGCGCTTTGCCTTCGGCAAAATTGGGCTTGATGTCCAGCAGGACAACCTCGTTAACAATGTCTTTGTGTGCAAGAACATCCGCACAGGTTGCTCCTACATTTCCGGCTCCGACAACGGTTACTTTCATTTTATTAGGATTTTTAGATTAATTTTCTGCAAATTTAGCATTCCGCCACTTAATTCCCTAAAACCGCCACATAAAAATTTTCAGGATATTTTTGTTAATGGGGATATATTTTTATACTTTTGGTTAACAAGCAGATATAAAACGAGGATTTAAAAAGACCCATTAAGTTTCAAACATATGAAATCACTTTTTACAACTAGCAAGACGCTCTTCGCAATCATCGCCCTGGTGGCTGCCATGCTTTCGTTTCAGAGTAGTTTTGCCCAGTCTCTTGGGTTAATTGACACCACCATCAGCTGTGGTGGATCAACAACTATCACATTGGGTAGCAACATCCCGCCATTCGTGCCACCAACTGCACAAGCAATATCGGGTGACGATAGTTGGGCTACTGCCTATTCGCCAATTGGCTTCACCTTCAATTTCTTTGGTAATAACTATACACAGATTCTTTGCAGCACCAACGGAATTCTTTCATTCAATCCAGGTATTGCCGGCACTTACTGCCCTTGGTCATCAACCGCGGGAACTACAATTCCAACGACTTCTTACCCAATGAACACCATCATGTTTCCTTGGCAAGATCTTTTACCCTCCTCAGGTGGAACAGCATCGTATGGCGTAACGGGTACTGCGCCTTACCGAAAATTCATTGTGCAGTATTGCAGTCTTGCCTATTACTCTTGCGGTGCTGCCATTGGCTTCTCAGGACAGGTCGTCCTTTTTGAAACCACCAATGTTATTGAAATGCACATCATGAACAAGCCGACATGCTCCGGTTGGAATGGCGGCCGTGCTACTGAAGGCATTCAAAATTCTACTGGAACCATCGGATTTGCTGTTCCGGGTAGAAATAACACCACTTGGACAGTCACCAACGATTCATGGCGTTTTACTCCTACCACACCAACTAACTACACCGTTGCTTCTATTCCATTCTTCCCGCTCTATTTAGCGAATACGCCTCCTGTATATACTTGGTATGCGCTGCCAAACAACGTTACTCCAATTGGAACAGGAATGCCTTTATCGGTAACGCCTACTGCATCAACTGACTACATGGTTGTAAGCAATACGTCCTGCCTCAACAATGTCTTTCGTGATACCGTTCATGTAACCATCAACAACACGCTTACCATTGTAGCGGATGCCTTGGTTACGGGTGCTGCTGCAGGGCAAGACATCACCATCTGCCAAGGAGGTATAACCACCCTTACCTCTTCCGGTGCTGGAACAGGCGGAACCTATGCTTGGGCTCCAACAACAGGTCTCATGAATCCGAACGATTCTATTACGATTGCTGCTCCATCAGTATCTGAACAATACATTGTGACCGTTACCAATAGTGCTGGTTGTATGGGGTATGACACCATCAACATCTCTGTAACCAACATACCGGTAGTCTCTGTATCCCCACTCTCTCCTACTATCTGTACAGGTCAATCAGTAACCCTTGTGGCTACGGGTGCTGCTTCGTATGCTTGGAATGGACCAAATCTTTCCACAATGACCGGTACCACCGTGGTGGCAAATCCTGCTTTATCAACTACCTACACCGTAACAGGAACATCGCCTGGATGTGGCCCTGTAGATGGGTATGTAACAGTAAATGTGAATGCGCCGCCAACGCTTACCTTCACCCCGCCTAGTCCGATAAATATATGCCAAGGCTTTACGGCCAACATGAACATATCAAGCACGGATCCGGCCAGCACATTTACGTGGGCACCTACAACTGGTCTCACCTCAAGTACTGGAGCCAGCACCACTTTCAACGGAGCATCTTCACAAACATACACCGTAACGGCAAATACCAACGGATGTATTCTTCCAGCAACCATTGATGTGAATGTAAACCCATCGCCTACGGTAAGCTGGCCAATGCCTTGGATAACCTTCTATTGCCAAAGCGACCCTGCCTTCACTCTCTTTGGTGGAACGGGATCACCTGCCGGTGGTGCGTATGTATACACCAATAACACAGGCACCGTTTACGCCGGAGACCAATACGATCCAGGTGCCGTTGTCACCGGACCAGATGTGGCTTATAATGATACTGTTCACTACATCTATACCGAC
>CANFOZ010000008.1 GCA_947448795.1 Bacteroidota bacterium
CATCTATCAGCGAACTGAATATGCTATGGAATGCAAACTTCAACGTGAACAAAACCCTAAGTACCACCGCAGGTGCTGCGGAAATGGCAAGATCATATTATTGGTCGTCGACGGAGGACGATGCTAACTACGCGTGGTACTTCTATTTCTTCTATGGCACCAACTACGACCCCAATAAGAACTACCCAAACTATGTGCGTGCGGTTCGGGCTTTTTAGCAATTTAACAATTTAACCATTTACTCTGAGCGCAGCGATTGTCTTCATCCGCTCCGCTATAGCGGAGCGGAAAAAAATAAAACAAAATGGCCTTGTATTACGATTTACCGGTGTTCAGGGATGTGTATCAGTTGATCCTGAAGATATTTGAATGCACGAAAGACTTTCCGAGGGAGTATAAATACTCCGCTGCGCAGGAGTTCATACTCCTGCGCTTTTCTTTGCGGATTTGTAATCCGCCATGCATCAAAATTAATTGATCATTTTGGGCTTTTCGAGCCACAAAGCATTGCGGCTCTGCATGCCCACTGTCGGATGGGCTTTGTCCTTGCGGATTTGTAATTCGCGTCTTTAATGTTTACTGCCTGCGATTTGTAACCCTGTGCTTTGGTTTTGAACCATTGTCCGCTGCGCAAGAGGACCGCTCAATCCGCGCGCTCAATTACAGTAAAATACTTGACCAAGAAGCGGGGGGTGAGCCTGTCGAACCCCCGTTTGCGCCAGGGATGGGAGGGGCCGAAGGGCGCAGCGGAACCCCCGGAACAGCGCGGTGCCGAAGGCAGGCGCCAAAAAATCAGTTTGAGTGTTTAGTGGGCTTCGACAAGCTCAGCCACCGGGCTTCGATACGCTTCGCTAAAGTTCGACAGGCTCAATTCATCGCTCAACTACCGGTCGAAGCGATGTGCTGATCGGAGTCGAAGGGCGGTCCCTGAGCTCCTGGGCTGAGCTTGTCGAAGCCTGTCGAAGGGCGGTCCCTGAGCCTGTCGAAGGGCAGCCACCGCGGCTTCGGCAAGTTTCGACTTCGCTCACCTCAAGCGCTAAGCCACCGGTGTTGCATTTTAAACGGCGGCATTCCGTGAGCCGAGGCACTCCCTCGGCCGTTTTTTATCGCATTCAAAGTTTTAAAAAAAAATCGCCGAATTCTTGCTCGGTAAAAAAAGGCACCTGCGGATGTATTATCTTTAGGGCAAGGATAGGAAAAACAGTGTGAGTATCCATGCGCGTGAAATAATGGAAAACCAGATTGAGATATATACATCAAATGACAATCAGGCAGTTGTTCAGGTTCGGTTTGAGCAGGATACTGTGTGGCTTAATCAAAAACAACTCGGAGAGCTTTTTGGTAAGGATTCGGATACGATAGGTCAGCATTTGAAAAATATTTTTTCAGAGGAAGAACTCGACGAAAATTCAACTACCGAGCTTTTCTCGGTAGTTCAAAAAGAAGGGAAAAGAGAGGTAAAAAGAAACATCAAATACTATAATCTGGACGCCATAATATCCGTCGGCTACCGTGTGAACTCTAAACAGGGTACCCAATTCCGCCAATGGGCAACCAAACGGTTGAAAGAATATTTGATGGAGGGAATAGCCATCAATGGAAAACGCCTGGAGCAAAAGAATAAAGAAATTCAGGTCCTCCACGATGGGATACGGATACTGAGTAGAGTCGTTGAAGAACGGGTTGTCAACAGTGAAAGCTATGGCTGGTTGAATCAGTTTAACCTGGGTTTAAAACTATTGGATGATTATGACCATGAGGCTTTAGATACGATAGGAAAAAACACTACGTCTGCTAAGTTCCCAACCATGGCTGAATACATGGGGCTAGTTAACAAAATGCGTGTCGAATTCAATTCAAAGTTCTTTGGCAAAGAAAAAGACGGCGGTTTTAATAGTTCTGTTCATCAAATAATGCAGAGTTTTGGTGAACACGATGTCTACCCGTCCATTGAGGAAAAGGCAGCAATGCTGCTCTATTTGGTGGTAAAAAACCATGCCTTTGTAGATGGAAACAAGCGAATTGCTGCGGCGTGTTTTTTATTATTCCTTGAGCGAAATGGACTGCTCTACACGCTTACTGGAGACACTATAATCAGCAATGAATCCTTGGCAAGTCTAACCTTGTTTGTGGCTGTGAGTAAAGCCGAAGAAATGGAAACCGTGAGAAGGGTGTTGATCAGTGTATTAAATAGGAACTTTAAATAATACGGAGAAATATCCATTGCAGTTTTTCTGTTATTGTCCGCTGCGCAGGTTTCATACCCCTGCGCTTTTTCTTTGCGGATACACAATCCGCCATACATTCAATTAAATGGCTGTTTTATGGTTTTGGAGCCGCAAGGCATTGCGGCTCTACCCGCCCACTAATAAAGCTTCACTTTGTATTTCGCCGCCATCTTCTCAATCTGCTCTTGCGGAATCTCGTGCGTGTTCGAGCGGTCGTGGTATTTTTCTACAGTCACTACAAAAACGGCGTAGCCAAACGCGGACGCCATTTTGAAATACGGCTCCATCTCCCAATCGATGGTGAACGTGTTCGCTAAAAAAATCTTGGCGGTGGATTGCTCCATACATGCTTTGCATCGCTGTTCGCAATCTTTATACGCCAAGTGGTTGCGGGCAAAGTCGAAGGCATAGGTGCCGCTCAGGTCGGTGAAATAATCATCCACCGACAAGAGAGGATATCTTGCTGCCTCGCTAAGTAGGTTGCCGAGGGTGGTTTTGCCGCTTCCGGGTAGTCCGCGAAGTAGTATGAGCGCTTTTTCCATGGTATAAAAAAGCCCCGTAAAATGAATCTACGGGGCTTTAGATAAGGCGTGTTATAATTATGCTGTAACCGCTGATTTAGGAGCAGCTGCCATGATTTCTTCGTTTGCGTATTCGGCATATTGCGCGAAGTTTTTAACGAAAGAGGCGGCCAAATTAGCTGCTTTAGCGTCGTATGCTGCTTTGTCCTTCCAAGTGTTGCGTGGGTTGAGGATCTCAGCAGGTACGCCAGGACAAGCGGTTGGGTAATGCAAGCCGAATACCGGCATGGCTTCGAACTTCGCTTTTTCCAATTCGCCTTCGATGGCAGCAGTGATCAATGCGCGGGTATGTGGCAGCGACATACGCTTGCCTTCGCCGTAAGCTCCACCCGACCAGCCGGTGTTAACGAGCCAAACATTCACCTTGCTATCTTTCAATTTATGTCCGAGCAATTCAGCATATTTAGTAGGATGCAAAGGCAAGAAGGCCTTGCCGAAGCATGCAGAGAAGGTCAATTGCGGTTCGGTAACACCAACCTCTGTTCCTGCTACTTTCGCGGTGTAGCCAGAGATAAAGTGGTACATGGCTTGGCCTGCATCCAATTTAGAGATTGGAGGCAATACGCCAGTAGCATCGCAGGTGAGGAAGAAGATGTTCTTTGGCACACCACCAACAGCAGGACTCACCGCATTATCGATGTAGTGCAGCGGGTAAGCTACGCGTGTGTTTTCTGTTTTGTTGATGTTGTTGTAATCTACCGTTGTGCTACCGTCATGAAACTCGGTGTTCTCTAAAAGAGCACCAAAACGGATTGCGCTGTAAATCTGTGGTTCTTTCTCTTGGGAGAGGTTCACGCATTTCGCGTAGCATCCGCCTTCGAAGTTGAAGATTGATTTTTCAGCCCAGCCGTGCTCGTCATCACCGATCAAGCCGCGGTTTGGATCGGCAGATAGCGTTGTTTTTCCAGTGCCTGAAAGGCCGAAGAAAATTGCTGTGTCGCCTTGTGCGCCGATGTTTGCAGAGCAGTGCATAGAAAGCACTTGCTGCTCGTGCGGAAGCACATAGTTCAATACAGTGAAGATGCCTTTTTTAATCTCGCCGGTGTATGCCGTGCCGCCAATCAGGATCATCTTGCGCGTGAAGTTGATGATGGAGAAGTTATGCTGACGGGTACCATCAATCAGCGGGTCAGCCATGAAGCCCGGTGCTGCAATGATCGTCCAATCCGTTGTGTCTAGCGTGCTGATCTCGTCGCGGGTAGGACGTGCGAAAAGGTTGTTCACGAAAAGGCTCTGCCATGGCAATTCAGTCACCACACGAACGCTAATCTTATATTTAGGGTCGGCGCATGCAAAAGCATCGCGCACATACACTTCCTTGTTTGTTAGGTAGGCACACATACGCTCGTGCAAGCGGTCGAATTTCTCCGGTGTGAACTTAATGTTGATATCACCCCACCAAACCGACTTCTCGGTCTTCTCGTCGCACACAAGAAATTTATCTTTTGGCGAGCGTCCTGTGAACTCACCTGTGTCAACGGCCAATGCTCCTGTGTCTGTAAGCACGCCTTCACCCATCAAAATCGTTTCTTCTACCAACTCTGCTGGAGTAAGATTCCAATAAGCCGCAGAAACATGTTTCAAGCCGATTTTTGCAACCGATGCGTTGTTCGCCCGAATTCCAAATTCATTCATGATAATGGTTTTTTATGATTAATTATTGATTGTAAACTTTTTGCAAAGTAAACGAAAATTCAGGAATGGACAAGTTTTTAATGTCTGTGGAGGCATGGGGAATTCTCCAGAACATTGACCCTGCCTGACTTTGTGGCTATTCCTTTGATTTTTTTAACAAACTTTTTTTGATCTTTGGTGGTAACTTTTTCCAAACGGATGCAATAATCGATTTCGCCTTCGCGACCCCAGCGTGTTTCTTCTTTATCAACAGTGATGCCTTTTGCTTGTTCAAACTGGTAGATATAAGCATCTACCTGCTTCCGTGCCTGGGCGTCGATGCCCGAAGCGCGGCTGAAAAAGGAGACGACCATGCGGTAGTTTGTGCTGTCCGCATTCGAAATGGTGCTTGCTTGGCTATTTAGGCCCCAAAACAAGATAAAAAATGGTAAAATGAGTAGTTTTTTCATGATATTGAGTTATTTGTTGTCGATTCCATATAAAGGCAAGAATTTATTTTTGGCGTAGGCCAAAAAGTGGCTGAAACGCAATTCTTCGCCAGTTACGCGCTTGCAGAGTTCATTTGGGTTGTAACGTTTCCCATGTTGATGGATATTGGTGCGAAGCCATTGTAACAGGTTTGATAGCTCGCCTTTTTCGATCTGCGCTTCTAGTCCAGGTATGTCTTTTTGCGCTTGCGCAAAAAATTGCGCAGCATAAAAACTGCCCAAAGAGTAGGTAGCGAAGTAGCCAAAACCACCGTGCGACCAATGGATGTCTTGCAGCACGCCCATCGCATCCGAAGGTACGTCGATACCGAGGTATTCTTTGTATTTTTTGTTCCAAGCGGCAGGCAGGTCTTTCATCTCCAAGCTGCCTTCAATCAGTGCTTTTTCCAGTTCGTAGCGAATAATGATGTGGAAATGGTAGGTCAGCTCGTCGGCAGAAGTGCGAATAAAGGAAGGCTGCACCACATTGATGGCTTTGTAGAAGTCCTCAACAGAAATCGTTTTTAATTGTTCGGGGAAATAGCCCTGAAGCGTGGGGTAGTTCTTTTTCCAATACGCCAAGCTTCGTCCCACTTGGTTTTCCCACATACGCGACTGCGATTCGTGTATGCCCAAGGAGACAGCCTCGCCCGAAGGAAGTCCGTAGTTATCAGCTTTCAGTCCTTGCTCGTATAGAGCATGGCCACCTTCGTGAATGCAGCTCCAGATCATCTCGCTTAGGTCGGTTTCGTTGATGCGTGTGGTAACGCGAACATCTTCGGCGCTAAAGGAAGTGGTGAAAGGGTGGGAGGAAACATCTTGTCGACCGCTTTCAAAGTCGTACTGCATCTGCTTTAAAAGGTCGATGCCAAAGTCCCACTGTTTTTGTTTGTCGAAATGCAGGTGCAAAAAAGCATGCTCGTTTTGCTTGCAGGCCGCGATCTGTTTAACCAAAGGCACCAGCTCGCGTTTCACTTCGTCGAAGAGTGTATCGAGCTGCTTGCAGGTCATGCCGCGCTCAAACTGATCGAGCAATGCGTCGTAAGGATGCTCGGTGTACCCCAATAGTTTACACTCGTGTTTTTTGAGGTCAATAAGTTTTTGAAGAAAAGGGGCAAAGACAGAGAAGTCGTTGCTCTTGCGGGCCTTGTCCCAGGCTTGAAAGGCCTCGGAGGTGGTGCGACTCATGAGCATCACAAACTCGGTAGGGTATTTCTTGCTGTCTTTATACGAGCGCGCGGTTTCTTTTACATTCGCTTGTTCTTCCTCGTTCAAGGAGGCATCTTTTGCCAAGGCCTCGAGCAGCGTGCCAGTTGTTTCAGCGGTAAAGAGTTCGTGTGAGATGCCTGATAGGGTCGAGAGCTGCTGTGCACGGCGGTCGGCACCTTTGGTTGGCATGTACACTTCTTGATCCCAACCGAGCACAGCAGCGCTGTAGTTGATGTCGGAGAGTTTGTTTAAGAGCGCCTTATATGCTTTGTAGGATGTTTCCATGTGTTTATTTTTGTTTGATAACAGCCAGCACCAAAGTGCTCCAGCCAAGAATGAAAGAGAGTCCGCCGAGCGGGGTAACCGGACCTAAGATGGTCCAGCCCATGGTGGTGAGTAGGTATAGCGAGCCGCTGAAGAGCACTGTTCCGATGGCAAAGAATCGAAAAGACCAGTTTAGGTAGCGGCTTGGATAGCTTGGATACAGCAGGGCCACGGCAATCATCGCGAAGACATGCAAAAATTGGTAGCGTACCCCTGTCTCAAAGGCCATAAGTGACTCGGGCGAGAGTGTTTTTTTTAGTGCATGCGCACCGAAGGCGCCGAGCATAACGGCTAAGGCGCCGCTGATACCGGCTGTGGTCAGGATTTTTTTAGGCATGATGCTGCAAAGATATAAAAGCGCGCGGGATGAGAACCTGACAAGAATCATTGAAAGTGCTTGAACGCTTTCGACTGATTTTGTATTTTTGCGGCAAGATAGCCAAGATGAAAAACATACTTATTATCGGCGCCGGTCGCTCTGCCGCTTCATTGATAGACTATTTATTGGAACATTCTACTGCCGAAGAATGGCAATTAGTTGTTGCCGATGTTTCTTTGGCCTTAGCGCAAGAAAAGACGGCAGGTCATCCACAGGCCAAGGCAATCGCCTTTGATGTTCATAATGCTGCTGAGCGGGAGCGTGAAATAGGCAATGCCGACTTGGTGGTGTCTATGCTGCCAGCCGCTATGCACATGGAAGTGGCAAACGATTGTTTGCGTCTAGGGAAGCATCTTGCAACGGCTAGTTATGTATCAGCAGAGATGCGCGCGCTGGATGCGCAGGTTCGCGAGCGTGGGTTGATATTTTTGAATGAATGCGGTGTTGATCCAGGCATCGATCACATGAGTGCCATGAAGATTATTGACGAGGTGCGCAGCCGAGGCGAAGAGGTAATTGCTTTTCATTCGTATTGTGGTGGACTTATCGCTCCGGAAAGCAATACCAATCCCTGGGGCTATAAATTTACATGGAGCCCGCGCAATGTGGTTTTGGCTGGGCAAGGTGGGGATGCAAAATGGATTGAGGATGGTAAAATGAAATCGCTTACCTATGCCAATTTATTTTACGAAACGCAAATGATCGACTTTGAAGGATACGGCTCTTTTGATGCGTATGCTAACCGCGACTCGCTGTCGTATCGCACCGTGTATGGTTTGGATAACATTCCAACGATGATGCGCGGAACGCTGCGCATGCCAGGTTTTTGCATGGCTTGGGACAAGTTGATCTCGCTTGGTTTGACGGATGCCTCAAAAAATATTCAAGGTAAATACAAGACATGGTCGGCGCTGATGCAAGGCCTGCACCCGGATTTAAAGGACATGACCGAGCTGCTGGATGAACTTGGCGTGGATGACGAGGCATGTGCTGAGAAATTACTTTATCTCGAACTCTATTCCGATCGCGTGATAGCCGATGCCGTAAACACGCCTGCAGAAGCTTTGCAAGCTTTGCTCGAAGACAAATGGAAGCTCGGTGAACACGACCTTGATTTGATAGTGATGAAGCACGAGTTTTTGATTCGACGAAAAGATGGCAGCGAGCGCAAGATTCACGCTTCTTTAGTGGTGAAGGGACAAGATCGAATTCACACGGCTATGGCTATGACAGTAGGCTTGCCTTTGGCTATAGCAGTGCGACTTATCATGAATCACAAGATACCATCGCGTGGCGTGGTTGTGCCTGTTAAGCCTGAATTTTACGAACCCGTTTTGGCTGAGTTGGCTCAAAAAGGAATCGTTTTTCACGAAAGTGAAAACTGATTTACTTCAACCCTAGGTAGAAATCTTCCGTCAGCTTTATGTATTCGGGCGTGAAGTGGCTTTGATCAAGTTGTATTACTAGACTTGCTCGCATCAAAGGTGTTTCTTTTTTACGTAGAGAAAGGACGATGCGCTTCGCCGGTTTTCCTTCGCGCGTCACGATATTAATACAGCTAATGCAATAGAGTCCTTTCTTTTGGGCTAAATCATTAAAAACGAATTCTTCCTGTGCTGGAAGAATTAGCCAACATGTACCATCCTGGTGCATCAGTTTAGCAATGCCGTCGAGCAAATCGCTGTGGCTCAGTTCACACGTATGACGAGCAATTGTGCGGGCATCGGTGTTTGCACCCGCCTGCTCTTCGAAATAGGGTGGGTTGCTTACAATAGTGTCGTATAGGGTGTTTGACTCCAAGGCAAATTCTTGCAGCGCTTTATGAATAACCTGAATACGATTGGGCCAAGGCGAGTTTCTTGCATTGTCTCGTGCTTGTTCGCAAGACGGAGAATCGATATCGATTGCATCAATAAAGGCTTCCGATTTTTGCGCCAGCATGATAGCAATAACCCCAGTGCCAGTGCCGATATCCAAGATTCGCTTCGACTCGCTAACATCCACGAGTGCGCCAAGCAAAACGGCATCGGTGCCTACTTTCAGGCAGGACCTATCTTGGGCAATGCTGAACTGTTTAAAGCGAAAGGGTTTATCCTTCATAGTAAGCAAGGGATGTGAAACGAATATACTAAATTTATTTGAATTTCCAAAAGAAGCCCATTGAATCCATTTGCTGTGTTTGTAATGCTTTTCGTATTTTTGAAAAAACAAGCCAAAACCATGAAACAACTCATTACCCGAATTGCGATTCTTTCTTTGCTTTTTATAGCTAGTTATAAAGCGAATGCACAATGCAACGCAACCACTACACCCGCTGCCGATTCCATCTGTAGCAACCAAACCTTGCCCTTTAGTTGTTCGATGGCTGCGTCCAACAACGGCATGACATTTAATGGTTCATCGGGCTATCTTACTGCGCCACAGTCTGCCTCGCTTAGTTTGTTTACCAACATGACGATTTCGTGTTGGGTAAAGTTGAATGCTGTTTCGAATCAAAAGATACTTGGTAAAACGACGCCAAGTTTCAATGGCGGTTATTTAATGGGAATCGATGCTGGTGGCTTGGTTTATTTTCAGCTATGGAACACTTCAGCTACGCAATACTTGTTGCACGGTCAAGGCAATATCACCACTGGTGTTTGGACCCATTTGACAATGACCTATTCCATGGGTGGCAAATTCATGGCTTATGTGAATGGAGTTCCAAAGGATTCGATTGCAGTAGCGGCTTTGCCTGTAGGAACCAATTCTAATCCTTTCATCATCGGCTTAGCTCCTTGGGATCTTAACTCTTTTAAAATGAACGGTAGTTTGGATGAGGTTCGTATATACAACACCGCTCTAACGCAAGCCGAGATTGCTGCAACCATGAACACGCAGATACCAACCAATACTCCTAATTTAGTTGCTTATTGGAACTTCGACGAAGGCGCTGGAGCAACCGTTCCTGACCATACAACCAATGCCAATACACTAACCTTAACCAATTCACCAACCTGGTTGGTGCCTTCAACCTGCCCAGCAGGACCAACTGTGAATTACCTCTGGTCGCCAACAACTAATCTTAGTTCTTCAACACTTGGTAATCCGATTTTCACCCCATCAGGAGCAGGTGTATATACGTATTATGTGACAGCCTCTAATCCGCAGACGCTTTGCTCCGATGTGGATACGGTAAGTATAACCGTTTTTACCCAGCCGGTCTTGTCTTGCCCTACGTTGCAGCCAGTGTGTATTAACGCCACGCCATTTGATGTAGCATGCACGCCCGGTGGAGGTGTATGTTCGGGCTCTGGAGTTACAGGTACACTATTTAATCCTGCGGTTGCAGGTGCGGGCCCACACAACATCACCTATAACATCGCGCATCCCGTTTGCCCAGCCATACAGATTCGAAGCATTACTGTTTATCCGCTGCCTGTTGTAACAACAGGAACAGATACCTCGGTGTGTGCAGGTTCTGCGCCTGTTTTGTTAAGTGGTTCTCCTGTGGGTGGTGCCTTTACAGGAAACGGTATGTCGGGTAATTTCTTTGATCCGTCTGCGGTTGGTGCGGCCAACGATACCATCGTGTATAGCTACACCGATAATCACGGCTGCGTAAATCGTGATTCGCTGATTGTTTTTGTGCAGCCCTTGCCGCTTGTAAATGCAGGCAATGATACCACCATGTGCAAAGGCGACACCATTCAATTGCATGCGCAAGGCAGCGGCAGTTTTGCTTGGAATCAACTAGCTGTGATTTCAGACACCACTGTAGCCGATCCCTTGATATGGCCAAATTACAGCGATAATTTCATTGTTCATCTTTACGACGGCTTTGGTTGTATGGCAACGGATACGGTTCATGTAACGGTACAAGTGTGTGCTCCTGCGGGCATACATACAGAAAATGATGCACACACATTATCTATCTATCCCAATCCGGGAAATGGACACCTGCTCGTATCTGCGAAGGAGCAAATCCGCGCACTACAGATCTACGACAGCGCTGGCCGTTTGGTGATAAATGAAACATACGTAAGCGGCACATTTTCTGAAACCGTAGTGCTTGAAACTAGTGGTCTTTATCTTCTCCGTTTAACATTATCAGATGGCGTGCATTACCGCAAACTGATGGTCTATTAGTCCTGTTAAATTTTTTTAGCATCAGTCTATTGAAAGCGTTTCTGCTTTTTGTCTTTGCTATTCTAGTCCTTGGACTGCTTATCCCACAGCAGTTGCGGATGCCTGTTGAGGGTGCAGGGAGTGCTAGCTATAATAAGGCTTCGTATTGGTATTATCCTTGGGGGCCATCAGTGACGCACAAAGGCGTAGACATTTTTGCGCCTAAAGGCACTGCGGTTCATTCCTCGGTGCGTGGACTTGTTTTGATGAAAGGAAATTTTGGAAGAGGTGGGAAGGTTGTTTTGATTCTTGGACCGAAATGGCGCTTGCATTATTACGCGCATTTAAGCGAGATAAAAACCTCCGTTTTGGCTTTCGTCACACCTACTTCTGTTATTGGTAATGTGGGCAACAGCGGAAATGCCCAAGGCAAGCCACCGCATCTGCACTATTCAATATTTACCATGCTTCCTTATCCGTGGAATATCGATGGTGATCATCAAGGTTGGATGAAGATGTTTTATTTAAATCCGATCAGTTATTTCTGATTTCGTTTTTGCCAAATAAATAAAATCGAAAAAATATTTTTAATTTTTCTTGCGCATTTAATTTATTATTTAGACATTTGTCTAAATATATAAACGAATATGAACCAAGTATTCAAAGCATTGAATGACCCAACACGAAGGAAAATCCTAGAGCTGCTCAGACGGGGTGATATGACAGCAGGCGAGATAGCCGATGCGTTTCAAATATCAAAGCCGAGCATATCCCATCATCTTGACTTGCTTAAACAGGCCGACTTGGTTAGCAGTACCCGCGCTGGGCAATTTTTAACGTATTCGCTGAACACCACAGTATTAGACGACTTAATGAACTGGCTGTTTCAATTTAATGATGAAAAAAAATCGAAAAAAAAATAAACCCAAACCCATGAAAAATTTCAAAAAAGAGTTCCCGATTGTATTGCTAGTATTAATTCCATTTATCCTTGTGGCATTGCTTTGGAATAAACTGCCGGATGAGCTGCCTAGCCACTGGAACATGGATGGGAAAGTGGATGGCACCATGAGTAAAGGGTTCTATCCGGTTTTTAGCTTAGGTCTTTATTTGTTGCTTTTGTTTATCCCACGCATCGACCCGAAGAAGCGGAACTACGATGCCTTTAGCGGACCGTATTATAAATTGCGTATCGTGCTTGCGCTCTTTTTTACCTTCATACCATGCGTTGTTTTTATAAACGCCGCAGGCACCGAGTTACCATTGAATAAATTAATCTTGGGTGCTATTTATGTGTTATTCATTTTGATGGGCAATTACATGAACAACCTTAAAATGAATTGGTTCGTTGGGATTCGTTTACCGTGGACTTTATCCAATGAAGAAGTGTGGCGCAAGACACATCGATTCGGCTCGAGACTGTTTATGTTGACTGGTTTGATTGGCTTGATTCAATTGTCTTTAATGGAGGCCGACATCAGTTTTATAGGAGCTCTTATTTTGATTGGCTTAGCCGTGATTGGCCCTGTGATTTTTTCCTATGCACTTTACATGAAGCTGGATAAAAAGGCTGATTAAGGTCGGAGGTGTCGGCTGTATTCGGCAGGATTCTTAAGTAGTTCAAGTGCCACTTTCATATCTGCATCTGCATACAAGGTGTTTTCTATGCGACCTTCGTTGAAGTAATAGCGTGCGCAGATTTCTTTTGCTAATTCGCTGCAAATCATGGCGCGATGCACATCGATTTCAGCAATACGGTCTTCCAGTAATTTGCGCTTAAGCTTTTTTTGCTCTGCGTTTATAAGGCTTCCAAGTTGGGCTTTGGTTGCTTGGGTGATGAGTGCATCAAGAGCATCTTCTGTTTCTGTTTTAAAAGGATAACCGCTCTTTTTGAGGGCTAATTTAAAGTCCGCAAAATCTTCGCTTGTCAGTTGAAAATGTGTGGCGCCGGAAATACTTTCATGCGCGTTTCGATAGGTGTTTGCGAAGTCGCCCAGTACATCTGCTTTACGCAGTTTATCGACAAAAGCAGTGTTTGGTTTGTCTAGCTCTACTTGAATATCAGGCGCGATGCCCCCGATATTATAAACAATTCGCCCTGCTGCGGTATGAAACATTTGGCGTAAAGAATCAGGTGCTTTTGTGGCTTTGCCGGTGGCATCTTTGTGGATGTAATCCAATTCTTGTATGCAGCGGCCGGATGGTGTGTAATACCGAGCACTGGTTATATACACGGAGTTTCCATAGGGTAGATTGTGTGTGCCTTGCACGAGTCCTTTACCAAAGGTTTTGCGCCCAACGATAAGTCCGCGGTCGTAATCTTGTATGGCACCCGCAAACAATTCAGCAGCGGATATGCTGTTGTTGTCAGTCAGAAGAACGAGTGGCAGGATGGTGTCAAGCGCTTCATTAAAGGTTAGGTTGTCATAATTCCAAACTGCTTGCCTCCCTTGAAACGTAACGATGTTTACGTTTTTGGGCAAGAATATATTGGCTGCTTTAACAGCCTCAACAACCAAACCACCGCTGTTTCCGCGCAGGTCTATAACGAGCGAAGTGATACCCTCTTTTTCTTTCAACTGGTACACGCTTTTGCGAAGTTCGTCGGCTGATCCATCCAAAAAATGGGTAAAGCAGATATAGCCAGTTTTGTTATCCAAAACGCTTGTGCATTGAACGGCTTTGTTGCGAATCTCGGCTCGAGTCACTGTTTTCTCAAGGATTCTATTTTGTCTCTTTATCGTTAATGTAACCGCGGAGCCAGGTTCGCCTCTCAGCTTTTTGAGCGCGCTATCAAAGGGTAAGCCACGCAATTGGAAGTTGTTTATAGCTAGTATTTTGTCGCCGTGGCGGATGTCGCTTAATGCCGCTGGATAGCCAGCGCTGACATCCGTGACGGTGATTTCGGAATCGCGTTGAACAATGTTGACGCCGAATCCGCCATAGAGTATGCCTTTCCACGCTTTTTGTTTATCGGCTTGTTCTTTAGCCGATATATAATAGGAATACGGATCGATGGCTCTTAACGCTGCGTCAATGGATGCGCGCATGATGACTTCTGCATCGGGCTTGTCTACATATCCGTCGTTGACTTCGCGGAAGAAGGCATTGAAATTTTCTAAACCTCGCTCCACCTCCGGATTATCTCCAGCCAAAAGGGCACAAGAGAAAAGTACTATAAAAAAGAGTACAGAGAAGGGAAATAACTTCTTCATAGTGTAAAAAAATAACAAGCCAAGGTGTTACTCGAGGTAAGCGCACTCAGCGCCTTTTTCTAAAACCACCGTGATGCGTTCTTGTAAGGTGGTAGCCATGGAGATGCCTGTAAAATCAGCTGATACAGGGAAGCGCTTGTGATTTCGGTCGGCTAGCACTACCGTGCGCATTTTCTTTAAAGGAAGGTCAAGAAAGACGCGCATGCCATAAATTAATGTTTTGCCAGAATTCAACACGTCATCCAAAACGATTACCACCTTGTTCTTATATTGAAGATTATCCGGACTAAGCGTTGTGGAGCCATTCAGCGGGTTTTTCTTGTCCATGCTGATGCTAACAAGCTGAATCTGCATGGGTGATATTTTCTTCAATACAGTGCCAATTTTTTGAGCTAATAGAAAGCCGTTTCCAATTATACCAGCGAGTATAATTTCGTTCTCCTCAACATTGTCTTCGTAGATTTGATAAGCAAGGCGTTCGATTTTTTGCTGTATCTGCTCGCGGTTGAGGATTTCTGTTTTGTTGCTAACCATGTCGTTTTGTTATTTAATTATACGGCCTGCGCTATAATAGTATTTTCTATAATACGGTTCGTTTAAATCGCTTACTATAACACCTGCTTGTGTTGTAGCATGGGCAAATTTATTGTTTGTAAGATAAACACCCACATGCGACACTCTGTTTTTTTGAATTTTAAAAAAAACTAAATCGCCTTCTTTTAAATCCTCTTTTTTAACACGCTCAGCTTTGTTGCATAGATCGGCTGAACTGCCTGAGATCTTTACCCCGTATGCTTTGTCGTAGAGCAGCGCACTGAAATCAGAGCAGTCTATTCCTTTATTATTCTTTCCTCCATATTGATAGCGTGTTTTCAGCCATTCGATAGCCGTTTTATAGAGCAACGGGTTATGCATTGTATCGATGTTGAATTTGAGATAGGTCGAATACACTTCCTTTTCCAGTTCGTAAGTGCCGTTGTTCACCGTCGTTGGTTGTCCTGTGGTAAAACGAACCACAAGCATCAAGAAGAGTATACCAAGGGTTTTTCTCATGCCTAACTTTTAACTCTTAAAAGTACGATGTTCTCAACATGATGGGTGTGTGGAAACATATCAACGGGTTGCACTTTCTCGATGGTGTAATGTTCGGCAAGGAGGGCAAGGTCACGGGCTTGAGTGGCAGGGTTGCAGCTTACGTAAACAATTTTTTCGGGACGCATTTCGATGAGACGCGCAACTACATCGGGATTCATACCGGAGCGCGGTGGATCGGTTATGACGACATCGGCTCGGCCATGTTCTTGAATGAATTCGCTCGTAAGGGTTTTACCCATATCGCCTGCAAAGAAGCTGCAGTTTTCAATTTTGTTAGCAATGGCGTTCTCTTTTGCGTTTTCGATTGATTCGGGGATGTAGTCGATGCCAATTACATGCTTGGCTTTACTAGCCACAAAGCAAGCGATAGTGCCTGTTCCTGTATATAAGTCGTAAACCAATTCATGACCTTTAAGTTCAGCGAAATTGCGGGTCAGGCGATACAGTTCAAGCGCCTGAGTTGAGTTGGTTTGAAAAAATGTCTTGGCGCCTACTTTGAAATTTAGGCCTTCCATCTCTTCAATGATGTGGTCCGAACCTTTGTACAAGATGCAGTTTTGATCAAAGAGCGTGTCGTTCTTTTTTTCATTGATCACATATTGCAGGGACGTGATCTGTGGGAACTTGTTATCCAAAACTTCTAAAAGTGCTTCGCGTTGTTCTTTGTTTTCTCGAAAAAAAACGACCACCACCATTAGTTGCCCTGAAGAAGAAGTGCGAATCATGAGGTTGCGCAGAAAACCTTGTTGACTGATAAGATCGAAGTACTCGAGCTTGTGGGCTTCGGCATGCTCTTTTACCGCAAGACGGATAGCATCCGAGGGGTCGGGTTGAAGAAAGCACTGTTTGATGTCGAGAATCTTGTCGAATCGCTGCGGAATATGAAAGCCAAGCGCATTCTCATGCTCTGTTACACTGCCGATTTCGGCTTGCGTGAGCCAGCGTTTGTTAGAAAAGGTGTATTCCAGTTTGTTCCTGTAATACGTTGTTTTTTCTGATGCTTTGATAGGACTTATTTCGGGTAGTTCAAGGCCGCCAATGCGTTGTAGAGCATCTTCTACTTGTTTTTGCTTAAAGTGCAATTGCCAGGTGTAATCCATGCTCTGCCATTTGCATCCACCGCATACTCCAAAGTGGCTACAGAATGCATCTGCGCGTTTGTCGGAAGGGATAACAATGTTTATTGCTTTGCCTTCTGCAAAGGATTTTTTGTTTTTGAATAACAACACATCTGCCACATCTCCTGGCACTGCTTTTTCTACGAATATTACTTTGCCGTCTAAGCGCGCCACAGACCGTCCGTCAGACGTGGTGTCGGTGATTGTTAGCGACTCAAGTATAATCTGTTTTTTTTCTTTCCTCATCAAAGCAAAATTACCTTTATTTATTGAGTTTTTGAAAGAAAACCTCGCTGTTTTTCAATATCTTTGTGCCTTATTAATCGATGCTTATGTCAACGACAACCTCTCCAGCAATGACTTCCGCTCGCGCGATGGAATTAGAAGACCAGTTCGGAGCGCACAATTACCATCCTCTTCCTGTCGTGCTCTCTCGCGGTCAGGGGGTGCATCTTTGGGATCTGGAAGGCAAACGTTATTATGATTTCTTGTCCGCCTATTCGGCAATGAACTTAGGTCATAGTCATCCACGCATGATCAATGCATTAATTGAGCAGGCGCAAAAATTAACGCTCACCTCGCGTGCTTTTTACAACGACCAACTAGGTCCATACGAGGAGTTGGTTACGAAGCTTTTTGGCTTTGATAAAGTGCTGCCCATGAACAGTGGAGCTGAGGCCGTTGAAACGGCATTAAAACTTTGTCGCAAATGGGGATATGAAAAAAAAGGTATTCCTTCTGACCAAGCCAAGATTGTTGTTTGTGCGAATAATTTTCATGGACGCACAATTTCGATTATTTCGATGTCAACAGATCCTGATTCACGAACTAACTTTGGTCCTTTCACACCAGGTTTTATAGTCATTCCATACAACGATACAGAAGCTTTATCAGATGCTTTAAAAGACCCAACAGTGGCTGGTTTTTTAGTTGAGCCGATGCAAGGTGAAGCGGGTGTAATAGTGCCGGATGCGGGTTACTTATCCGTCTGCCATTCTATCTGTAAGCAGAATAATGTTCTGTTTATCGCTGACGAAATTCAGACCGGTTTAGCTCGTACAGGCAAGATGTTAGCCTGTGATCATGACGGCGTCCATCCCGATATTTTAATTTTAGGCAAAGCCTTGTCGGGAGGTATGATTCCTGTTTCGGCGGTGCTTGCTAATGATGCAATAATGCTTTGTATCAAGCCAGGCGAACATGGGTCAACCTATGGCGGAAATCCCTTAGCTGCGCGTCTCGCTATTGAGGCATTAACCTTGTTGCAGGAAGAGAACTTGGCTGATCATTCAGCGAAATTAGGTGCTATTCTGTTAAATGGTTTGCGTCAAATTCCATCCGATAGAATAACGGCCATTCGTGGAAAAGGCCTGTTGTGCGCCATCACTATTGCACCGAAAGATGGTAAGACGGCTTGGGATGTTTGTCTTGCGCTTAAAGACAATGGTTTATTAGCCAAGCCTACCCACGGCGATATCATTCGTTTTGCGCCACCCTTGGTGATCACTGAGGAAGAAATGATGGACTGTCTGTCTATCATCCAAAAAACAATTCTAAGTTTTTGATTAGGTACTTTAACATCCACTTGTTTAAATAAAAAAACCACCGTGAGCTAACGGTGGTTTTAAACAAAATTTGATGTTTCTAGTTCATTACAAGAGGATGAATCTCTTGTGCTGTGCGTATGTAGTTTTGAATGTCAACCAAGGATGGAACATGCAGAACGAAACGTTTTGAAGAGTTAACTTTAATCATGCGTTCATGCAACTTCTCAGCATCTGTGCTGCGCAGTTCTACAATAGCTTCAACGCCGGCAGCTTCAAGTAACTCAGAGTATTCGATGCCAATTCCGTCTATACGAAAGAGGTCGATCATATTTACCCACTTAAGCAATTTTGCTTCGGAAATACCCGTCTTTAAAGAAACCTCACGGCGCCCCTGAGCGTTTGAGCAACTTTTTAAAAGATCTTCCACTGTTTTAATGGAAACTTTTTCAAGCTTTATGCAGAGTTTTGGGCCGATCCCCTCAATGTCTGCTACGTTATAGGTTAGCATAGAGTATGGGTTTTAAATGCGGTTTATATTTTGCTATTTCCTTGTTTTTCAAAATTAATATCAACAAGGCCTTTTTGTTGGGATTTTCGATGAATGAAAACAAAATAGCGATGAATGTAACGGAGTGCTTTATGTGGCACCTCTACCGCGAACGTATTGTATTGCTTGATGTAAATCATACACGGTGTTGACAATGGTCAGATACGCTGTATTTAGCAGTTGGTACTTTTATCGGAAATAAAACATAACACATGATGCAACAACATACACCCATTCACATCATACTTGCTGAAGACGATCCAGACGATCGTTTTTTCTTTACAGAGGCGCTATCTAATTTGAACGATTCAATTAAACTAAGCATTTTCGAAAATGGAGAAGAATTACTCGACCATCTATTTAATCCATTAAGTGAGAAACCAGATTTGCTGTTTTTGGATTTGAATATGCCTCGCCGAAACGGTTCTGAATGCCTTGCTAAAATTAGACATCATGATGGACTGCAGGAGCTACCTGTTATTATTTATTCTACTTCGCTTTACGAAGAAATCATAGAGCATTTGTTTTTATTAGGGGCTACGCATTATATTCGTAAAACAACCATTCAAGAGCTTCAGCTTATGTTGGCCTTCGTGTTAGCAAAAGTTAGAACGCAAAACATAAGAAAGAAGACAGCTCGAGCAGATTTTTTTCTATCGGCTCAGCCCAAGCTTGCGCTTGAAGAAGTTTCGATGTTTGTGTAAATAAATGCGAGTGCCAGTTTATGTGGCGCAAGTTGTTTTTTTAAGAATAGAACCCCATGCTTAGCAATTCTGCATTAGAAAAAAATGCCCTTCAGTTGCTTCTAGGGCAGATTGATGAACCCGTTCTAATTATTGATGCCTCAGGTTTTATACGTTACTACAGCAAAGGTTTTTCAAAACAGACAAGCTTAAAAGAAGAATCGTTAATTGGTTATTCTCTTTTGACAATTGATGGAGGTAGTTGGCTCAATCCATGCATGCAAAGCAGCATGAATGAGCTTTTAGGTAATCAAGCACCTTTTCGAAATACAGAAGTTTGTCTTGATCTACCGAATGCCCGGCAGAGAAAATTTTTAGCAAGTGGTTTTTCTGTTTTTTTAGAGAACATTGCTTCGCCATTTTATCTGATTCATTATGAAGACAGAGGTCCTGTTCGCGCAAGTCATAATAAGCGCCTTTCTCTAGCGATGACATTGCGTTCGCAACGATCCGAACTCGAGTTTCTTGAGGAAGCGTTTCGTATTCGAACAAATGAATTGGAAGCGGCCAATACGAAACTAAGGGAAGCAAATCAAGATTTGACATCTTTCAATTACATTTCCAACCATGATTTGCAAGAACCCTTGCGAAAGATTCAAAACTTCGTGGCCTGTATTCAAGGCGATCATGCTATACAACTAACGGATGCAAGCAGCATGTATTTTAAAAAAATAAGCGATGCCGCTTTGCGCATGCAGGGCTTGCTTGACGACGTGCTTCGCTATTCGATGATCAGAGATAAGGATAGGATTTTTAAAAAATGCGATTTGACACAACTGGTGCGCGAGGTTGTCAAGGATTTTAAGCAGGACATTGAAAAGAAACAGGCTAGATTAGATATTCAATCACTAGGTGTTTTGGATGTGGTGCCAGATCAGTTCAAGGAGTTGGTTAAACAGATTGTTGGGAATGCGCTGAAGTTTCATAAGCCAGAGCAGCGTCCATCATTGTCCATCAAGAGTCGATATTTACTTTCCGACAGTGAGCACATAGTCGGAATATCAGGCGATGAGCAATACCTTAATCTTATTTTTGAAGATGAAGGTATTGGTTTTAATGAGCAATTCAGCGAGAAGATTTTTGAGGTTTTTCAGCGATTGCATCCAATTGGTGTTTATGATGGTACTGGTATCGGACTGCCTATTTGCAAGCGTATCGTTGAGCATCATAGAGGCCGCATCAAGGCTAGCGGCGAAATTAATAAAGGTATGCGGATAGATATTTATCTGCCGATTCGTCAAGGGATGCTGTCAAATTAACAGAACGCATGTCACCAAACAGACAAGGTCTTTCAGCATTCGATGTTTTGGAAAGGCGTCGTATTAGTGGCTTCAACGATCTTCCTTCGTCGAAGGCAAAATCATTTTGGGGTATTGCCAAGGAGGTACTGCAAGAGCCAATGTTCTTATTGTTATTGGGCTGTGGCGCATTGTACATGTTCATCGGTGATTATCGCGAAGGGATGGTTCAATTGCTTGCTATCCTCATTATCATTGTTATCACCTTTATACAATATCGTAAAACCGAGCGCGCCTTAGATGCTTTGCGTTCAATGGCAGCACCTAAAGCGTTTGTTATTCGTGATGGCGTTGAGCTTGAGATCGAAGGTCGCGAAGTCGTTCCAGGTGATCTTCTTGTGGTGCGGGAAGGTTGTCGTATAGTAGCCGATGCAGTTTTGCTTGATGCGGTTAATCTTATGGTCGACGAAGCTATGCTGACAGGCGAGTCGGTGCCTGTAAATAAAGCGCTAGAAGACGATTTAAAAACGAATGAAGCATTGCTCTATAGCGGCACGATGGTTGTTCGAGGACAAGGTTTGGCCAACGTGTTATCTGTCGGAACAGCTACTCGTTTTGGTCAAATTGGTTTGTCCTTAAGTTTGTTAGAATCGGGTGATACGCGATTACAGCAAGAGATGAAAACGTTGATCAGAACCCTTTTTCTAATTGGAGTGATAATCAGTATTGGAGTGGTTCTTGCCTTTTATTTTACGCGGGGAGGCTTTATTCAGGCATTACTCAATGGGCTCGCTGCAAGCATGTCTATTCTTCCCGAAGAATTTCCTGTTGTCGCCACGGTATTTTTAGCCTTAGGTGCATGGCGACTTTCTCAGAAAAAAGTGCTTACCCGTAAGCCATCGGCTATCGAGTCTCTTGGTTCAGCAACTGTTTTGTGTGTAGATAAAACAGGCACCATCACTCAAAACAAGATGGAAGTTGCGGCGCTATATGATGGCATGACATTGATATTCAAAAAGAATTTTGCCGCAACACATCAAAACATGATTTCGTTGTTGCACAATGCAAAAATGGCATCCTCAGATTCATCTTCAGACCCAATGGAGCAAGCAATTGCTCAAGCCAGAGATGCCCTTGCTGATTCAACTATTTCGCCCCGCTTGGTGAAAGAATATCCATTGAGTCGTGCACTGTTGTCTATGACTAGAGTTGTGCAGTTTAGTGAAACGGACCCTCTTGTCGTTGCAGCTAAAGGATCACCCGAGGCCATTTTTAAGCTTTGTAAAATGGATGCGGTTGAAATGGATACGCATTTGCTTGTCGTGCATCAGCTTGCTGAACTTGGTTATCGTGTTCTTGGTGTTGCTAATGCGCCCTCTCAATCTTTGCCCTTGCCAGAATCGCAGCACGGTTTTTCCTTTGTTTTCGATGGTTTGATAGCATTGGCCGATCCTATAAGGCCTGAAGTACCAAAGGCGGTAGAGGAATGCATCGCAGCCGGAATACGCGTGATAATGATTACGGGAGATTTTCCTACAACGGCCAAAAGCATAGCGCGCCAGATTGGATTGCCCGAGGATGGTGATTTGGTCAGTGGTGATGTATTATCATCCTTGACTGATGCAGCGCTCGCTGATCGAATTAATCGTGTTTCTGTTTTTGCTCGGGTTGCGCCTGAACAAAAATTACGAATTGTAGAATCCTTAAAAGCGAAAGGTGAAATTGTAGCCATGACGGGTGATGGCGTCAATGATGCTCCTGCCTTGAAGGCAGCTCACATAGGAATTGCAATGGGGTTAAAGGGCACCGATGTGGCCCGCGAATCTTCTACATTAGTGCTGCTTGACGACCAATTTACATCCATTGTAGAGGCCATTCGTCAAGGTCGAAGAATATACGATAACATGCAGAAAGCCATGTCCTATATTATGGCTATTCATATTCCGATCATCGGACTTGTCCTCTTGCCCGCATTTATTTCATCGATTCCTATTTTGCTTATGCCGCTTCATATCGTTTTTATGGAGCTCATTATCGATCCTGTTTGTTCTGTGGCATTTGAATCGGAACAGGAAGAACGCGATATAATGAAAAGGCCGCCACGTAGCTCGAAGGCCAAGTTTTTTGGGTGGTCTAAAATAGGATGGAGTATACTTGAAGGTGTTTTTGTTCTTCTTGCTGTGTGTGTCGTTTATTTGATGAGCAAGTATGAAGGACACAGCGATGGGCAGGTTAGAGCGCTCGCTTTTTCTACATTAATCGTTGGAAATATCACGCTGATTTTAACGAATCTGTCCAAGTCAAGAAGCTTCCTTGCTGTCTTTAAAGAAAAGAATCATACAGCAAGTATTTTTGTGCTAGCTGGCTTTACCATGCTTCTCGCTATATTATTCATACCTTATTTGAGATCATTATTTAGTTTTGAAATGCCAACAGGTATTCATTTTTTACCGGTTTTATTAACCTGTTTACTCCTGCTATTTTTGTTGGAAAGTATAAAACTATTTAACCGGTATGTACGATTACCTTGATTCGCCTATTCTGTCGTAACTTTGTTAAATGAGTGTAGGCAAAAAAGTACTACTTACAGGTGGTTATGGCATGATTGGCAAGGCCTTAACCCAATTGTTAATGAATAAAGGCTATACAGTTTCGGTGCTTACAAGAACACCCCGGGATGCCAATGGTGTGAAGGCGTATCGCTGGGATGTCGCATCGGGTTTTGTTGATCCAAAAGCGCTTGAAGTGGATTGTATTATCCATTTAGCCGGCGAAAATATTGCTTCAAGTAGATGGACCGATTTGCGAAAGAAAGAGATTCTTGAAAGTCGAGTTAACTCAACGAATCTGCTTTATGAGGCAATTAAACTTCAGAAGAACAGGCCTTCGATGTTTATTGCTGCCTCTGCTTCTGGTTATTATGGCGCTGTAACAAACGACCACATATACTCCGAGTTGGATCCAGCCGCAACTGATTTTCTAGGTAACACCTGTTCTAAATGGGAACAATCAGTAGATCAGATGCAGGTGCTTGGTATGCGTGTGGTGAAATTACGCACGGGTGTTGTGCTATCAGCGAACGACGGTGCGCTTGCCAAGATGAAAGTGCCTGTAATGCTAGGGATCGGATCAGCATTAGGTTCTGGGGCTCAATATTTTCCTTGGATTCACCTCGATGACCTGTGTGCGATGTATGTATATGCAATTGAAAACAGTACAGTGCACGGCCCCTATAATGCCGTTGCGCCTGCGTCGATTGATAATCGCAATTTCACCAAAACACTTGCTACCGTTTTGCATCGCCCCTTCTTCTTTCCTGCTGTTCCAGCTTTCGCTTTGCGTTTGCTTTTTGGCGAAATGGCTGCAGTATTACTCGAAGGCAGTCGTGTTAGTGCTGACAAGATTCAGGCGGCTGGCTTTGCTTTTAAGTATCCATTGTTGACCAAGGCCTTAGAAGACCTATTAATAAAGAAGAACATGCGATGACACTTTATCTAGCGTGCTCTCTCTTGATGTTCATTTTTTTATGTTATTTAGAAGCATGTGGAGCTCCAAATTGCTAGTCGTAAATAATGCTGATGCGTCTCGAGATGCAGTGAGCTATTATGTGGGTGCATTCTTTGCAGTTTTATTTACAAAGGGTTATGCCTGCACCCAAGGTATTGATACCATTACTGACGCGGTTTTTAGCAGAATGGTAAACAGAGATAGGTCAAGCAAAGGATTTAATCACATGCGTCTTCTAAAAACTAAACAAGCTAAAAGATGCGCTATCTAATCCTGACTCTTTGTTTTATGGTGGTATGTGCATCAACACTGTTGGCACAAAGTCAGGATGTTGCTGTGCGCTTTATGCCGCAATGGAAAAAGAAGACCTTGACTATCGGAAATTGGAATGTCTGTGAAAGTGGCGATAGCGTTCAGCTAGATTTGTTGCGTTGCTATGTTGGTACTATCAACCTAATGTATAAGGGCAAGATAGTATGGGTGGATTCACTACCGTATCATTTACTAGATGCTTCTTCCAACGAGGGTTTGCTTATTAAGCTGCGCATTCCGGCGCACTTAGCATACAACGCTATCCGGTTTTCTATCGGGGTTGATAGTATTACTAACACAGCCGGTGTGCAGGGTGGCGATCTTGATCCTATGAAGGGCATGTATTGGGCTTGGCAAAGTGGATACATCAATGTGAAGATGGAAGGACATTGCAGTGCAAGCTCCGATGTTAAAAAAGAATTTCAGTTTCATTTGGGCGGATTTTTGCCGCCAGATGCCTCGATACAATTTCTTGAAATCCCAATAAAAGCAAGCGCTTCGCTTGATGTTATGATGCAAATGGATTCCTTTTTTAAGGTTATCGATTGGGGTAGGCAATCGCGCGTAATGTCACCAGGAATCGATGCCGTTCAATTGTCGAAACGATTTGCGGAAACCGTTCATTCGATAAGCCAATGAAACATGTTCTTGTTGTTTTGCCATTTGTGCTGTTTGTTATTTTAGCTTTTCAGCTGCCCGAACCCGTTTTGTTTAAAGTCCCTGTTGGATGGCCTTCTCCTGTATATGATCTTAAAACTAATCCGCTGCAACCCGCTGTGGTCCATCTTGGACGCGTGTTGTTTTACGATCCGCAGCTATCCCGAAATAATAAAATATCCTGTGCCAGTTGTCATTCGCCATACAATGCCTTTGCTCATGTGGACCATGCATTGAGTCACGGCGTTGATGATCGCATCGGTAGGCGCAACGCACCGGCATTAATGAACTTAGCATGGAGCAAAAGCTTTATGCATGACGGTGCCATTCTACACCTCGATATGCAACCGCTTTTCCCGATTACACATCCTGATGAAATGGGTGAACAGTTTGATCATGTGCTTTCAAAAATGAAGCAGGATAGTTTGTATCCACTCCTTTTTAAAGATGCCTTCGGAGATACCTCGATAACCGGTGAACATGTGCTAAAAGCCATTTCGCAATTCATGCTAACATTGGTATCGTGCAATGCACGCTATGATAGCGTCATGCGCGGCGAATCGGTATTTACAGCGCAAGAGCAAAGGGGCTATAGCCTTTTTAAAATGCATTGCGCATCGTGCCACACAGAACCACTTTTTACTAACGACGAGTTTGCTAATACGGGCTTGCTTATTGATACGCTTATTAAAGATTATGGGCGTATGTCAGTGACAAAAAAATCGGACGATTCCTTGAAATTTAAAGTGCCAACATTAAGGAACATCGAGTATACTTTTCCTTACATGCATGATGGTCGTTTTAAGTCTCTCTTTGAGGTGCTGACGCATTACGATACAGGCATTCAGCAGAGCGCAACACTAGCAGCCGCTTTGCAAACCCCGATGCACCTTTCATCAAACAACCGTGTGGATATAATGGCTTTTCTTTTGACGCTTTCGGATCGCCCTTTTCTGTTTGACAAACGCAATGGATATGTAGCAAAACAACGCTATTAAAAAGGGGTATCACAATTTGTGATACCCCTTGTGATAAAAGGTTTCTATGCGCTTTTATTTTTCATCCGATCTTTTGTACCCGATTTTTCGCATAGGTCTTTTGGGTTTGTTTATTAATTGTTGCAAGGTTTGAAATAGGTAAGCCAACTCTTGATTTGTTTTATTTGATTTCTTTTCCAATTCTGTAAGTTTCGCTGCTAGTTCTCGGTGAGAATATAATACAGACCGCATACGTACAAAAGCACGCATTATTTTAATGTTTATTTCTCGTGCTTTGTCGCTCTTTAATACCGATGAAAGCATCGCAACGCCTTGCTCAGTAAAGGCATAGGGCTTAGCTCCACCGAAATGGCTTTTAGATGGTATCACATTTTGTGATACCAGGTATTCGATCTCTCTGTTGTTGAGTATAAACAGAAAGTCTGGAGGGAAGCTTTTGCGATTTCTTTTCACCGCTTGTTTGAGGGTTCGTGTTTCCACTTGATAGAGCTGGGCAATGGTAATGTCCAGAATGACCTTCTCACCGCGAATCAATAAGATGGTCTCGCTAATTTTTTCTGCTTGTACACTATTGTTTTGTCTCATGTATGAATTAATTAGTTTAGAATAGCTCGAAAATAGTGTGGATTGTCCATCAGAATTAGCAGATGCAAAGATTCGGTTGATTTGACTAAAAATTCGGTGGTATCACAATTTGTGATACCACCGCTCTAAGGTAAGCCCCACAACCCTTGCTGCTATTGAGTTTGCAGATGTTTTTGAAAATTCGAACAAATTCATTTTTATTTTTCAATTATTGATTCTATCTTTGCACTCCCAATTAGAAAGGATTTCCTTTTTAAGGTTTGATTCCGTAGCTCAGCTGGTAGAGCATTACACTTTTAATGTAGGGGCCCTGGGTTCGAATCCCAGCGGAATCACTGATAAAAAAGCCATCTCAAATTTGAGATGGCTTTTTTGTTTGTGCTATAATACATAAGTGAAAACAAGGCCGTCAGTCAATAAAAAATTAAACGCTGTCTTTGTTTATTAAAAAAACCTATGTTTATTAAATAAACATTATTTTTGTAAAAACACATTTATGAAAAGCAACTTTGCTAGGTATATCCGCTCTTTACGCAACGATTCAGGGCTCACTCAAACTGAATTGGCTGATGCTCTCGGAATCAAGCGCAGCACCGTCAATAACTACGAAAACGAAGTAGCGCAGCCATCGATCGAGAACGTGCTTCTGTTTGCAAGGTATTTCAACGTCACAACGGATGCACTTTTGCTAGGAACTGTTGAGCTTAGTTCGGAAACAGCTTCGCCGAATAAAGAATGTGCGGAGCATGATTTTATTTCTGGCTCCAAGTTACGAGTGTTGGTTTCAACAGTAAGCCCTGATAACAAAGACAACATCGAGCTCGTGAGTGTGCGTGCCAGAGCGGGTTACACAGCGGGTTACAAGGATCCTGAATTCATTCAGAGCTTACCAACTTTTCAGCTACCCTTTTTGGAGAAGGAGCGCAAGTATAGGATGTTTCAAATTGATGGCGAATCCATGTTGCCTATCCCTGACCGCTCCTATGTTATTGGCGAGTTTGTGCAAGATTGGCACACCATTAAAGATGGCCATGCCTATGTATTTGTAACGCAGGATGAAGGTTTGGTATTCAAGGTTGCTTTTAATCAGCTTCGCAAGAAAAAGAATTTTCTTTTGCGCTCTTTAAACAAAGACTATGCACCGTTTGAACTGCCTTTAGCGCAGGTTGCTGAGATTTGGCGTTTTGTGAACTATACAAGCAGCGAGCTGCCAAGCCAAGAGAACGGCATCTCCATGCTGCTCGAAAAGCTCGAAGACATAAGTAACAAAGTCGATAAATTTGCCTGAATTGAGCGGGAATAATCTTTACCTTTGTCGACGATGAAATTCAAGACAGCACTCAAACTAAGTGCGATAGCACAAAGTACAGGAGCCCGTCTCCTCGGCGACCCTGATTTTATGGTCACTGGCCTCAATGAGATTCACATGGTTGAACCTGGTGATATCACCTTTGTTGATCACCCGAAGTACTATGCAAAAGTTTTGGCCTCTGCCGCTTCTGTGATTATCATTGACAAAGAGCCAAGCAACACAATGGGTAAAAATCTGCTCATTCTTGACCATCCATTTGAGGCCTACAACAACTTAGCTAAAACACACAGCCCTTTTGTTTCCATGAACCGAAACATTAGCGAGAGCGCCGTTATTGGACTCAATACCGTGATTCAGCCGGGTGTGGTGATTGGACATAACGTTCGCATTGGCAAAGACTGTATCCTGCATCCGAACGTTGTTATTTATGATAATTGTGTCATTGGCGACCGTGTGCAAATTCATGCTGGTGCTATTTTAGGTTCTGATGCTTTCTATTTTAAAAAGCAATTCGACGCCTATACCACCATGCACTCTTGCGGGCGTGTTGTGATAGGTGATGATGTAACGATAGGTGCTGCATGTACTATTGATCGAGGTGTGTCAGGCGATACGACAATAGGCGATGGTTCAAAGTTAGATAACCAAGTGCATGTTGGGCACGATACCGTCATAGGCAAGCATTGTCTCTTTGCTGCTCAGGTGGGTATTGCAGGTGTTGTAAAGATTGAAGACCATGTAATTCTCTGGGGACAAGTTGGAGTACAAAAGGATCTTACTATTGGTAAAGGTGCGGTAGTGCTTGGTCAATCAGGCATTGGCAAATCCCTTGATGCAGGCAAAACCTATTTTGGTAGTCCAACGCGTGACGCCATTGATAAAATGCGTGAATTAGCCCTGCTAAAGCGTCTACCAGAGGTGTTTGAGCGACTAGATAAATCGGAGTACTAGCACATGTCAGACTCAATAAAAGACGCTACTTCAAAGCTGAACGGCGAGTTGGAGTTAAAGCAGTTACAGCTCTCCTCCCTGTTGGAAATTACCCAAGCAATCAATCAAAATTTCTCGGCGCATCAGCTGTTCAGTATTTATAAATTTGTGCTGCGCACACAGCTGAAGATTCGCAAGATGGCGCTGTTTGTGGCCGATAGTATTTGGTCTACTCCAATGTCTTATGGAGTGCCTGCAGAGACAGAAGATTTGGATGTGCACAAGTACATGATCCATTTGAAGGACATCACCTTTGTCGATGGTGCTTTTCCTGAAATTTTCCAGCAGTTCAATACCATTATTCCGGTTGTCCATAAAAACAAACCCTTGGCTTTTGCGCTTATCGGTGATGTGAGTGTTACCGATAATCAATTAAAGAACGATCTTATACCTTTTGTTCAAACGCTAACGAACATTATTGTAGTTGCCATCGAGAACAAAAAATTTGCGCGTGAGCAGATTCGTCAAGAAGGAATAAAAATTGAGCTAGAGCTTGCTGCGCAAATGCAAAACATGCTCATCCCAGAGACGTTGCCTTCAGACAAAGACCTCGAGATGCATGCCACCTATATTCCGCATCAGGAGATTGGCGGTGACTACTACGATTGTATTCGCATTAATAACGACGAGCTGATTTTTTGCATGTCCGATGTTTCTGGAAAAGGAATACCGGCAGCGCTTTTGATGTCCAATTTCCAAGCCAATCTACATGCGCTTGTTCGCACCACGCATTCGTTGGTGGAATTGGTGCACGAGCTAAATAGCAAAGTCATCGCGAGCGCCAAAAATGAAAAATTCATCACGCTTTTTATAGGTAAATACAACCGTATAACAAGGGAGCTTAGCTTCATCAATGCGGGGCACAATCCACCTGTTTTGGTGGATGCCGAGGAGACTATGTATTTAAAAGACGGCACCACCGGATTAGGCATGCTCGATGAACTAGTCTTTGTTCATGAAGGTCGTGTTGTCCTGAAGCCCAATACGGTATTCTTAAGCTATACTGATGGCGTAGTGGAAACCGAGAACGAAGAAGGAGATCCCTATGGAATGGATCGCTTAGCAACGTTTTGTCGCAAGCATTACAAAGCCAAGTCGATGGCAGAATACAACAATGCGTTGATTAATCAACTCACTGCATTCAAAGGCAAAAATAAATTTGCTGACGATGTCACCTTAATGGTGTGTCGTTTTAATTAACCTCAGCTTCTTTGAGATCCTGTTTTCTAAAGTATAGGATTCCGACAAGGCCAAGTAAGAACAAAGCACTCGAGATAAGTTCGGCCTGTGTGATGTGGTGTCCGAGAATCGCATAAGTTGAGTTCACTCTAATCTTCTCAATAAAGAATCGTTCAATGCCATTCATCATTAGATAGATGCAGAAGAGCATGCCTGGTTTGAAGCGCTTGCGTATCATCCATAACACACCAAACAAAAGAAAGCAGCTAATGGCTTCGTATAAAGGAGTTGGAAACACAGGGTTTTCAAGCATGTAGCAATGCTTACCGATGCAGCCAGGTATTGCGATGCCCGCATTGTTGACATTATGGGCGTATTGAAAAGACCACACCCAATCTGGTAGAAAGCCCATCCAACTCGGCTTGCTTGCTAGGTTGTCAATACCCCAATCGCCATCGCCTGCAATATGGCAGCCAACACGGCCGATAGCATAGCCAAGCATTAGGCCGGGTGCGGCAGCATCGAAAGCGAATACCAAGGGGATTTTTTTGCGGTGCACATACCAAGCACCGGCTAAGGCGCCGAAGATGAGTCCGCCATACATGGTCAATCCGCTGAAAAGAACGGACGCGGGATCTTGTAAGATGTTATCAAAGTCGTGCGGACTTTCGAGATAGTCGAAAACCTTGGCACCCAGCAGGCCAAAGAGCGCCACTACCATGGTCATGTTCCATACTTCTTGGTGAGGATACACCAATACCGTTTTTAGCTCAGGTTGCTTGTCGCCTACCTTTTGCTTCTCGCGGAATTTCAAAAAAGCGGCCAAGGCAGCCAAAAGCAATCCGCCAAGGGCATTGCCCTTTAATGAAAACAAAGCTTGCTGCGGGTTTTCGGTGCAGGAAGAATAGTTAAGCGCGATGAAAAGCAATTTGAAGCCGATCACAAATCCCCATACAGCCTGGATTGCAATCTCCATATATCCGATAGGTTGATACTCAAGCACACGCTCGCTGAGTGGATGGAGTAGACCTTCTTTTTCTTTGCGTTTGAGCTCCCATTGCAGGGTAATCGCTCCGCCTGCAAAAGCCATAGCCATCATTAGTCCGAAGCTTTGAATTCCCATTGGGATATGGAGTCCGGTAAGGTCAAAAAGAAGATCGGAGAGGGTAGGATACACGGTTGAAGAATTAGATAAGAACAGGTGTCAATAAAGCGCCAAGGAATTCGCCATCTTGATCGATCGTCTCCAAGCGAACATCCATGATGGTGTTTACTAAGGCAGCATTGAATGGAACTTTTACGCGCACATAGTTATCCGAGAACCCGCGAATCATGCCTTCTTTTTCTTCTTGTTCGAAGAGCACCGAAACGGTTTTCCCAGCTTGCTGTTCGTAAAAATGCCGACGCTTCTTCTCTGAAAGAATAGTAAGCATGCGATTTCGTCGCTGACGCTCTTGTTGTGGAACTATTTCATCCATGCGCACAGCGGTGGTATTGTCGCGCTCCGAATAGGTGAAGACATGCAAATAGGACAGTTCAAGCTCGTTGATAAAGCGATAGGTATCTAAAAAATCGTCTTCTGTTTCACCCGGAAAGCCAACAATTACATCAGCGCCAATACAGGCATTAGGCATCAGCTCGCGGATGCTTCGGATGCGATCGGCATACAGGTCGCGCACATAGCGTCGGCGCATCAGCTTTAAGATTTTATCGCTTCCCGACTGCATCGGGATATGAAAATGCGGAAGGAATTTTTTTGAGGCTCCAACGGCTTTGATGATCTCGTTGCTAAGCAGGTTGGGCTCAATAGAAGAAATGCGAATGCGTTCCAGTCCATCCAAAGCATCCATGGCTTTAACAAGATCGAAGAACGTTTCCGGTGCTTCAGCCGGACTTTGTTTTCCGAAGTCTCCGATGTTTACACCGGTTAAGACAATTTCTTTCACACCCGTTTCCAATGCTTTTTGCGCCGAAATAAGGGTGCTAGCCACGGTGTCGCTGCGACTGAATCCGCGTGCTAAGGGAATGGTGCAGAAGGAGCAGAAATAATCACAGCCGTCTTGCACTTTTAAAAAGGAGCGCGTTCGGTCGCCGGCTGAGAACGAAGCGTGGAAGGAGTTGCAATGCCTGATTTCGTCGGCATAGGTTTTTGCTTTAAAATTCTTTTCCGACTCGATATACTTTACCAAGTTGAATTTTTCGGCGGCGCCAAGCACCAAGTCAACGCCCGGAATCGCTGCAATTTCCTCTGGCTTCAGTTGAGCATAGCAACCAATGACGGCGATAAATGCATTGGGCGAGGTACGCAGCGCTTTACGAACAATGGAGCGACATTCTCGGTTGGCATTTTCTGTTACCGAACAGGTATTTATGACATACACATCAGCCGCCTCTGCGAAATCTACCTTGCTAAATTGATGTTCGCCGAACAATCTGGCAATAGTGGATGTTTCTGAAAAGTTCAGTTTGCATCCCAAGGTGTGAAAAGCCACTTTACGCGCTGTGTTCATGCTGCGAAATTAAGGATTTTATCGCACATGAGGGCATTTTTGATATTGTGTTGAAGGTCGGGTATCCAATTCAATTCTTTACTTTTGTTGAATGCGCTCGCTTTCTATCGTTGTCCTTATCACTGCATGTTTTTTTTCGTGTCATGCGCCTAATCCGGACGATGGAAAAGCTATTTTTTATTACAACGAAGCTTCTGGTATAAGCTCCCTAGATCCTGCTTTTGCACGTTCACAGAGCACTATTTGGGCTGTCAATCAGCTCTTCAATGGCTTGGTGCAACTCAACGATAGTTTACAGATTGAACCTTGTATCGCCAGTAGCTGGGAAATTCGCAACCAAGGTCTTGAATACATTTTTCACTTGCGTCGCGATGTGCTTTTTCAGGACGACCCGCTGTTCGCCGGAGGTCATGGCCGGAGCGTTAAAGCACCGGATTTTGTGTACAGCTTCAACCGTATCCTTGATCCAGCCGTTGTTTCGCCTGGTTTGTGGGTTTTTTCGCATGTTGCTAAGGATGGCAAGGCCTTTAAAGCAATTGACGACAGCACCCTGCAGATTAATCTGAATGAGGCTTTTCCGCCTTTTTTAAGCTTGCTGACGATGCAATACTGTTCCGTTGTGCCCAATGAAGTTGTTAAGCACTATGGCAAGGAGTTTCGGACCCATCCGATTGGCACTGGTCCTTTTGTTTTCAAGTTTTGGGAAGAAGGTGTGCGCTTAAATATGATTCGTAACGAACATTATTTTGAATCGGAAAATGGCCATCGTCTCCCTTATCTGGATGCCGTTTCGATCGGATTCATTCCAAATCGTGAATCTGCTTTTATGGATTTTCTGCAAGGTCGTTTAGACTTTATCTCGGGTATCGACGGCGCCTACAAAGACATGCTACTCACGCGAGAAGGGAAGCTGCAAGCCAAGTTCAAAGCGCAGTCTATGACCATGCAGGTTAGTCCGTTTTTGAATACCGAATACCTTGGTTTTCGCATGGATAATAATCCTTCGAATCCATTATCGATAAAAGAAATACGCCAAGCGATCAACTGTGGCTTCGATCGGGCACGCATGATTTCCTACCTCCGCAACAATATCGGAAGGCCCGCTAATAGCGGCTTTGTTCCTGACGGAATACCTTCCTTTGATGCGTCTAAGGTAAAAGGATATGATTATGATCCGGCAAGAGCACGCCGCTTGCTTGAAAAAGCTGGCTTTCCGGGGGGCAAAGGTTTGCCTGAGATTCGTTTAGGCACGGTGGCCTCGTATCTCGATTATTGTCAATTTATTCAAAGTCAGTTAGCGGAGATCGGTTTCAAGATAAAAGTGGAAGTGAACGCCGACGCCATGAACCGCGAGCTCATTGCCAAAGGACAACAGGCCTTCTTTCGTGGCTCGTGGATAGCCGACTACCCGGATGCTGAGAATTACCTGTCTCTTTTTTATAGCCCAAACTTTTCACCCCAAGGGCCTAACACCACGCATTTTACCAATCCTACATTCGATCGTTGGTACGAACAAGCATTGCTCGAAACCGAGTCGACGCAACGCATTATATTGTATCAGAAAATGGATAGTTTATTGCTTGCAGAAGCCCCCATTGTTCCCTTGTATTACGATCAATCGGTGCGTTTGCATCACAGCAACATCACCGATTTAGGAAGTCATCCGATGAATCTGCTGACTTTGAAGAGGGTAAAAAAAACACCAAGCTAAAAGCAAGCTGATTTATTTCTTTTTTGAAAATTCCAGCTCGCAGCTAATCGGATAGTGATCCGAGAGCTTCTCACGTATGGTATGATAGCATGAGCTTGTAAAAGCATCGCCGTGCATCATGTAATCGATGCGAAAAGAAGGGAAGGCGCCAATGTATGTTTTTGAAAAACCCCAAGCAGATTCTTGAAAGGCATCCTGCAACCCTTCAGCGATGCGATGATAGGTGTAGGAGGAAGGAGAATCGTTGAAATCCCCGCAAAGGATAACCGGATAGGGTGATTTCGCAATTTGCTCAGCAACATAGTCTGCTTGTATGCCTCGTTTTATAAAGGCGCGTTTTAATCTGCGTAAAATCTTCATCGATCCTTTAATTTCTTCCTGCTCTTTATCTTGGGTGAGGTTTTCGATAAATTTATAGTCCTCACCACCAAAACGAATCGATTGCAGGTGGATGTTAAAAACACGCACTGTATCTGAACCAATGAGTAGGTCTGTCCACATGCAGATGTTTTTGCTCTGTGGGTCAAAAATCATTTTGCCACGACTCAACATTGGATAGGTGCTGAAGGTAGCTGCTCCGATAAGATCATCTTGGTTTTTGGACTCTGTTTTCTCCAGGTGATAACGGTACACATGCATGGAGTCGGAGAGGAAGCTAGCAAGGCTGTCGAGGTTGTTAAATTTGTGTGCATCCGAGGAGTAAAACTCCTGAAAACAAAGTATTGCTGGTGCTTCTGCTTTTAGTAATTGGTAAATGCGTTTGCGCGTGTCTTTGTTTTCGGTCCACTCGTAAATGTCGAACAAGCGCACATTGAAGGACATGAGTTTAATACTCTCGGGTTTTACCGTTGTGTTTCTAAAGAAATGAAACTGCACTGTGCCTAAAACCTGCTTGTAACTTAACAGCATCAAGCCCAAGGATAAGAGCATCAAGAGCCGCCGTTGCGCAAGCCAATACAGGAAGAAAAAAAGATTGACAAAAAGTATGAAAGGGAAGGCGAGCCCAAGAAAGGCGAGCGGCCATGCTTGTCCTGGACGGATATGCGAGGCCAAGTTGGCACATAGTAAGGCCAAGCCTGCCAGGATGTTTATACCTAGCATGACATAGCCGAAAATCGATAACGGTTGGTCTTTGCCTTTGAATGGGTTCATTGCACTAAATGTCTTTGCTTGCTTTGAAAAGCGTGTCCTTTTCTTCGCGTGTCAAACTATCGTAGCCCGACTTGCTAATCTTGTCTAAGATACGATTTATCTGTTGTTCTCTATTCTTTTTTTGATCCTGAAATTGCTCGTCAGTCAATGGTCTTTTAAAAGCCACTTTAAGCTTCGATTTCTTTCTAAATAAGCTAGCTATTTTGTCAATAAGCGTATTGAGTCCTTTGCTAATGTCACGCCCTTTCTTGTATTGGGTGATAAAAAGAAAGCCATACAATGCGCCTCCAAGATGAGCAAGATGACCTCCGGAGTTGGTACCGTTTATGCTTAATAAATCAATGACAACTGAGGCTACCGCAATCCATTTAAGTGCCACCGGCACGAAAAGGAAGAGGTTGATACGGTACTCTGGCAGCAAGGTTGCCGTGGCAACAACGATAGCTAACACCCCGGCAGATGCGCCGATGGCATAGCTGCTGTGGATCATGCTTGCGAAGGCAGGGAAGAGATTAAAAGCCAGAATGTAAACCAGGGCGCCGGCGAAACCACCCAAAAGGTAGGTGCTAAGTAGTTTTCGGCCATTCATGTATTCAGTAAAGATGCGGCCAAAGGAAACAAGCCACAGCATATTGAAGAGGATATGAAAAAAATCTTCATGCACAAACATGTAGCTTAGCAAGGTCCATGGTTTGTGTAACACGACGCCGATATTAGCAGATACAGCCATGTTGCCCAGTAGGGTGAAGTAGTTGCTGTTGTCAAGTTTGAACAGAAACAAAGCTGTTTCAAACAGTTTTATCAGCACAAACACAAGGATATTCACGATGAGCAGTTGCTCAACGGTCTGTGCATTTCGGAAAAACTTCTTTATTGAAAAATCCATCAATCAATAGAAATTTTGGCGGTCGTTGCGATTCCAATATTTAATCAAAACAAAACCAAAGAGCATGCCGCCAAGGTGTGCGAAGTGAGCTACATTGTCGGCGGCATCGTTTGATAAGCCGTTCCATAATTCGAAAAGCCCATACATCAACACGAAATACTTGGCTTTAATTGGAATTAAGAAATACAGATAAATGAGCTGATTTGGGAATAACATACCATAGGCTAAAAGTACACCAAATACTGCACCCGATGCTCCCACCATGTTAGACATACCAAGGAAGTAGTTTTTATAGTAGGCCATAAAATCTACTGTTTTCTGAAGCGCAACGGAATCAGCAGGGTTGGTGCTAAGCTGCCCGGCATAATACTGAAACTCGTGGAAATAGCTTTTCACAGCCTCTGGTGCATAGAAGCTGATGTTGAACTTGTGCGTCATTACGAAGCTCTCCAAGGCCGAAGCGCTAGGCGCTGCTATATAGTCATTGATGGCTGACAGCACCGGCTGAACATCGTAAAAATAGGAAACCATGTAATGCATGAAAGCCGCACCAAATCCGGTAACCAGATAATAAATCAAAAAACGTTTTCCTCCCCAATAATTCTCAAGCACATTACCAAACATCCAAAGCATGAACATGTTTGAGAAAACATGGCCAAAACTACCATGCATGAACAGGTGTGTCACAATTTGATAGGGCCTGAATTTATCGGATCCGATATAGTGCAAGCCTAGCATCTCAACCAGGTCGATACCAAATTTATTTTCTAAGACATAGGTTGCGAGGTAGAAAAGTCCGTTGATGATCAACAGGTTTTTTACCACATCGGGTAACATCTTAAATTGGGAGGGCCGGTATTCTTGTAAGCTCATGGCGTGGTGATTATTTTTTAAAAAGACGGTCTAGCTGGTCCGGTGTGAAATGAACAGAGCACATTTTGCCGGATGGTGCATGCATAGGACTGCCCAATTGCATCCAATCGTTGATTAAATCGCGTAGCATACCGCTCGACAACGCTGCGCCGGCTTTGATGCCAAATTGACGTGCCATCGACCGGGCAAGGTTTTCGCGTTTATCCACTTTGAGTACTGAATTGTTTTGTTTGAATTGCTCGAGCAAAGACTCGATCATATCACCTGCATCGCCACTGTACATATCGGCCGGTACCCCGTGTATGACAAAGGTGTTTTTTCCAAACTCTCTCACATCAAAACCAAGAGCTCGAATATCTTGTTGGAGTTCCATCAGGAGGAGTGCATTTTCAGGGGATACTTCCAATGTTTTAGGGAACAGCTCTTGTTGCGACGGACCTTGCTGTTTGGTAAGCGCAGCTAAATAACGCTCATACAGTATCTTTTCGTGCACCGCTTGTTGATCGAGGAGTATAAATCCGGCGTGTTGCTGCGCAAAGATGTAGCGCTGATCGATCTGTAATAGTGGTAAGTCGTTGTCAGTTTGTTTATGCTCAAGTGACTCATCCGGCAAATCTGTTTGTCCAAACAGACGCTCGTCTTCGCCAATCACGCTTTGTGTGGGCCAGCTACCCAAGGTGCTTGAACGCTGGCTTCCTGCGCTATGGAAAGGATTGTAGTTAGGGTTGATGGAGATGGTTGGCGCCTTTGGAAGCGGAGCGTTGCCGGGAATATAAGGAATGCTAAAATCGGTGCTCTGTTCGAAATCCAAGGCAGGAGCAACACTGTATTGCCCTAGGGAGTGCTTCACTGCCGAGCGAATGATGGCATAGATCGATTTTTCATCCTCAAACTTCACCTCTGTTTTGGTGGGGTGAATGTTGATGTCGATGCGCGCCGGATCGAGGTCGATGTATAAAAAGTAAGCAGGGTAGGAGCCTGGCGGCAAAAGCTGATCGTAGGCGTTGGTCACCGCGTGGTTGAGGTATGGGTCGCGGATGTAGCGCTGATTGATAAAAAAGTACTGGTCGCCTCGGGTTTTTTTTGCAAAATCGGGCTTGGTCACAAAGCCGTTGATATTCAAGATAGAGGTCAACTCATTCAAAGGCACAAGGTTCTCGTTTATGCCGTTTCCAAAAACAGCAACAATGCGCTGACGCAGGCTAGAAACGGGTAGGTGATGCACCTCTAAGCCGTTTTGATGCATCTCAAACGCAATCTCGGGATGGGCGAGCGCCACGCGCTGAAATTCCTCGATGATGTGTTTTGTTTCGACAGCGTTGCTCTTTAAAAAGTTGCGTCGTGCGGGGATGTTAAAGTATAGGTTCTTGATGGAAATCGAAGTGCCTTCGGGACAGGAGGTCGGTTCTTGACTAGTCACCTGTGTGCCCTCGATCTCGATGCGTGTGCCTGTCTCCTCACCTTTGCGTCGGGTCCGCATCTCCACCTGTGCCACAGCAGCCACCGAGGCCATGGCTTCGCCGCGGAAGCCTTTGGTGCGAATGGAAAAAAGATCTTCTGCCTTGCTGAGTTTAGAGGTGGCATGGCGCTCAAAGGCCATGCGGGCATCGGTTTCGGTCATGCCGCTGCCGTTGTCAATAACCTGTATCAAGGTCTTGCCGGCCTCTTTAACAATCAGCTTGATTTGCGTGGCACCTGCGTCCACAGCGTTTTCTAATAGTTCCTTGACGGCCGAGGCAGGGCGTTGAATAACCTCACCGGCAGCGATTTGGTTCGCTACGGAGTCGGGAAGAAGGCGAATGATATCGGACATAATGCGTGTCGCAAAGATAAAGCATATTCGCCTCTGAAGCGACCCTTTAGCAAGTATTCGGTAAGAAAAAATCAGTCTTGCGATCCGCCGTTAAGGTAGATGTCGAGCAGTCCTTCTGGCATATTCACGAGTATGCTTTTCGCAACATGATCAGTCTTCACTAAAATAGGGCGTTTGAAGGGGATTAGCACTTCTTTGCCTTTGTGATCGACGGATAGAATGCGTTGCCCTGGCATCTCCAATACCTCTTTAACAGGGCCAAGTTCGCCGCTGTGTTTGTCGGTCACGACATAGCCGATAACGCCATTGTCGTCCGACTGCATATCTTCTTCTGAGCGGATGTCTATGATGCTACAAGAGATACCGTTAAGTTTTTTCGCGGCTTGCTCGCTATCGATATCCTCAAGCTTAATGATGGCGTTGCCTGGAGCCGAGGTCATGCGCTCCACCAAAAAAGGAACAGGTCCGCCGGGAAGGTCTAAAAAAAGCCACTTCGTTTTACGCACCGGTAGTTTGGCGGTGGTGTCAAGCAAGTGCAGCTGCATCTCGCCACGGAAGCCGTGTGGGCGTGCGATGTGGCCGATGGCAAGAAGTTTCTCTGGGAGCCTGTTCATGGTTTGGGTAAAAAACCGAAGTCCCTTCATCGCCTGCTAGCAGACCATGTCGGGACTTCGTGATATATGCGTTTGTATTAAGCTTCTGTACTTGGCGCTTCTTCAGAAGTACCTTCAGCAGCAGCCTCAGGAGCTTCAGGAGCAACTTCTTCAACTACAGGAGGTGTGTTCTTAATGCGGATAGCTTCAGCTCTTGTTTCCTTCGCTTTCAATTCAAGTGCGAGGTTGTTTTTTAGCATCTCTTTTGATTTGCTAGAAAGATCGTTTTTCTTAGCATCGATTTTGCCTGCTTTAGCTTCAGTCCAAGCGTGGTACTTAGCATCGGCAGCTTCTTGGGTAAGGATACCCATGGTTACGCCACGCTGTAAGTGTTTTTTGAACATCACGCCTTTGTAAGAAAGGATAGCGCGGGTGGTGTCGGTTGGTTGAGCACCTTTGTTGATCCAGCTCAGCGCCTTATCAACATCAAGGTTGATAGTTGCAGGGTTGGTGTTTGGATTGTAGGTACCGATCTTCTCGATAAAAGCACCATCACGAGGTGAACGAGAATCGGCTACTACGATGTGGTAAAAAGCGCCGTGCTTCTTACCGTGTCTTGCTAATCTGATTTTTGCAGGCATTTTGATTAAGTTTAATTAGGAATAATTGGTCTTAATACCTCTTACGCTTTGTAAAGGGGATGCAAAAGTACTGCTTTTTTATAAAAAAACAAATTTTGGGCTGTTTTTGCTTTTACTGCTTTGGGCAGGTGGCTTTCTAGTGCTTGGCGCATGCTCTTTATATAAGCTAAATTCGATGGTTTTGGTTTTTTTGAGCCTCTAGGCATTGCCACTTTTCGATTTTGGTGCCCTAAGGTGTTTTAATCCTTTTTTTAATAATTATTTAAGATACCCCTTCTTTTTTAGGGGGTGTCTCTAAAATAAATGGACTATTTTGTCTCTTGATGTCAAAATATATACCTTTGCGGTCGAAAATGTTCATTTTGTAAACCTATACCAGCAAAAACCATGTCAACTATTCGTTTCAGAGCCCTCGAACTTGCTCAGCAGCGCGAACCTCGTGTTTCTTCTGCCGCAGCCAATACCGGGAAAATCTCCGATATTTTCGGAATGTATGTGTTCACTATGTCGACCATGCAGAAGTATCTTTCCAAGGATCCTTATAATAGTGTGATGGCGGCCATTGAAACGGGTCAGCAGATTGATCGCAAAGTGGCTGATGCCGTGGCGTCTTCGATGAAGGCATGGGCGCAGGAGTTTGGGGCAACACACTACACCCATTGGTTTCAACCGCTCACTGGCAGTACTGCCGAGAAGCACGATTCCTTTTTCGAGATTTCCAGCGACGGCAGGGCTATGGAGAATTTCTCTGGCAGCGCTCTTGTGCAGCAGGAGCCCGATGCTTCGAGCTTCCCGAACGGTGGCATTCGCAACACATTTGAGGCGCGTGGTTACACCGCTTGGGATCCGAGTTCTCCTGCTTTTATCATGGAAAGTGGTAGCTCGCGTACCTTGTGCATACCAACTATCTTCGTTTCTTATACCGGCGAGACCCTCGATTATAAAGCACCGCTATTAAAGGCGCTTCATGTGTTGGATAAAGCGGCTGTTGATGTGTGTCAATATTTCGATAAAAATGTGACTCGCGTGAGTCCTACCTTGGGTATCGAACAAGAGTATTTTTTGGTTGATAGCGCACTCTTCGAAGCGCGTCCGGATCTGGCACTCACTGGCCGCACGCTATTTGGACATGCTTCTGCCAAAGGTCAGCAGCTCGAAGATCATTACTTCGGTTCAATTCCGGATCGTGTGTTGGCTTATATGAGCGACTTCGAAACGGAGGCTTTCAAGCTTGGTATCCCTTTAAAAACGCGTCATAACGAGGTGGCGCCTAGCCAGTTCGAGTGCGCGCCGATCTTCGAAGAAATCAACCTCGCGGTGGATCACAACCAGCTCCTAATGGATCTGATGGGTAAGGTAGCTATGCGTCACAATTTTCGTGTGCTGCTGCACGAGAAGCCGTATGCTGGTGTTAATGGCTCGGGCAAACACAACAACTGGTCCTTGAGCACCAACACAGGTAAAAACCTGCTCTCTCCAGGAAAAACGCCGAAAACCAATCTGCAGTTTTTGACGTTCTTCGTGAACACCATCAAAGGTGTTTTTGATCATGCTGATCTGCTTCGCGCAAGCATCGCCTCGGCTGGTAACGATCACCGCTTGGGTGCCAACGAGGCTCCGCCAGCGATCATGTCTTGCTTCTTGGGCTCTCAGCTTTCAGCGATGCTCGACGAAATTGAAGAGAAGGTGGCTAACAAAAAAATGACGCCTGAGGAGAAAACAAATCTGAAGCTCGATATCGGCAAGATTCCTGAAATTCTGCTCGACAACACCGATCGTAACCGAACCTCTCCTTTTGCTTTCACAGGTAACAAGTTTGAGTTTCGTGCTGTCGGGTCTTCGGCCAACTGTGCCTCGGCGATGCTTGTTTTGAATACAATCATGGCGAATCAGTTGAAGATCTTTAAAGGCGAAGTGGATGCACTCATTGCGAGTGGTGTGGAGAAATCCGAAGCCATCTTGCGTGTATTGCGTTCGTATATAGTGAGTTCAAAAGCGATCCGTTTCGAAGGCAATGGCTATGGCGACGAATGGGTTGTGGAAGCAGAGAAGCGTGGCTTGTCTAACATCAAAACAACGCCGCCTGCATTGGATGTGTTTGTTTCCAAATCATCTCGCAAACTTTTTGTGGATAACAACATTATGTCGGAGCGTGAGTTGGAAGCGCGTCACGAGATACTGCTCGAGACCTATGTGAAGAAAATTCAGATCGAGTCGCGTGTGGCTGGCGATCTAGCGATAAACCATGTTTTGCCTGCAGCGGTAGCGCATCAGAACGGACTGCTTGAAAATGTGCTTGGTATGAAAGAGCTTGGCATGAAGCCTGCCATGTATGCTACACAGATGGAGATGTTGGAAAAAATATCAATCCATATTCAAGCTCTGAATAAACATACCTACGAAATGATTGAAGAGCGCAAGAAAGCCAACAACATGACAGATATGCATAAAAAAGCTGCTGCTTATTGCGACAAGGTTAAGCCGCACTTAGATACGCTTCGCGATCATGCCGACAACCTCGAGCAATTGGTGGATGATGAACTTTGGCCTTTGCCGAAATACCGTGAACTATTGTTTATCAAATAATATACAATCCTTAAATAAGAAAGCCCCGTGCATTATTGGACGGGGCTTTTCTTTTATATTAGGCAAAAAACCATCCAAAAGGATGGTTTTAATGGTGTGTTATTTCTTTACATCAAGGGATACTTAGAAGGATTCGCTTCGTGCATCATTTCATATATTGTTTCAAACATATCATCTGCACTTGGCTTGGAGAAGTAGTCGCCGTCGGAGCCATAGGCTGGACGATGCGCTTGTGCGGTAAGTGTTCTTGGCGCGGCGTCTAGGTATTTGAAAGCACCTTGTTTTTCGAGCACTTCTTGCATCATATATGAGGTAGCTCCACCTGGAACATCTTCGTCGATGAAGATAACCTTATTCGTTTTTTGTATCGACTCGGCAATCAAATGATGTATATCGAAAGGCAATAAGGTGCGCACATCAATAAGTTCGCAAGATATCTCCACTTCGGCCAACTGTTTCACCGCATCTTGTGCGATACGACAGGTGGAGCCATAGGATACGATGGTAATGTCCGTTCCTTCGCTGAGGTATTCTGGCACACCCAATGGGATACGAAACTCACCGGGGTTTGCGGGCATTGTTTCTTTAGAACGATAGGCGTTAAGCGGTTCAATGATAAGGCCCGGTTCGTCGGAAGCGTGTAAGGTATTGTAAAATCCCGCGGCCTGGGTCATGTTACGAGGCACGCATACATAGATGCCGCGCGCAGCGTGAATAATCATGCCCATTGGTGAGCCCGAGTGCCAAATGCCTTCAAGGCGATGTCCACGGGTGCGGATAATAACGGGCGCTTTTTGTCCGCCCATAGTGCGGTATTGCAGCGTCGCGAGGTCATCGCTGATGATCTGTAGGGCATACAAAAGATAGTCTAAATATTGGATCTCTGCTATCGGACGGAGTCCACGCAGTGCAAGGCCTATACCTTGGCCGATGATTGTTGCCTCACGAATGCCGGTGTCGCTTACACGCAACTCACCGTATTTCTCTTGCAATCCCACGAAGGCTTGATTCACACCACCTATTTTACCTACATCTTCGCCAAAGGCCAAGATGCGTGGGTCTTTGCGCAGCATAGCGTCGAAGTTGGCATTCAGCACCTCTCGGCCGTCTACTGTAGCTGCGTTGTTGTCGTACTGAATAGCCACGGCACTCAACTTCATCGCCGACTCGTTTGACTCGCTGTGCAAATGTGAGCTGTATGCTCTGCGATTTGTTTGTTTGTATCCTTCAACCCACTGCGTTAGTTTGGTTTTTGCTAAGTTGCTTTCTGTTCGCACAATGCGCAGTGCTCTGCGTGCAGTTGAAAGAATGTCGCGGCGGGTAGGGTCGATGCCAGCTTGAAAGTCGCTTTTTAGTTTGTTAATAAAAACGGCTTGTTTACTGTTTGTTGCTAGCTCATCGAGCAGAGCGTTCAACTCCGTAACCTGAATTTTTATCGGGCGGATAAAGTCGTCCCAGGCTTTTTTCTTGCTCTCGTTAACGAATTTTTTAGCATCCTCCTCAATCTTCTCAAGCTCTGCCTTATTCGCAAATTCCGATTCGAGAATCCATTCGCGCATCTTGCGGATGCAGTCGAATTCTTCTTCCCAGTCGAGGCGTTTCTTTGTCTTGTAGCGTTCGTGCGATCCCGAGGTGCTGTGCCCTTGCGGTTGTGTCATCTCGCGCACATGAAACATCACGGGGATATGCTCTTCGCGACAGATTGCAATGCCTTTTTCATACATCTCACAAAGCCCTGGGTAGTCCCATCCTTTTGCAGTGAGGATTACATAGCCATCGCCATTTTTATTGCGTTCGAATCCTTTTAAGATCTCCGAAATATTCTGCTTGGTTGTTTGATACTTTGCGGGTACAGAAATGCCATAACCATCATCCCAAATAGAGATAGCCATCGGCACCTGCATCACACCTGCCGCATTGATGGCTTCAAAAAAGACACCTTCTGATGTACTGGCGTCGCCGATCGTACCAAAAGCAACCTCGTTGCCATTAATTGAAAAGCCCTTTGGCTTAAGATGCGGGTTGTTGCGGTACTGCTTGGAAGCCATTGCTAGACCAAGTAAGCGTGGCATTTGTCCGCCTGTTGGTGAAATATCCGACGATGAGTTTTTAATTTTCGTGAGGTCTTTCCAAGTGCCGTCGGCATTGAGAGATCGGGTAGCAAAATGCCCGTTCATGCTGCGTCCTGCAGTGGCTGGTTCGTTCTCTACATTCGGGTCGGCGTAAAGTTGCGCAAAGAACTGTTGCACCGTTGACCCACCAATTGAGAACATAAAGGTTTGGTCGCGGTAATAGCCAGAGCGGAAGTCGCCCTCTTTGAAAACCCTTGCCATCGCTAATTGAGCCACTTCCTTTCCATCACCAAAGATGCCGAACTTGGCTTTCCCTGTCAGCACTTCCTTTCTGCCTAGCAGGCTGGCCTGCCTGCTCTCGTTGGCCAAGCGATAGTCGCGCAACACTTCGTTGCGAAAATCTTCAAAAGATAGATTCTTGGCGGATTTTTTCTCAGCTTGTTTGGTCTGCATGGTACGGTTTTGTATCGCAAAAATAAGGAATTCCGAAGGAATGGGGAAGCAGCACTTTGAAAAAAGATGGCAAAGAAGTTAAGACCCTATTGGAGTGTAGGGATGCGTTCCAAAAAAAGCAGCATGGCTTTTCTTTTTTCATCCGTGAGTGGATAGCTGATGTGCTTCATTAAATAGGTTTTAATAAAAGCGGGATCAGGGAAGGCGAGGCACAAGTCTTCCCGGGCATTCAAGCCTTGTTCTAAAGCAGCGTTGAATTGCTGGATGAACTCTTCTGATACCTGTTCACGCGACGCCCAGCAAGCAAAAACGAAAGGTAGACCGGTGTGCTTCTTCCATTCATTAGCAAGGTCGAAGGTAAATGGGTGTTTTCCTAAGTGCTTGAAGCTTCGATCGCCAATGACGAGCGCAGCGGTGTTGTCTCCGATCTGCTCTTCATATCCTGGCTCAGCCATTTTGAAAAGTGGATTTATATGCCAAAAATCGGCGGCTAAAAGTTTCAACAGCATCACCGAAGTGCGCGACTGATAATCCAACAAAATGGTTTTTATTTCTTCCAAAGGCACCTTGCTAAAAAGCATCACTGAGTTTACGGGGCCATCAGCGCCGATGCAGTATCCAGGCAAAATGAAATAGCGGTCAAGGCGAGGTAGCACAGCGATTGGAACGAGTCCGATATCAACCTGTCCGGCAAGCAGTTTGTCGGCACAAACCGATGGTATATCTTCGGCTAGATGAATCAAGCCAGTTTTGCTTAACGCCCTCAAGCCATGAACAAAAGGAATAGAGTTAATGTAATTAACGACCGAGACCTTGTATGTTGTATGCTGTAGCATTTCGATAGCAAAGGTAGTTTAAGAGAGCTGAACCGCTTTCATATCCTCTAAAAAAGAATGCAATGCAGGTTTGCTTATTGATTCTGTACTTAGTAAGCAGTCTTCAAAAGCAGAAAAGTCCTCTTTTGCAAAACCGGGCGTGCCAATTCGCTCACAGACCTTGTTTAGTGCAAAGAAAACACGTTCGGTTTCCACATAAGACAGAAGCCATTGATTGGTTCTGAAACGTACAAAGTGCTCATCGAATTTCGTGGCTTGAAAAGCTGGCTGAGGGTCCAGTAGTTGATGAACATGCTCGTGCTCGATGCTGTGTAAGTTAGCGTAAAAGGCTGGTCCAATAGCAGGTTGATCAAGAAGAAGGATACGGTCGAAGAGTATTTCGGTGGCGATGTGTGCGATAAAGGAGACCCGAATGCCTTTTTCACGGAATCGTTGTTTCACGAGGAGCTCTTGAAGATGCTTGCTTTTCTCTATGAAGAAGGTGGATTGATGAAAATGCTTATCCGTGGCCAAGTGCTTGCGGATGCCCTTATGCAGTGCTTTACTATGAACTCCGCCTGCTGAATCTATTTTGTGCGCCTTGATGCTTGGGTGTGAAAAGCGCAGCAGATCAGGGAAAAAGGTGCCAAGTTGGAAGTAGGGCGAAGGGTGATCGCGATCCAGGTAATAGTGAGCGATGAAGTTCATGGATGCGAATAGAGGGAGGGTTTGCGATTCTTTTTGTTTTGTAAAAATACTTAATTTTACAAGGTAAATAAAGGCATGGAACGCTCCACCTTTCTCAAACAGATTGCTATGACTGCAGCTTTCACCGGGTCCCTCTCTTTGTCTGGATTGGCAAAAGAGTTAAATGATTTGACACCATCGGAAGCACGGATGCCGGCGCTATTTATAGGTCATGGCAATCCGATGAACGCCATTCTCGACAATCCGTTTACCCGTGCGTTGCATCAGTTGGCTTTGGATCTACCAAAGCCGAAAGCCATTCTTTGTGTCTCTGCGCATTGGCTGACGCGGGGCACCGCTGTGAACGCCTCCGTTCGTCCGCGTATGATCTATGATATGTATGGCTTTCCTGAGGCGCTTTATAAAGTGGACTATCCGTCACCTGGCGCTCCCGACATGGCTGCTCAGGTGAAGGCGATGATAACACAAGCTGAGGTGCAGCTTGACGAAGCGTGGGGTTACGATCACGGCTGCTGGATGGTGCTCAAGCTGATGTACCCAGAAGCGAGTATTCCTGTCTTTCAGTTAAGTATTGATATCGAAAAGCCTGCGTCTTATCATTATGCATTAGCCCAGGAGCTCCGTGCGCTGCGCGACAAAGGCGTGCTGATTATAGGCAGCGGCAACATCGTACATAACCTTCGGATGGTTGATATGGCTGGAGTTGATACGCAGTTTGACTGGGCATTGGAGTACGATACGAAGGTGAAGAATTGGCTTGCTGCTGGTGACTTTCAATCTGTTTTGGCGTATGAGAAAGCGGGCAGAAGCGCCGAGCTTGCAATTCCAACACCCGACCATTTTTATCCATTGGCCTATACACTAGGAGTAGCACATTCGCAGGAGCTCATTAGCTTCCCCTACGAAGGGCTTCAGCATGGCTCGATATCCATGCGCTGTATCCGTATTGGTTAGTTTTATTGCTCGACTTGGCTATATAGCCGTTGCAAAGACTACCTTTGCACCCGCATGAATTTACTATCTGTAGAAAACCTCTCCAAGTCTTACGGCGATAAAGACCTCTTTGCTGGCATCAGCTTTGGCATTGAACACGGACAACGCGTGGCTTTGGTAGCTCGCAATGGCGCCGGAAAAACCACCCTTTTAAATATTTTGATGAAGAAGGAGATACCGGATGTAGGTCAGGTAACCTTCCGAAACGATGTTCGTGTATCGTTTTTAGAGCAGGAGCCGGTTTTTGTAAAGACGGACACCGTGTATCACGCCTTGTTTAAGTCGGGAAATGAAATGCAGAAAGCCATTAGCGAATATGAAATCGCGTTGGAGAAGCAGGAAGAAGAGCCGACAGCTCAAAACGAGCAGCGTTTGCATGATGCGATGATGCGTGTTGATGCTTTGGATGCATGGAACTACGAGGTAAAGGTTAAGCAGATTCTGTTTTCACTTAAAATCAGGCATCTCGATCAATTGGTGAGTTCCTTGTCGGGTGGTGAATTAAAACGCTTGGCACTTGCGCGTGTAATGATTGAAGAGCCTCAACTGTTGATTATGGATGAGCCTACCAACCACCTCGATCTGGATATGATCGAATGGATGGAGGAGTATTTCACCCGGAACGATATCTCGCTGTTGGTTGTAACGCACGATCGATATTTCCTCGATAATGTCTGTACCGACATTCTTGAATTGGATCAAGGTAGTCTTTTTCGATACCAAGGAAATTACGAATACTTCATACGCAAGAAAGCGGAGCGCGAGATGAACGAGGCGAGTGAGCTCGACAAGAATCGCAATATTTTTCGACGCGAGCTCGAATGGATGCGTAAGATGCCGAAGGCGAGAACGACCAAGTCAAAATCACGGATCGATTCGTTTTACGATTTGGAAGATGCTGTTTCGGGTAAAAAGAAACAAGACGATTTAAAGCTGAGTGTGAAGATGAACCGCATCGGCGGCAAGATTTTGGAGCTTAAGAAAGTATACAAGGGTTTTGGTGAGAAGCAGCTGCTTAAAGGTTTCGATTATACCTTTAAAAAGGGTGAGCGCATCGGCGTGGTAGGTAAGAACGGGGTTGGAAAAACCACTTTCCTAAACATCCTTGCCGGTTTAGAGCAGCCCGATTCAGGCAAGGTGAATGTGGGTGAAACGATTGTCTTTGGCTATTATTCGCAGAAAGGTATGGTGATGAAGGAAGACAAGCGTGTTATCGAGGTGGTGAAAGATATTGCCGAGATGATTCCTTTAGGTGATGGAACAAAAATGCCGGCATCAGCCTTCCTTACTCTTTTTCAGTTTCCGCCCGAGATGCAATACACTTTTGTGTCGCGCCTTAGCGGTGGAGAAAAGAAGCGTCTATATCTGCTTACCGTATTGATGAAGAACCCCAATTTCCTCATCTTGGATGAACCGACGAACGATCTTGACTTGATCACCTTGAATACGCTGGAGCAGTTTCTAGCCGAATTTCAAGGCTGTTTGATTCTTGTGTCGCACGATCGTTACTTCATGGATAAGCTTGCCGATCAGTTGTTTGTTTTTGAAGGGCAAGGACAGGTTAAAGGATTTATTGGTAAGTACAGCGAATACCGCGACATCCAAAAAGCCCAGTTAAAGCTCGATAAACAGAACTCGGTACAAGCTGTAGTTGCAGCGCCAGCAAAGGTTTCTGAAAAGAAGGCTGTGAAGATGAGCTTTAAGGAAAAATTCGAGTTCGAAACCTTAGAGAAGGAGCTGCCTGAATTAGAAAAGAAGAAAGAGGCGTTAACGGCCGAGCTAATCAGTGGTATTAACGATCACGCTGTATTGCAGAAGATAGCTGAAAATCTAGCGCTTGTAAATAGCGAGATTGACTCAAAAACACTTCGTTGGCTCGAATTGAGCGAATTAACGGCTTAGTTTTTTGCGAATGTAATTGGCGAATAGTGCGCAAATTTGGATGGCGCAGAAATGTTCATGCGATAGTCAGCAATGAAGGACGACAAGAGTCGTTTAAATTCATCTTGCTTTTCGATGGACGGTTTAGTTGCAGGGTCGCTGGCTAAGAAATTGAAGTAGAAGTAATCGATTGAGCCATTTGCTGAAAAATAAACCCTATTAATACACTTTGTCGGAGCGTCGAACGAAAAGGAATTGGCTTTCAAGTATTTTTTCAAGTCTTCCATCATTTTGTTGTATGCTATATACAAGGAGTTGACATCGTGCTCGTTTTTGAAAACAGAACTAAAAAGGTCTGCTGCGCATGCTTTTGGATATTCGTTTTCGAGGGTCCAAATGGAGTTACCGTTCTTTTGTGCGTTTTGAAAAGAATCTGCAATATGCAAGGGCTGTCCAAAGATAGAACCGGAAAAAAGAACTAGCGCGATGAGTGTAAGTCTAATGTTCACGGGGCTTTATTTTTATTTTGTGAAATTAAATATACGCAAAATTATCCAATTAAATAGAATGATTAATAGAAACGGGAGAAATTTGGAATAAATTTAAGTGTTGGTAGTGCAATTAATTGCTAATTTTGTCCTTTAATGTACCATGAAGGACAGCATTCTAGAACGCGTAAAGCAGCTATTCACCGACTATCTTAAAGAGCATGGTCAGCGGCGTACACCCGAGCGGTACGCGATATTAGCAGAGATATATTCCTTGGATCAGCATTTTGATGTAGAATCGCTTTTTACGCGTATGCTCGGATTAGGTCATAACGTTTCTCGTGCTACGGTTTACAACACCCTTGAGCTCCTGCTTGAATGCCGCTTGATTACCAAGCATCAGTTTGGTAAAAACCTTTCCCAATACGAGAAATCATTCGAATATAAACAACACGATCATTTGCTCTGTGAGGATTGTGAGCGGGTGGTTGAATTTTGTGATCCGCGCATCCAGCAGATACAATCCATGATGGGCGATATTCTGCAGTTTAATATAACGCATCACGCCCTAACGCTTTATGGTCGCTGTAGTTTGTTGGCCAAAGGCGAGCACTGCACGCATTATCAAGAGAAAAGAAGTTTACTAAAATAAGTTAAACAAATGGCATTCAACTATTCGATTACAAAGGAGCAGGATGTTTGCGTCATTCATCTTCAAGGAACCCTGCTTGACAAGGCGCAGGCAATAGCCATGATAGAGGAGTTGACAGAGCTAATGGAAGAGGGCATCGTTAAAGTCATTCTATCGATGGAGGATTTTCAATACATCAACTCCACAGGGCTAAATGTGCTCATCAACATTCTCACCAAAGCGAGAAAGCAAGGCGGTGAGGCAATAATCACCGCGGTGCCTTCAAAAATCAATGAATTGCTTATTATCACTAAGCTCAATATGGTTTTTGTAGTAACAAGCACCTTGGCTGAAGCCATGGAGAAATTGAAATAAAACGAAATTTTTTAATCAGAAATATAACAAACAAAGGTATGGCTGTTGATGTATTATTAGGATTGCAATGGGGAGATGAGGGTAAGGGTAAAATTGTGGATGTGCTTACACCGCAATACGATGTGATTGCTCGTTTTCAAGGTGGTCCCAATGCAGGCCATACGCTTGAGTTCAATGGTATAAAGCATGTGCTGCACACGATTCCTTCGGGCATCTTTCACTCCGACAAACTGAATATTATCGGCAACGGCGTTGTTATCGATCCTGTGGTTTTGAAGAAGGAGATTGACAAACTTCTTGCGATGGGTGTTGATATAAATAAAACGCTCCTCTTGTCGCGAAAAGCGCATCTTATTTTACCAACACATCGTCTCCTTGATGCCGCATCTGAAAAGGCGAAGGGGAAATCCAAGATCGGTTCAACATTGAAAGGGATTGGACCAACTTATATGGATAAAACAGGCCGTAATGGACTGCGTGTTGGTGATACCATGTTGCCAGATTTTCAAGCTAAGTATCGTTTTCTCACCTCCAAGCATGCTGAGCTTCTCGCTTTTTATGAATTCGAATACGATCTCAAAGCATTAGAGGAAGAGTGGTTTGCGGGAATTGAGTCAATGAAAAAATTGACCTTCATCGATAGCGAGCATTATCTAAATAAGTGCATCCAAGAAGGTAAAAAGATATTGGCAGAAGGCGCACAGGGTTCTTTGCTTGACATCGACTTTGGATCTTATCCTTTTGTGACCTCTTCTAACACCATTACGGCTGGTGCATGTACTGGTTTAGGAATATCTCCTCGTACTATCGGTAAGGTGTATGGTATTTTTAAAGCCTATTCGACACGGGTAGGTAGCGGTCCATTTCCTACCGAGTTAGAAGATGCTACAGGTGAGGAGCTTCGCAAAAAGGGCAATGAATTTGGTTCTACTACCGGTCGTCCTCGCCGCTGTGGCTGGCTCGACCTGCCTGCGCTGCGCTATTCCATCATGATCAACGGCGTTACGAATCTACTCATGATGAAGGCAGATGTGCTGAGCGGTTTCGAAACTATTCGCGTATGCACAGGTTACAAAGTGAATGGTGCAGTAATCGACCACATGCCTTTTGAAGTGTGCGACACGCCTATGGAGCCTGTTTATATAGATCTTCCAGGTTGGGCGGAAGACCTTACTGGTTTGCATGATGTGCATGCAATTCCGGAAGCTTTGCAAGCCTATATCCGATTCATTGAGGCTCAGGTGAATGTGCCTGTATCTGTTCTGTCAGTAGGGCCGGATAGAAAGCAGACCTTGATGCTTGGTGCGCTTTAATCCCCTCTCACTTGTTTAGAAGCGCTCTCATTATTCTAATGCTGTTTCTGCTTTCGTCATTGAAAGCGCAGAATGCAGACCGCGTGCAGTTGTTGCATGCTGATTTTTTAGAATACAACGAAGCGGAGCTTGGGCCTTTCAAACGGCTCATTGGCAATGTTGCCTTTCAACATGACAACGTTTTGCTTGATTGCGACAGCGCCCATTTTTTCTCGGACAATAATTATGTCGAAGCCTATAGCCATGTTTTTATACGACAGGGTGATTCGTTGCGCTTGTTCGGTGACGTGCTGAAATATTATGGAGACACCCACAAAGCAGAGCTCTATACCAATGTACGCATGGAAAAAGGCAATACAACATTGACCACCGACCGGCTCGATTACGACATGACCACAGACATTGCTGTGTATCAGTCTGGTGCGCGCATCGTCGATCGTTCGGACTCCTTTCGTAAGTCGGGTGGTGCTAAAAACAAGGGTAAGTCAACGGTAAATACATCGAACGAGAATGTATTAACAAGTCGTGTTGGCTATTTTTATTCGCGTGAAAACATGCTTTTTTTTCAAAAGGATGTGGTGCTAACCAATGCTGATTATGTGATGCGCTCAGATACTTTGAAATACAACACGAATAGTAAAACGGCTTTCTTTTTTGGCCCAACAACGGTCACTGGCAAGGATAACTTTATCTATGCTGAGTCGGGTTGGTACGATACAGAAGCGGATATTGCGGATCTGAACAAGAACAGTTTTATTCGGAATGGAGCTCAGAAGATATGGGGCGAAAAGATTCATTACGACCGCAACACAACGCAAGCCAAGGCGTATGGTGATATAGTCATGCAAGATACCGTTCAAAACATCTTCATTACTGGTATGTATGGCTATAGCGACCAAACCAATGATTCGGCGATGGTAACGGGGAAAGCATTGATGGTTCAGGTGATGGATGGCGATACCTTGTTTTTGCACGGCGACACCCTTTGCGTTATGCGCGACTCGCTCAGCAAGGCATTAAAGCTAACGGGGGATTCTGCAAAGAAGGTGTTGATGGCCTATCATCATGTAAAGCTGTTTAAGTCGGATCTTCAAGGCAAATGCGATTCCTTGGTTTACGTGCTGCGCGACTCGATGATTCACCTGTTTCGCGAACCGATTCTTTGGTCTGATGCTAACCAGCTTACTGCCGACCATATTCGGATGCAACTAGCCAACAACAGGATGGATAGACTGTATTTAGACAACGGCGCCTTCATAGTATCGCAGGAAGACAGCGCTCGATTTAGTCAAATAAAAGGCCGGGATATGATTGGCTATTTTGACAAAAACGAGTTGCACAGCATTCATGTTGAAGGCAACGGGCAGACGATTTATTTTGCACGCGACAAGGTGAATAAATTCATCGGTGTAAACCGCGCGGAAGGTTCTGAAATCAGGATTGGCTTAGCCGATGGCAAAGTACAGAACATCAACATCATCAAAGCGCCGGAGGCTACTTTTTATCCGGTCAACGAGCTAAGTGCGAAGGAGCTGCGCCTGAAAGATTTTGTTTGGCGTGCATCCGAGAGGCCGCTTGAGAAAGCAGCGGTTTTTAATCCTTGATCAATTAAGCGATCGGATATATTCGAAGCATTTTTCTGCACAGCGTTCACCATCCATCGCGGCTGAAACGATGCCACCTGCATAGCCGGCTCCTTCACCACAAGGAAACAAACCTTGCCAGTCGGGATGCATGAGTTGTTCTTTGTCGCGAGGAATACGCACGGGGGAGGAGGTGCGTGATTCAACGCCAACAAGCAGGGCATCTTCAGTGAGATAGCCTTTCATTTTTTTTCCAAAGACCTTGAAGCCTTCTTTGAGTCGTGTGGCGATGAAGGCCGGGAGCACTTCGTCGAGGGCGGCTGGCTGAAGACCAGGCTGATAGCTTGTTTGAGGAAGGGAAGAGGATATTCGTCCAGCAACAAAATCGGTCATGCGCTGAGCAGGCGCAACTTGTGTTCCGCCACCGGCAGCGCAGGCGCGTTGTTCCACCATTTGTTGAAAGGCAAGAAATGCCAAAGGTCCTTCTTTTTGAAAAGCCACCACATCTTCGTGTTCAACCGAAACAACCATGCCCGAGTTGGCAAAGCGTGAGTTACGGCGCGACGGTGACATGCCGTTCACGACGAGCTCGCCAGGAGCTGTAGCAGCAGGTACGATGAATCCACCTGGGCACATACAGAAGGAATACACGCCCCGTCCATCGACCTGATGGGTAAGGGCATAAGAAGCGGGTGGGAGCAAGCTAGGGCGTGTTTCGCAGCGATACCTAATCGTATCGATTAGTTCTTGCGGATGCTCGATACGAAGGCCAAGCGCAAAGGGTTTTGAATCGATACGAATACCTTCTTGATGCAGCAGTTGAAATACATCGCGTGCACTATGTCCTGTTGCTAGAATAACGGCTTTTGCATCAATATCTCCGAGCAGTTCAGGATTATCAACGGCAACAGCTTTGCAGCCGTGTATGCGTGTTCCTTTTTTTAAAAAACCAACCAATTTGGTGTCAAAGCAAATCTCACCGCCAGCATTCAAGATTGTATGGCGCATGGCTTCGATGATCTTGGGTAATTTATTTGTGCCAATGTGCGGGTGTGCTTCGACGGTTATATCGGCGTTTGCACCATGCGCAACGAAGATGTTCAAGATACGTTCGACATCACCTCTTTTTGTTGCGCGGGTGTATAATTTTCCGTCGGAGTAAGTACCAGCCCCACCTTCGCCAAAACAGTAATTGGATTCGGGGTTGACCGTTTGTTTTTTATTGATAGCAGCTAAGTCGTGGCGGCGTGCACGCACATCTTTTCCACGTTCAATAACGATGGGTTTTAATCCCAGCTCAATCAGTTTTAAGGCAGCGAACAGACCTGCAGGTCCAGCGCCTACAACCAATACGCGCATTGCTTTTGAAACATCTTTTAGTACCGGCATAAAATGCTCGAGCGGTGGCATCTCCTCTTGGATAAACACATCGCAATGCAGGTGGGCTTTTATGCTGCTGCTTCGCGCATCAATTGAGCGTTTGCGCACGCGAACACCATTAATCTGTTCTTCGTCGATAGCCAGAAATGCGGCTGCTGCTTTTTGTATCGTCGCATCTACGGTCGCTTCTTCGAGCGACAGGTAGAGTTCGATGTTTCTGATCATGAGGTTTATTCAAAAATAAAGGAAAGGAGGAAGACTTTGGATCGCAGACTCTCAATAGATTCGGAGAAAATCTTGCCGTCGTGAACAGCGAGGTTGTTTATACCTTGATACATCTTGATTTCAGGGGAAAAACGAAAATACTGCATGTAGCAATCAATGCCGAAGCCAAGCGTGTAGCCATAATCGTTCTTTTGTATTTTAACGATTTGCTTGTATGGATTTGGGTCGTTGGTGTTGACCTTCTTTTGCGAAGCCATATCGATGCTGTATTTCACGCCACCTACCAAATACATCCTATAGTTGTTGATGCGGGAGGATTTGTATTTGAATTCCAAAGGAAATTCAAGAAAGGTAGACTCCACTGACTTGGTGCTTGTAAATTTTGTTTTGTCAGTTTTTACCCTGCTTGTGTCGAATGTATAGGTTAAGTCGCGTTGGGTAAAAGAGAGATCTGGAACGAAACGCACGTTAGCGTGTTCTCCGAGTTTTAGTTCCGACATGATACCCAAGTTGAAGCCGCTGCCACCAACGGTTTCAACGCTAAATAAAGAGTCGTAGCTTAAAAAGTGAGCGGATTGATGCAGCACGAAATCGGTCTTGTTTACACCCAGTAGAAAGCCGAAATTGAGTGTATTAAAGTCGTGCTTTGGAATGTTTAAAGGAACTCTGTTTCGTTGCGCGTGGGCATGCATTGAAAACGAGAGAAATAGTAATGTAAGCGCCAGAAAGGGTATGCAAAGACGAAAAGACAGGCAATTTTTTTTTGTGTTATACATTCTACTTGTTTCCTAAATAGAGTGATGCAATGCCGAAGGTTAAAGGTATTTGTCGCACCTCAACAAAGCCGTTTTTCTTCATCATTTCCAAGAACGTTTGTCCTTCCGGAAATTTTTCGACGGAGTCGGGAAGATAGGTGTATGCTGTGCTATGCTTTGAAATTAGTCGTCCAACAAGAGGGAGTATGAAAGAAAAGTAAAACTGATAAACTTGCTTAATCGGGAAGGTCTTTGGTTTTGAGAATTCAAGCACCACGAGCATGCCTTTCGGTTTTAGAACACGATGCATTTCGTGTAGGCCTTTGTTGATATCAGCGAAATTACGCACACCAAAACCAACGGTTATAGCATCAAAGTTATTGTCTGCGAAGGGCATATCCTCCGAATCACCGACAAGGAGCTGTATGCAATCATCGACCTTTCGGTTTTTTACTTTAATACGTCCGAGGTCAAGCATTCCTTCTGATATATCGATGCCGATGATCTGCTTTGGCTTAAGGGAGAGTGCTTCAAGTGCAAAGTCTCCTGTACCTGTAGCCACATCAAGCATTATTTGTGGTTTCAGATGGGCAATCTGTCGGATCGCTTTTTTACGCCAAAGGATATCGATTCCAACCGATAGAACATGATTTAGAAAATCGTAGCGCGGCGCGATTCCGTTGAACATGTCGCGCACCATTTCTTTCTTTCCCGTTTGTGTTGCAGTGGTCATAGTATTTTCTTAGCCAACGATAACGTGTGCGGTGGAGTATTTGTAATTTGTTTTTGTAGGGCGCTTTGCGATAGCGAAGGCCAGCGTTAATGGGCCGATGCGCCCGACGAACATGGAGGCGATGACAATGAATTTACCGTATGGTGACAGTGCCGATGTCAATCCCGTGCTGAGTCCTACTGTAGAGAAGGCACTAACTTCTTCGAAGGCCAAATGCAGCACTTGTTGTCCTGGTTCGGTGATGCAAAGGGCAACAGTGGAAAAGAAGATGTAGGTGAGTGCAAAGACGAGGATAGTGAACGCTTTGTTAAGCAATTCAGGATAAACCGAATGTTTGAAGATCTGCATGCGCTGACGACCACGGAGGGTGTTGTATGCCGATATAAAAATGAGTGTGAAGCTCGATGTTTTTATACCTCCGCCAGTAGAGCCGGAGCTGGCGCCGATAAACATTAAAAACATCATGATTAACAGCATGCTCGGCATCAATTGACTTACGGGCACGACGCTCAAGCCGGCTGTTCGACAGGTTACCGACATGAAGATTGAGGTTATTGCCTGTTCAACCGGTTTGTGTCCTGCAAGTGTATTGTTGTGTTCTATAAAGTAAAACGAGATAGCGCCCAACAAGCCTAGAGCAATGGTGCTATACAAAGCAATTC